>JAYSWN010000160.1:0-8351 GCA_043718025.1 Pseudomonadota bacterium
GAACAACAACGTAGGACGACCAAAAAACAAGGGCCTAGCTCTTGTCAGGGGAGTCTTTTTCCCTTGTGTTCCTTTTCCATAGACGCAATGACGGCGAAAGGTGAAAAGGGTCGTGGCAAAATAAGCTGCGCCTCCACGATACTGAACTCTGCCCAAGCACCAGGATGAAAAGCTAAACCCCACCCTTATTTGAGTGGGGTGTTTGCCTAGCGTTTTGAATTTATTTTTCAGTAGCTTTGGTAGAAAATTCTAAGAGGTTCCGCGGCGCCTTGACCATGACCGGGGACTTTTTAAAAGGTCCTGCCAAAGTCACGGGAAAATACCGCCGATCAATTCAGAGACGGAGAGTATCAATAACCCAACTCAGCTGAGCTGGTGCGAGGAGGGGGACTTGAACCCCCACACCTTTCGGCACATGCACCTCAAACATGCGTGTCTACCATTCCACCATCCTCGCTAAGAACGGACTCGCCCTTAACCAGGGCCAAACTCTACTAACCGCGCCTTACTTCTTCTGTTCAGGTGCTTTTGCAGGAACCACAGGTTTTGCGGGTTCCGCTTTATTCGCTTCTACGCCAGCCGCTTTCGCCGCCGGATCGGCTTTGCTGGCATCCGCACCGGGAACACCGGGCATTGCCGGCGCCGGAACTTTTGCCCCCGCGGCGTTCGCCTTGATGACGCTGCTTGTGTACTCTTTGATGCGCGAGCGAGTCAAAACAAAGCTCGTCAGCAAAAAGCCAATCGCCACGAACGACGTGGTTTTAGTTAAAAAATTGCCGGCGCCCTTGCTACCAAAGATGCTTTGGCTCGAGCTGCCAAACCCAATGCCTCCATCAGACTTACCGGGCTGCAATAAAATCACGCAGACCAAAAAAATACAGACCGTCACGTGAAGTACAATCAACAACGTCAAGGGATCACCTCTTTGAAACCGCTGAGCCTAACCCATTACGGATGATTTCGGCAAATGCTCTTGCGTCCAGACTGGCCCCGCCGACTAATAATCCATCCACATCGGGCTGGGCCATCAATTCGGCCGAGTTATCGGGCTTAACGCTGCCCCCGTAAAGCACCCTATAGGCAGCCGCTTTCTCGCCAAAAAACCGGGACAAAAGCTCGCGAATTCGCGCGTGCGCCTCTTGCGCCTGACCTGAAGTGGCCGTTTCGCCGGTGCCAATGGCCCAAACCGGCTCGTAAGCCACCACCAGATTCTCTGGCGAAACCCCGGCCAGATTCCTTAAAACCGTAAGCTGCCGCTCGATCACACCCCAAGTTTGGTTTGCCCGCCGCTCAGCAAGGGTTTCGCCCACGCAGAAAACAACTTTTAACCCCTGCCCAAGAGCACATTTAAGGCGGGTGGCAACCTCATCATCCGACTCGTGAAAAACATGGCGCCGCTCGGAATGGCCGACCAGTGCCCAACTCAAACCCAAATCCGCAACCTGCGCGGGAGAAAGTTCACCCGTAAAAGCACCAGACTCGGCAATGCCGGTGTGCTGAGCCCCCACTTCAATCGAGCCCGCCACCGTGGCCTGCTTTAATGCCTCTAGGTAAATCGCCGGGGGGAAGACCAGCACCTGTGCTGCCGCTTTCGAAAAGCCTGAAATGGAATCAAGGGCCACCGACAGGGTTTCGCCATAAGGCGCCACCTCGCCGCGTTTTTTATTCATCTTCCAGTTGGCGGCAAAAATGGGGATACGCTTGTGCATAGATTAAACTTTCCGGGTGACTCGTTCCAAAGCCTTAAGGCCAGGTAGCGTTTTGCCTTCTAAAAACTCTAGCGTGGCTCCGCCTCCGGTGCTGATGAAATCGAAAGCGGCCTCTTGCCCAGATTTTTCGATGGCCGCCGCCACGTCGCCGCCTCCGGCCAACTTTAAAGCCGCCGTGGCGCCAATGGCCTTAGCCATCTCGCGCGTTCCATTTGAAAACTCGGCGACCTCAAAAATACCCATCGGACCGTTCCAAAAAATAGTCTGCATGCCGACTAAGGCCTCTCGGTAGGTCGCGATAGTGTGCGGGCCAATGTCGACGCCAAGCCAATCGTCGCCAATGTCGACGCCGGCCGTAGTCTGGTGAGGGTTGGAATTTTTGGGATCTTTGGCCACGATGTGATCGAGCGGAAGTAGTATTTTAACGTTGCGAACCGCCGCCGATTTTAAAAGCCGCGTCGCCAGCTGCACTTGCGCGTGGTCACATAAACTTTTGCCGATGGCCTTGCCCTGTGCCGAAAGAAAAGCGTACGCCATGGCGCCGCCCACCAGAATGCAATCAACCCGATTGATAAAAAACTCGAGCACGCCCATCTTGTCCGACACTTTTGAGCCGCCCACCACTAACGCAAAGGGACGCTTGGGATTGTCGCGAAGTGGGGTTAAGAACTCGAGCTCTTTCTCCACCAAAAAACCCATCGCTTTGTCTTCCATCAGCTCCGGCAAGCCGGCCGTAGAAGCGTGCGCCCGATGGAGCGTACCAAACGCATCACTCACGTAAACGTCGCAAAGCGATTTGAGTTGATTCACAAAATCAACCGAGTTGGCCTCTTCTCCGGCGTGATAACGCAGATTTTCGAGCAGCATCACGTCGCCTTCGCGCATGGTACGAATCACCCCACGCACGCCGTCACCCACGCAATCGTCAGTAAGAATGATGTCTTTTTTTAGAAGGTGACGAAGGGCGTCGGCCACCGGCTCCATGCTGTATTTTTTTACGGCTTTGCCATCGGGACGGCCTAAGTGCGAAGCCAAAATAACGAGGCCGCCAGCCTTAACGATAAACTCAATGGTGGGCAGCGCGCCTTGAATGCGGCGATCGTCCACGACACTAAACTCACCATCGGCTTCAGTTTTTAGCGGCACGTTAAAGTCGACGCGAACGAGAACTCGTTTGCCTTTCAGCTCAAGCTCACGAACCGACTTGATCATCAAACCCCGCCTTTAGAATTCATAAATTGGGCGAGGTCGAGCATGCGCTGCGAAAAGCCAGTTTCGTTGTCGTACCAACTCAAAACTTTTACCATTGTGCCATCGATCACCATCGTGCAGCCGAGATCGATCGACGACGAGGCCGGGTCACCAATGTAATCACTCGACACTAACGGCGCTTTCACGGCTTTGAGCACACCTTTAAGCGGCCCTTTTTCTGCGGCGTTGATAAAGGCTTGATTCACCTCTTCTACGGTCACGGCCCGGCCCAAATCACCTACGAAATCGACGAGCGAAACGTTTGGCGTCGGCACCCGCACCGAAGTTCCGGTGAGCTTTCCCTTTAATTCAGGGATCACCAAGGTCACCGCCTGCGCGGCTCCGGTAGAGGTAGGAATCATGTTCAGCGCGGCGGCCCGCATGCGCCGAAAGTCGGAGTGAACTAGATCTAAAGTGCGTTGATCGTTGGTGTAAGAGTGAATGGTGGTCATCAAGCCACGGGTCACTTTAAAATTGTCGTGCAGCACCTTAACCACGGGCGCCAGACAGTTGGTGGTGCAAGAGGCGTTAGAGACCACCACATCTTTTTCTGGGTTGTAACTTTCGTGATTAATCCCATAAACGAAGGTGCGAATCTTATCGGTGTCTTTTACCGGCGCCGAAACCACGACCCTTTTTGCCCCCGACGATAAATGCTTGGCGGCCCCTACATAATCGGTAAAGGCGCCGGTGCATTCGAAAACAATGTCGGCCCCCACTTTTTTCCAAGGGATTTCTAAGGGATCACGGGCGGCGGTGGTTTGCACCGGCTGGCCATTAAGGCTGAGGTTAGCGCCCTCAATCTTCACTTCGCCACGAAAGCGACCATGAACCGAGTCGTAGGCGAGAAGGTGAGCCATCTGCTCAATTGAGGAGAGGTCGTTGACGCCGACCAGCTCAAAGGCGGGATTGCTAGAGAGCAATCGGGCGGTGATGCGGCCAATTCGTCCAAATCCGTTAATGCCTACTCGAATTTTTGCCATGAAATCTAACCTCTCTTTTTGATGGCGTTTTAACGGCAAAATCGGGTCAGTTCAATAGAACACTTCAATTACTTTGAGATTTTCGAGCGGGGGGTGATGCGGTTACTCTAGCCAAATGAATTTAGGCGAAGCGCTTTTAAAATCGGCCCAAGACATTGCGGAACGGGCAGGAAACCTGGCCCTTTCTTACTTTCGACAAAAGATTCTCATCGAAATGAAAGAGAATATGACGCCGGTCACCGTCGCTGACCGCAAAACGGAAGAGTTCATACGTCACGAAATAGGCCAAAGATATCCAGAACATGGGATCTTAGGTGAGGAGTTTGAGAACACCGGTCTAGACCGCGAGTTTGTCTGGACCATTGACCCTATCGACGGCACCCGCAGCTTTATCCGCGGCATTCCGCTATGGGGAACGCTGCTTGGCCTTCTGCACAAAGGCACCCCTGTTTTAGGGGTGATGGCCCTACCCGCGTTGGATGAAATTTATTCGGCCGCCCACGGCATGGGCGCCTATTGCAACGGCGTGCAAATTCATGCCTCGCCGGTACGCGACGTCGACACCGCCATCATCGCCGGCGGCGACGTAAACTGCTTTGAGTCAGCGCATAAAATGAACCTGCTCAAGGCCATTCAAGAAAAGTCAGAACTCTACCGCGGCTACACCGATTGCTTTGGTCACGCCATGGTGGCGCGGGGCGCCATTGACGCCATGATCGATCCGCTGGTTTCGATTTGGGACGTAGCTCCGCTAGCCGTGATCGTTAAAGAATCAGGGGGCGAATATTTCACCCTAGAAGGCGCCGAAAGCATACGCGGCACGAGCTTCGTTACGTGCAACGCGTCACTCAAAGCGGAACTGCTAAAGATGATCGACGAAACGAAGGGGTAATTGGGTCTGAGGTTTGCCGCAGTTTAGGGCGGCCTATAATTGAATCTGTTTCGGAATGATTTGACCGCCTCTTCGCCCCAAACAACCATTCAATTTCAAAGCACTTTTAGCCGATAGGGAGGAGTGGCTGTTTGTCTTAAAATCCTATTCGTAGCCTTCGTTATTGCCTGGGCCACACCATGTTTTGGCGAGCCCGAAAACGAAACCCTTTCTGCGACCGCCTACTTTATCGAACAGTCCTACTTAAGTCCGGATCCTGACTTCAGTATATTTAAAGAACCCCCGCCGTCTGCCCTTTCCCTTGTAGAGGATCCGAAATCAAATTTCCATTGGCTCTACAGCACTGACTCGCTGAAACGATTGGTGGCACGTCACCCCGATTTACCCGCTAAACTTGAAGCCGGGGCCGCGTACCGCAAAGAGGTATACGACGGAATTTTGGAGCAATTCCCCAAAGACCTAAAGAAGAACGGCATTCCGTTCAATTTCAGCCAGACGATTCTTAAGAGCTACTTGGCAGAACTGGCGGCCTACCGCATGAGCGAGAAAAAGAGGGATCGACTCGAAGCCGAAACTCAAGCTTACGAAAAGATCCGCAGCGACAACCGCTACCGTCTCGGAAGCAGCGTAAATTCATGGGCTAAAGAGCACCAAAAAAAACACGGTGCCCTGGTAGAAAAATTAATCGACGAAAAGGTGCGCCAGCGTAACGTCGATGATTTCCTTCCGCCAGAAAAGTTCTTAGCCTGGTTTAAACGGACAGAGGCTGATTTAACTAGGTGGCGCCCCAACTGGCGATTTGGTCGACTCAGAGATCAAAGGGATGTTCACGGAAACCAACTTCCGTTCGGGTACGCCCAAGAGGCCGATCGGGATAGAGACTTCCACTTGGCTAACGCTCATCATCGAGTCGGTGTTGCCAATGTAGATCCCACCGGACAACGAGCCCTACAAAGGTGGCTACAGGAAAACTCCGTTATTGAGCTGGACTCGTTTGAGAGTACCAAACAACGGTATTTGGGCACTGGTAATTATGGCACTAAGGAAGCCGACACCGATAAACAGCGGCCTTTCACTTGGCTAAGGGATCTCGACTGGTGGTCAAAGCGAGAAATTGATAACGGGGACCAAGTAGAAAAAAAGCGGCGTGAATTGATTGAAAATAAAATAACGGCGCGACGTGAAGCGAGACAAAAAGAGAAAAATCAAATTTACTCTGCCCATCGAGATAACCTCATTGATCCAGATAATTCGGCGCTCTACCCAGGGCTGCAATCCAAGCACATCGCCCAAAACTGGCCAAGCGGGGTAGAGGGAAAAAGCGAGGGAAGAATTCTTTTTAAAGGAAGTAAATTCGTTCCGGGACCGTACGGCGGATGGGCGGACGCATTACCGGACGATGCCCCGGAAGAGTTCCTGTGGGGAAGGAAAGAAGATTGGAATCCCGCAACGGCTAAGATTCATCAAGGATTTAGCGAGCGCGCAGATTTTCTTCTGGAATCTTCGGCTCAGTTTTTTCCTTCGCAAGGGATGGTGTCGCTCCCCCTCCCCGAGGGCCACAACGTTAATCTTTCTGTCTATCAGCGTGGACGCTATCTCGATCCCAAAGAATATTCGGTGCTAGAAACTCCGGAAGGGTTTCTCTTTGCGCAAATAAAATCTGGTTCCAACGACCCGGTCCGCCTCACGATAGGTTACCAAAAAACGAGTTCCGCTCGACTGTCTTTCTCGCGAGATGCCAACGCCCTTCCCGTGCTAACTGCAAACGAACTAATAAAAATGAAAAGCGTTCTCAGCGAATTAGAATCGATGGGGGAACGCCACCTCAGCTCGGCACTGGGTAACCTACTTGCCGAAGGCAAACCGATCAACGTGGCCGACATATCGGCGGCGATTAAAGGCCAGTCGCTCTATAGTTATTTATCCGCCCAGAGAGAGCCTGAGGGGCTAGAAAGCATCACCTCGTTTCGGCCATTTTTGAATCCCGAAGGCAAGTTTTGCCTCCAGTGTTCGGGTGCGGCCGATCTACTGGAGCTTATTCTCAACAAAGTGCTCATTGATCATCCCACCTGGAAAGTGCGAACTAGTCGGGTGCTATTACGAGAGTCTGACTCCTGGCTTATTTGGGAAACTGCCGTTCATCGCTGGGTGGGACTACAAAATGGCCAAACCCACATTGCGTTAGATCCCACGCCGCGAGATTCCGATCCCAGAAACCCAACAGTTAGTTTTAGCAATATTCCGGTTTCGCAAAGAGCGCCTACGCCAAAGAAAGAGAAAACGGCGCATCCCCCTTTGCCTGCGGCGGTGGAAAGTTCTCGCCAAATAAAGTCAGGCGGGGATTGGAAAAAAGAACTCGCCGAGCGTCTCGCCACCTCAAGCCTCACATTCAGGGATTTTTTTGCGGGCGGTGAGACCAAGGTTCATGAGAATGAGAGCGAAGGGCGAGAAGAAGGAAGTGGGGGTAAATTTGGCGTTCAGAAAAGTGGCGAGTTGGGAGGAACCGGTGGCGGTTCGGGTCAGGGACGCGGCGGCTCGCAACCAGAGCACCAACTGCTTTCTTCAAATTGGAGAGAACCCTTTGCGCGGATGAGGAAATGGGGCGCGCTTACCGCCGAAAGGGTCCGGGAACTGGTAACAAGATTTCCCCAGAAACGACCGGCCGCGAGCCTTGCCCCTCCGGAAGAACTCGCAACGGGCCCAGAGACGGTGCAAGAAGAGGAGCCCCCCACCGAGGTCGCCCAAATAGAAGAGCCGAAAAAAGAAAAAGAAAAAGAAAAGACGGAGGTGATTCCCCCCGCACCGTCAAAACACCCCGCAGGCAGGTTAGCCCAAGAGCCATTCGAAGACGCAGCTAAGAAAGCGATCTTGGCCGAGTTACAGACCCGACAAGTCAGAAATAGTCAGAGACGCGCAAATCTTAAACGGATGGAGCAGCTCGAAGAGTTACTTCTGATGCAGCTTGAAATAGTTTATGAGCGGCCCCTAGGGGGGAAAATAAAACTCCCCCATCACCATGCCATCGCCGCCCACAAAAAGGTGAGGAGCTTTGTTGAAGGAAAAAAAGACTCGCCGTCGCCCGAAGCGCTGCAAAGTCTTATTACCAGTTCTAAAGCTGAAGTTGATCTGCTAGTCGACCATTTCCAGCAACCCGGTCCCCCGCGTCGCTTCGATTCAGTACGTGACCGTTACCTGGCGCCCAACGTAACCCATCCCGCATCCAAACTAGTAACGGAGCTGAGTGCCATTTCATGGTCACCGCTAGAGAGCGAAGACATCGATGACATAATGAAAAACCTTTATCCACAAACTGTCCACCAGAGCTGTACCGTTTTAATGGGAAGACTTCCGGTGGGAGAGTAAGCGCGCGGGAATGAGTTGGCTTCCTCTTCGCCCAAAAAAAAACTTATTCGTCCAACCCACCCAGATCAAATTGAATCCGCTCGTTAATCGCCTCGCGACAAACCGCGCAGAATTTATCGCCGCTTTCCATCGTGCAGAACTTGCCCGGCTTAT
>JAYSWN010000017.1:0-15816 GCA_043718025.1 Pseudomonadota bacterium
CCATATTTATTGGCGAGGGGAATCACCGCCTCAAAACGCTCTTCGCCATCTTCAAGGTTGATCGAGTTAATAACCGATTTGCCTTGCGAGTACTTAAGCCCAAGTTCGATCACCTTTTCATCGGTAGAATCGATCATCAACGGAACGCGCACGCGCTTGATGGTTAACTCCAAAAATTTTTGCATGTCGGCCAATTCATCGCGGTCAGGATTGGCGAGACAAATATCCAGCACCTGCGCGCCCGCACGAATCTGCCCACGCGCAACCTCCGAGGCTTCGTCAAACTTTTCGGCCGCAATCAGCTTCTTAAACTTTCGACTGCCAATCACGTTTGTGCGCTCACCAACGATAACCGGCCGCACCTCGTCGGTAACATCGAACGCGTCGACTCCCGAAATTACATTGCGGCATATGGGAACAATTTGACGGGGTGTTTTGCCCTCCGCAATTTTTACCAGGGCTTCAATGTGCCCGGCGTGCGTCCCGCAACACCCTCCGAGTATGTTGATCCAACCTCGTTCTACGAATCGACCCAATATCTGCCCCACCATCGCGGGGGTCTCCAGGTAGCAACCATTTTCATCGGGAAGACCGGCATTGGGCACACACGACACCGGGAACGGTGAAAATTCGGCCAATGTGCGGATCGGATCGGTCATGAATTCTGGGCCGGTGGCGCAGTTAAGGCCGAGATAAAGCAAATTCAAATGCTCGAGCGACGCCATGATCGATTCAATGTTCTGCCCCGCCAACATGGTGCCGGTGGGTTCAATGGTCACCGAAACCGCCACGGGAATTTCAAAGCCAATCTGTTGGCTGAAGTCCTGAACCGCCAACAGGCCCGCCTTTAAATTGCGGGTGTCTTGGCAGGTTTCAAAGAGAAGATAATCACTGCCCCCTTCCCACAGGGCTACCGCCTGCGCATAGTACTGCACGCGCAATTCATCAAAGGTGATACCGCCCGTGACGGTCATCGCCCGGGTCGTGGGGCCCATCGAGCCAGCAACAAAACGCGGGCGTTCGGGGGTCGAAAAAAAATCGGCCGCCTTGCGGGCAATCTGGGCCGAGGCGCGATTGATTTCGTCTGCCCGGCGTCCTAAGTAAAACTCTTCAAGAACAAATTCGACACCGCCGAAGGAATTGGTCTCTACCACGTCGCAACCCGCGGCCAAATGCTGACGGTGAATGTCTTCAATGACTTCGGGTCGGGTAATGCAGAGAAACTCGTTACAGCCTTCGTAGTTCTCCCCACCAAAATCGCTGGCCTTGAGATTTAAATCTTGAATCGCGGTGCCCATGGCCCCGTCTAAAACGAGAATGCGGTTTTTCATCTCTTTCCGCAAAGAGGCACAGCGCGCGATTTGAGCGGCGGTGGGCGAATTTACTATGGGCAACGTCACTGCTAACTCCCTATGGCCAGGCCCTTCGAATGAGAAGAGAGCTTACTCTCTCTCATTCACCAATGAAGACCGGCTTTCTCTTTTCCTGAAATGCTTTCAACCCTTCCGCACGATCTTTGGAATGCAGGCATGGCGCGTAGGCTTCAATTTCGGCCGAAAGCCCCTCTTCCAATGATTTTTCTAAGCCCATGCGAATAGCGTTCTTCGCCTGTCTTACCGCAATCGGCGCCGCCTCTCCAATTTTTTGCGCCCACTGTTTGGCCGCGATGAGAGATTGCCCTACCGGCACCACCGTGTGCACCACTTGGTAGGCTAAAGCCTCTTGGGCCGATAGCCTTCTGGAAAGCAGAATCAACTCCATCGCTCTGGCCCGACCTACAATCCGCGCGAGCCGCTGGGTGCCCCCATTTCCGGGAATCACGCCTAGCTCAACTTCGGGAAAGCCCATCACGGCATTTTCTGCCGCGACCCGCAAATCACACGCCAGAGCCAGCTCCAGCCCTCCCCCCAGTGCCATGCCGTTCAAGGCGGCAATTACCGGAAAGCCCAGCCGCTCTAGCCGCAAGTAAAGATGGCGAACCGCCTGTAAGCGGTTCAATACATCTTTATCATTCATGCTGGCGCGCTCTTTAAGATCAGCGCCAACGGAAAATGATTTTTCTCCCGCCCCGGTCAAAATCATCGCCCGCACCGTGCGGTCGGTCTCTAGGACATCAAGCAACGACTTCAATTCATCAAATACGTGCTTATGTAAAGCGTTGTGCTTTTCAGGACGGTTGATCGTAGCGATGACAGTATTGTTTTCGCGACGGACTTGCAGCTCAGCTAATGCCATAGGGCGTTCCTCCGCAGGAATAGATTTCAGCTAAATGCGACTTCGGTTTGATTTGAAATTCGCTTTGTAAAGAAATGACCGCCGCTTGAAGCGCCGGAAAATTTACGCCCGTGGAGAGTCCGGCGCGTTGAAAGGTCCAGACCACATCTTCCATCGCCACATTTCCACTTGCCCCTTTGGCGTAGGGACAGCCACCTACCCCACCCAACGAAGCATCGAACATGCGAATGCCTTTGGCGTAAGCGGCCTCAATGGCCATTAACGCTTTTCCGTAGGTGTTGTGAACGTGAAGCGCCGTCTTTTCTTTGGGAAAATATTTCAAGCTAACGTCAAGCAGCTCGTTCACTTTGACCAGGGTGGCCGTGCCCAACGTGTCAGAAAGGGCAATTTCATCAGGGTTCAGCTTCGCCACCTTTTCCAGCACTTTAGCGATGGTGGCGGGAGCAATGTCGCCTTCATAGGGACAACCAAATAAAGTCGAAACATAGATACGGCACTTCACTCCGGCCGACTTTGCGGTCTCGGTCACCCGGGCCAGCTCCAAAAGAGTAGCCTCGATCGATTGATTTACGTTTTTTTGGTTGAACGTTTCAGACACCGCGACGAAGCACGAAGCCCACTGAATATTGTATTTCAATAATCGCTCTAGCCCGCGCACATTGGGCACAAATGCCATACTGGTGGTGAGCGAAAGCCGCGAAGTGATCGCCGCCAAAAAAGCATCGGCGTCGGCGAACTGGGGAACCCATTTGGGGTGAATGAAACTGGTCACCTCAACGCGCGCCGGCCGGTAGCTTAAAATTTTTTCAAAGAGGCGAGCCTTTTCCGCGGTGGCCAGTTGCCTAGCCTCCATCTGAAGGCCGTCACGCAGCGTCACATCGATGAGCTCGATGACCGCATTTTTTACCATTCGAAAAAGTACCCTGCCCGAAACATAAAAGACCAGAAGTTGCCGCTGCCCACCGCCGGACTGAAAACCAAATGGTATCGAGCGCCGAGCCCCAAACGTATGGCCTCATCCAATTTAAAATCGACCGCGGTTCCGAAATTCAATCCGAAGTTGGTATCGGTATTCAACGCCTTAAAGAAATACAGGCCGGGCCCAACACCAATGGTGAAATCAAAATCATTCACATCGGCGTAATGAATTTCGGCCGAAAGGTGCGGAGCGTAAATTGTGAGACCGGAATGGGAGCTCGTCTGAAAATGAAAAATCACGTCTACGAGGGGGTTAGCCCTGAGCCCTAGGTCCACCCCGAAGCCGATTGCCGTATTGGTGGCACCGCCATTAAGTCCCACCGCGCCAACTTGTCCGCCGAGGTACACCCCGTCCACGGCAAGCGCCGGCGCCGCCGCAAAGAGAAAAAAGACGCCCAACGTGCTGTAAATTTTGTTCATTTTTTTCATGAGCTAGAGTCTAAAGCGGTAACCGGGGGTGTGTAAAGAAGGAGTCAGGACTTAGACTGTCTGTGGGTAAGACTAGACCCCTTTTTGGGGGGAAATGGGGTCACGGGTGAACAAAGGCGGTCAATCGCTCACTTCGGTCGGCTCGGGCGTAGGCCCCGTCTCTTTTTGAAAACCACATTCTTTGTTGGGGCAACGGATAGAGAGCCCCTCTTTCTTGGTATAGTGCTCTACTAAAAAAGGGCTTTTACAAGTCGGGCAGGCTTCACCCTTGATCGGTTTATCCCAGATCGCGTACTTGCAATTAGGGTATTTGTTACAGCTAAAAAAGATTTTGCCAAAGCGCGTGCGTTTTTCGGCAAGCTGACCTTCTAGGCAAGTGGGACAGACGATTCCGGTAGTAATGGCCTTAGTGGTTTTACATTCCGGGTATTTGGAACAGGCTAAAAAACGGCCGAAACGACCCGTTTTCACCATCATGGGCTCACTGCACTTTTCGCATTTCTCATCGGTAACCGGCGTTTCCACCAAAGTGATTTTGCCATCTTCGGCGGTTACGAATTCGCTGGTGAATCGACACTCCGGGTACCCCTGGCAGGCAACGAAGCGGCCGTTTTTGCCCCACTTGATCACAGTTGGCTTTTCGCATTTTGGGCAAACAATATCGGTGGGAATCTCTTCGCGCTTCACATCGCGCATTTTCTCAGCGGCGACTTTTAGGGTTTCCTCAAACGGCGTATAAAAAGTGGTGAGAGCTTTCACCCAGTCAACGCTGCCCTCTTCAATTTGATCGAGCTGATCTTCCATGTTGGCGGTAAACGCCACGTTCACGATGTTGCCAAAATTTTCGATCAGAAGATCGGTAACTACGTTACCCAGTTCGGTGGGATGGAAGCGGTTCTCTTTGCGCTCAACATATTTGCGGTCTTGAATGGTTGATAAAATTGCGGCGTAAGTGGACGGACGGCCGATCCCTTTTTCTTCAAGCTCCTTAATCAGCGTACTTTCTGAAAAGCGGGGCGGCGGCTGAGTCATGTGCTTTTCCGCGTCGACTTTATTACAGTCGAAGGCTGACTTTTCGTTGAGATCGGGGAGACGCCCGCCTAACCCGTCCTCATCTTTTTCCTCTTGTTCTTCCCACGCGGCTAAAAAACCGTCGAAACGAAGCACGGAGCCGCTCGAACGATACAAATATTTTTTGCCGTTCGGCGCCACGACATTAAATTCAATGGTCGTCTGATCGTAAACCGCGGGGTTCATCTGCGAGGCTAAGTAGCGTTTCCAGATTAAGTTGTAGAGTTTCCACTGATCGGCATCGAGATAGCCCTTCACCATATCGGGGGTAAATTGAGTAGACGTGGGGCGAACGGCTTCGTGAGCGTCCTGCGCGTTTTTCTTGTTTTTGTATTGAACCGGAGCCTCAGGAAGGTACTCTTTGCCGTACTTACTTCCGATAAATTCGCGCGCATCGGTTAGCGACTGATCGGACAAGCGGGTCGAGTCAGTACGCATGTAGGTGATAAGACCCTGCATGCCGTGTTCGCCAATTTCCACCCCTTCGTATAGCTGCTGAGCCAAAACCATGGTTTTCTTGGCGCTAAAATAGCAACGCTTGGCGGCTTCTTGCTGCATGGTCGAAGTAATAAAAGGGGCGTAAGGGTTGCGCCGACGCTGCTTTTGGTTAACCGAGGCGATTTTCCAGGTGCCGTTTTGAGTTCCGTTAACGATTTCCAACGCCATCGCTTCTTCATCGATGCTGGTACGTTCAACGCGCTCTCCGTCAATCTTAGCGAGTAGGGCTCTGAATTCTTTTCCGGCGGAGGACAGCGTTCCAAGGATGGTCCAATAGGCTTTCGGATTAAATGCCTTTACCTCTTTTTCGCGCTCAACAATGAGGCGAACCGCGACCGACTGTACCCGCCCCGCCGAAAGGCCGCGGCGAACTTTTACCCAAAGAATGGGAGAAATTTTGTAGCCTACCAAACGGTCGAGAATGCGGCGAGCCTGCTGCGACTCGAACCGCCGCTGATTTAATTTGATTGGATGGGCAAGCGCTTCGATTACCGCGGTTTTAGTAATCTCATTAAAGAGGACGCGGTGTGCTTTACTTGGCGGAATTTTTAGCTCATTGGCCACGTGCCAGGCAATGGCCTCGCCTTCGCGATCCGGATCCGCCGCCAGATATATTTTATCCGCAAGTAGGGCAGCCTTTTGCAGGTCTTCGACAACCTTTTGCTTCCCCTTAATGAGTTCGTAGGTGGGTTCAAAACCGTGTTCGACATCCACCCCGATCTTGCTTTTGGGCAGGTCTCTAATGTGGCCAACGCTGGCCCTTACATCGTAATCGCGCCCCAAATATTTTTTAAGGGTTTTTGCTTTGGCCGGCGACTCTACGATAACGAGGCTGCGAATGCGTCCCACCCGGCTGGTAAGCCCGGAGTCTTCGGATACGGCCGAAGCTTTGGATTTTGCAGGTTTTCTGGCTGGCTTCTTAGCTGCCTTTGCTTCGGGGATAGAACTGCCAATTGGAGTGGCAGCAAGGCCGGCACTCTCTACCAACAATGTTTTGCGCGCGGAAGACTTGGTTGTTTTTGCTTTGGTTTTTTCCATCAGGCGTTCAGTTCAAGAGCGAATCACTAATTGAAAGGCTGCCCCTGTCAAGTTGGATTTTGTGCTCGTGACTGAAAATGGTGAGTGCAACCACGGTTTTCATCTCACGAAGTCCGGTGTGTTCTTCGAGATTCATCACCCGGTGAACTATCTCATCTTCAAGGGCGTGATCGATAATCCCTCGAGTCTTTAACTGCCAAAGATACCCCTGCACACGTGGAGAAAGGCGCGTGGCTTCCTCTTTAGTGAAGCAGCGATGGACGGGGATCTGGTCGCTCCAGTACGGCCCGGGAATTTCTAGGAGCATCTTTTCCATCTGCTGTATAGCCGATTCAATATCGTTTTCGCTATACCCGCGATGCAATAGATCGTCCCAGATCTCCTCAGCGTCGTAAAACAGGTCTTTGTCCTGTGAAACAGACTGCGACAACAGTCCCAAAATATTTAGTACTTTTTCGCGCAATGTTTTTTTTTGGAGAAGGTTTGTGCCTTAGCAGCGAACTGTCCGGAGAGAAGCCCACACGCTGCTAATTCAATGATCTAATTGTTAAGAAAACCGATCTCTTTGGCAAGGGCATAACGGTCATGATTTTATTTTTTTATTCGCAACGCGGCATCCACGAGTACCACTGCGGGGATGATTCTACAATCGACCCGCGTTCGACCGCTTTTGACCAATCACTCCAAAAGCCCTCGGGGCTTCTCTCGGCAAGTCTTTGCACGGCGCCAAAGGAGAGAAAACCTCCGGCTAATTCAAAAGATTTTTGCAATTCACTAGGCGCCACGGAGTTTGTTTTTCGGTCGTTAACCGCTGTCTGCGAAACTTCGTCTAGAATGTCTTGCGCCGAGGTGACCAGTTTTGCCCCTTGCTGAATCAACCAATGACAACCACCGAAAGATTGTTGATCGGCAGGGCCGGGTACGGCGAAAACTTCACGGTTCTGAGTCAACGCAAGATCGGCGGTAATGAGCGCCCCGCTTTTTTGGGGCGCCTCAATCACCACCACTCCTCGACACAAGCCCGCGACAAGGCGATTTCGCTGTGGAAAATTCGATTTATGGATCGCACTGCCGGCAGGGTACTCTGACAGTATCGCCCCTCCGGCCCGCACGATCGCATCGGCGAGCAGGGTGTGTTCACGCGGGTAAATACGATCGAGGCCGCAGCCTAAAATCGCCGCGGTTTTTCCTCCGGCCCGCAAGGCGCCCCGGTGCGCGGCACCGTCAATGCCCAGTGCCAAGCCGCTAATGACGGCCACGCCGGCCTCGGCCAGTTCCATCGCAAGTTTCCAAGCCATGTGCAAGCCGTACGGTGACGCCCGTCGGGTGCCGACCACGGCCACACAAATTTGGGTGCTCAAAAAATCAACCTCACCTCTGTAAAAAAGTTGGCCGGGCGGGTGATGAATTTCAGCCAGCCAAGGAAAACGGGCGGAGGGATTCTCTATGACAGTACCGGGATTTACAGACATCACTCGCGATCTCACGCGACAATGGGGAAGGTCAACGGGCGCTGGGGGGCGCAGCGGGAGAATCGCGTTAACCCGGCGAAGTTGGGCAGGTGTGGGTCAGCCATTTTTCAAAATTGGTGACCTCAAGATCCTGTTTGGGGTCATCTAAACGCGCGGAGTGAAGCGCGATGCGCACGGCCCCCGAACACAGTCCAGCCGCCTCTTCTTTCGTAAGCGTTTTGATCGCACGAACGCCCTCGGTAAGATTGCGCGTAATGGGCACGACTTTGTTGTTGTTCAGCTCTTGAAAAGCAGGAATAAAAAGAACCACTTTCTTATCCGTTTTCAGCGTCATCTGCGTCGCCCAAACAATATTCTTTTTTAGCAACGAGCGAAAGTCTTCAGCTTTAGCAAACTGGGTGTCGTGAAAATAGAGGGAAAGGCCGTCGGCAAACTTCAGAATCTCCTCGCCCTCTTTAAAAGTCAGCGTCGCCGCCTCTACTCTCTCAGACGACAGCGGCGGCAAGTTCATAACCAGTTTGTAATCCGTGCCGGTTACCTCACCCAGTACTTTTGCCCAAGATAAAATCTGTCCAGGAACTAGGCGTGGCCAAGGTTGAAATAAAAACTCAATCGAACTGAAACAGAGACCGTCCATTTTCATCCGCAGCGCCGTTTTAATGGCCGCCGCTTTTTTTACATCGCCAAGTTCTCCGGTGAGAAGCGTCTTTTCGATGCGTAGCTGCACTTCGGCCCCTCGGCCGCAGGCGTCTTGATAGCCGCCAAAGCCGTATTTTAGATCCACTTCGTTCTTACGATCAATTGTGGCGCCGATAAGAGTGAATAGCGTGGGGCGGGCGCGGATTTTGGAGCGTCCGGTGGTTACCACCCATGGCCCCCCGCCGATTATCCCGTAACCCGCGGCCTGCACCTTCGGGCATAGCCCGCTAAGGAATATGAAACCAAAGAGGAGAATAGAGGCTTCGTTACGAGTCATGAACCCTTCTTCTAATTAAGTTCAATTACCTGCGTCTCGCGAAGTGGCGGTGGGGGCAGATTCATAAACGACTGCGCGGGTATTAAATTTTCACCGCTCACCAGAGGCTCTTTGTTGCGCAAGACCAAGCCCACGCTGGCAGCTTCACCGGTATAAACGATCTGAACTTCCCCTTTGAAAGAAGGCTCTACCCCATCCGCCCGCGCCAGTTTGGGATCAAGTTCACGATAAACGCGGAAGAGATAGCCATCCTTAAGTCCTTCATTTTTACCCTTATTCACGACAACAAATTCACCCTGATTGAATCTTGCTTTCTCCTCATCGTCGCCGCCAATCAGTCGAGCGGAGAGCTCAGGTGGCGGATTAAAGAGCGCGCCGATTGGCACCACCTTGGGCATGGCAACAATGGAGTCTCCGCGATGGACAATGGCGGCCATGTTCATAATCTCGGCCCGCACCAATTTTTCGCCGAAACCAACAATCCTAATTTCACCGATTCGACGCAGAAGATTACCGATCACCGGACGAGAAAATTGGGTGGTATCGCGAATTGGCCTTTCAAAGCGGGCAATGGCGTAACGATCGCCCAAGCGCATGGTTTCTGGCACCCAAATATTAAGCCAAATTTCGTCGTGCTCGTTCAAGCCGTCGCGTTCAGAAAAAGCACCGCTGATTTCACCTAAAAATTCACGATCAGGCATGATGAGAATTGGCGGGCGAAACTGGTTATTCAAACTCTTCGAATAGACGTTGTCGGTATCCAAGTCGAATCCCCCTTCTGCACGCTGAGGCACGAGCTTCACAAAAGGGATACGCAACTCCGCTTCCGGCTCTTTCTCTGGAACGGAAGGGCCGTCCACCATCCGATCTCCCTCCATGTAATACTTAAGAAGCTGTCCAACGGTAAGATCATGGGGGTTGAGCAAAAACTTATTGACCTGCCACAATTTTCTCCACAATTTGGCATCGCCGAACTCTTTGGAAGAGATAGACCATAAGGTGTCCCCCTTTTTCACTTTATAAGAACCCTCTTTTCTGTCTCCAACGATATTGAGCCAATCATCTTCCACCAGTCGGGGGCGAGTGGCGATGCCGGCCAACGACTCTTCGATACGTGATTTGTCGAGGTAAAGGCCCTTGTCTTGCTGCACGGTTGTGGCCAACGCAAGTTCGGACGACAGACAAACGTGTAATAGAGCCAGAGAGCAGATCACAACGCGACAGTGCGTTTTCATAACTACCTCACAATTTTTTATGGGGAGACTTAAAAGAAAACCAACTCAACTACGGCTTTGCTTTTGCCAGCCCAATCTCAAGGCTCGCCAGTTTGCGGCTGGCTTCATCGCTCAAGGGGTGGCGCGGAAACTTTCGAATCAACTCTTTTAGGTGAGCCATGGCCTCATCGGTGCGGCCAATCTGCTCCAGGCTCAAACTTTTTTTCCAGGAGGCCTCCACCAAGCGAAAGCTATCGGGAAATTCATGTTCCAAACGGTTCATCGCGATAACCGCTAAGGGAAAATCCTTAGCCCGAAAATGGGATTCCCCTATCCAGTACTGCGCGCGGTCCGAGTATAAATGGTGCGGCGAAGCTTTAAGAAAGGCCTGAAACGCCTCGACGGCGGACTCGAACTGATTTTTTTCAACCAGCGTCAAGCCGCGAAAATACCAGTGCATCGACTCATGGCGCGAGTCGGCCAGGCTTACCGATTCTTCGGCGCCAAAAGTGTTTTCATCGCTCTCTTCTTTTTCGGGGGGCGCCTTCGGACTTAACTTCACCCGGGGCAGACGACGCTCCAGGCTGCCGGCGGAGTTGGTTTCTTTTTCATTCATCTCGGACTTGGCCTTCAATATTTCAACGGCCGCCGCGAGCCGATCGATTTCCGACTCTTTGTCATGCACTTTCTGCTGGAGCAACATCAACCTGTCTTCTTGTTGTATATCGCGGATGGGCGTCACGATCGTGGGCGTAGCGGCGCAGCCGGATAATCCAAGCATGGTAAACATTTTTAAAAAAGTGGTGGCGGACGGGCCGGAAAGCCGCGGCCGCTTTGGAAGGCCCTTCAGGGTCATGTTACTATCTTACCCCGAAGCGTACGAAGACGCACAGTTCAATAGACAGAAGAGAAATAAGATGGAAGCCAGCCCGATGATTCTCGATCTCTTTGACGTAGAGCGTGTAGCCCAAGCCGCTAAAAACCGCGGTTTTGAACGGTGGGAGCTCTACCGCGAGGTGTCGTTAGTTCGCGCTTATGATTTTAGGCTGTACGAATATCAAGACGCCCTGCAAAGCGCTCAAGAAAACCGGGTTGAGAAGACCGTAATTGAAGCGCGCAACGGCTTCAATTTCTGGGGCGTACGTGATGGCCGCCAAGAACGTTTCATCTCTCCCCATGCGTACGCGGGCAATTTTTTTGAATGGCTCGGCGCATCAGCAAGCCAGCGATCGGCACCGGCAAAGCCGATGCCCTCAATTTTGCCCAGCGAACGATGGAAATCGCTTCAACATCAAGGGCGCCTACTTACCGCTTACCAATCACGAGGCTTACGCCACTGCTCCTTTCTCTACCGTGAAATGGTAAGGCGTTTTGAAGTAGCAACCTCGGACGGTGAGGTGGAACAAGGCGACGAAGAGCAGGTGTCGGCTAAGGGAAACTGGGCCTACCGAGTAAACGGCGATGTGCGTTTCTATGAAAAAGAGATCGGCCACAGTTGCATCGGTGATTTCGAAAAAAAATTGAAAGGCGATAGCCTGTTCTCAGCATCAATTGAGGGCTGTTTGGGCAGCAGCGCCGCTTGGCCGGCGCCGCGCGGCACCTTTCCAGTCTACTGGTCAAAAGAGGCTATGGGCACCCTCTTGGTGCACTTTCTACGCGCGTTCGAAGGCGATCTGTTTTTAGATCACCTGTCGTTTCTTATTCGCCAAGAGGGAGATTTGCCCTCGGCCTTCTCGGTTTTTGATGAGCCCAGCGTCAAATGCGATCTGGAAGGAGTGGTGGCCAAGCGTACCCCGATATTCGGGGGAGGAAAGCCGCGCACCCTTGCCACCAACCGACAGATTGCCGAAGAGATGCAAGTCGCCTCGTCAGGCCACGCACGGCGCCAAAGTCTCGACCACCCATCGACCATCGGCTTTTGGCGCCCCACGGTAGTACCAAGGCAGGCCTCAGCAAATTTGTTGGCTGGCTTGGCTCACGGGGTCAAAGTAGAACAACTCGCGGTGCTTCGTTTTGATCCCGCTACGGGCAACGCGTTGATTCAAACCAGACTGGCGCGTCTCATCCATCACGGCGCCCTAGGTGAGTGGATCGAACCGCTCACTTGGGAGATCAATCTCATTAATTTGTGGAAAGGAATTGCCACGTTCGATGATGAGTCGACTTCGCTAGGCATCTTTTGTGAGAAGCGGGACCAGAAGATTTTGTCAGAAGTCGTAACGGGCGGATGCGTTACGCCCGAAGTGCACTTTCCTGGAAATGTTCCCCAGAGTAACTATTGGGGTTAAAAATAAGAGTGCGCAAATTACAACAATCCGACTAAGCCTTTTTTTATCGCACCGACTTACGCGACGCCCCTTAAACTTAACGCGCAGTCGCACACATGACGCGCATCGTCCACCATTTACAAAAAATTCAATTCTGATCACGGAATTTTAACAAAGCCTTTTTATTAATCCCAAATGTTCCGACCTTCTTCTAAGATGCCGACCACGGGGAAAGGACTAAGCGGAGTCTGTCGACGGTAAACTTGCCGTATCGCGTCACTAAGAGACACTTTAACAATCGACAACGCGAACGGGAAAAGCTCTTGCTATCGATGAACGAATCGCCGTTATTGCCTGTTAGTATTAATATTTACCAATTTGCGGGAGTACTTTACCGCCACAGTTTTTTTCTGATCTTTAATACCTAATTTTCATTCTGGGGGACTCAATGAAAGCCTGGTTTCGTTTAAGCAGCGTCATGCAGACGCTAGCCATTTCTCTAATTCTCATTTCCAACACCAACACGGCCCTAGCTGAAGGAAGGGGACCCACTTTCAAAGTGCCTCCTCCGGGCACCATCGAACTGCCTAATGCGGTTCCAAACAGCGGGTACACTTTCGATCTCAAAACACTTCTCGCCACTCAGGGCGAACCACCCCTTAAGTGGGAAGTTTCCGGTGCCCCGATCTGGCTAAAGCTAGATAGCGCCAATAGCCGAGTAACGGGAAACCCCTCAGCGGCAGACGCCGGGCTCGCCAAATTTAGAATTTCAGTTCAAGACAAGAACGTCGAAGGTGGCGAAATCGATCGCGACATTCAGATCTTGGTGTTCGCCCCGCCCCAGTTCACCACTGACAAAATTGACTTAGGCATTCAAAATGAAGACGTCGCTTGGACGTTTGATTTGAAGCCGTACGTAAAAAATCCGGCGGGCGGGCCCCTTACTTTCGATTCCAGCGGCCTGCGCCCTTGGATGTCGTTAGATAAGGCCACCGGTATTCTTACCGGCACCCCTCGGCGCACCCATGTCGGCACGTACACTGGAATCACCTTCGTAGTGAAAGGCACCGGCGGCGAAAGTACGGCTAGCGCTTATGGCCAAGTTAAACTGGTCATCAAGCCACCGAAATGGATTAAAAAAGAGATTGCGATTGAAAACGCGAATGAAGATTCGCCCTATAGCCGCAACGTAGTTGAATTCGTGATCAACACCGACCCGCTCATCAACGACATCAAGTACGAAATCATTTCTGCCACGCCACCTCCGTGGTTAAAAATTGGAACTAGCTCCGGCAACCTGTTCGGTACCCCGAAGGCGGTAAACATTGGAGCCATCTCGGTAACCGTGCGTCTGTCCGCCGTTTATAGCGGAGTGACTTACGACGACACCTCCACTTTTAAGTTCAGCGTCATTCACGTAAACCACCCACCGGAATGGTTGGCCAAACCGCTCAACCTGCCCAGTGGCGCGACCGGAGTGGCTTACGCTCAAGACCTATCGAAATCGGCAAAAGACGTGGACGTGGGCGACGTGCTCACCTATTCCATCATCGCCTTTAATGGGCCCGGCACTGCCTGGGCCACCATTGACGCCAAAACCGGAAAACTTTCCGGCACTCCCAAAAAGGACAACGTTGGCGACAACTCCTTTATGGTTTCGGTTACCGACCAAGGTGGCTTAAGCGATCAGACCACGGTTCAAATGAAGGTCATTAAATCGAATGAACCCCCTTATTGGCTCGCCAATCCGACCATTTTGCCAACCGCAAAAGAAGACCAGTCGTATGGGCAAGACCTGAATAACTTCGCCAAGGATCCTGATGGCGATAAACTAACCTACACGCTTTTGGATAATGTGAGCTGGCTCACCCTCAATCCAAACGGAGTCCTTTCAGGAACCCCCTCCAAAAAGGATTTGGGCCTGCATAAATTCACCGTTCGGGTGTCGGACGGCATTGCCGGCAGCGCCGTGGCCGAAATTCAAGTGTTTGTGGAACACACCAACCACGCTCCCGTTTGGACCCAGAATCCGATCATCCTGACCGTAAAAGAGAAACTGCCAATGAGTGAAAGCATCGCGGCTTTTGCTCAAGATCCGGACGATGGCGATAAGCTGGTCTTCAGCCTCATCGAGGGAAAACCGTGGGCCTCACTCTCCGCGGAAGGACTATTCACCGGAACGCCACAACGTGAAGACGTGGGCGACAATACCTATAAAGTGAGAGTGGCGGATATCGGTGGTTTAGTTGCCGACGTCACCGTCATCATCCGTGTGCTCCACGTAAATCAACCGCCCTATTGGACCGACAACCCAGTTATTCTCCCCAATGCCAAAGAGGGCGAGGGCTACTCGGCGAGCGTATACGATTTTGCGAAAGACCCCGATCTCAACGACACCAAGCGGTTCGTAAAGTTGGCGGGCGGCCCATCGTGGGTGCGTTTATCGGCGGACGGCGTGGTTTCCGGAACGCCGCAGCGAGGTGACGTCGGCGTGAACGAGTTTCAGGTTCGCGTGTTGGATAAGGAGAACGCCGATGCCGTAACTACCGTTCGCATCACGGTTGAGAAGGTAAATCGCCCACCCCGCTGGCGCCAAAATCCCATTTTGCTGGGCCAAGCCTTCGAAGACACCACTTTTAGCTTCAACCTGGCTGACTACGCTATCGATGACGATGGCGATAAACTTACCTTTACGAAAATCGATGGACCCGCGTGGATGTTCGTCGGCCAAGATGGAACGCTAACTGGAACTCCGATGAAGTCGGACGTTGGCCCGTTCGTAGCCACCTTTCGAGTTTCCGATGGTCAGCTATCGGCCGATACCAAAGGCCAAGGCGAAGTCGTTCACAAAAATCACCCGCCCGTCATCAACGCCGGTATGCCCATCTTTGAAGTAAAAGAGCGTAGCATTCGAATAGAAGATCTCACCAAGTGGGTTTCCGACTCGGACAATGACAAGCTGACCTTTGAACTGGAATCTTTTGCTGAGTTCGTCACGCTGAGCGCCGACGGATCACTGAAGATGTCGCCCAAATTCAAACACATCGGTGATCACACCCTGAAATTCAAGGTGAACGATGCCGAGATGGCCGCGCACGGCGAAATCAAAATAAAAGTCCTGCGTGATCCTCGCCCGCCGGTTTGGTTGACCGATCCGATTAGGTTCGAAGCCAAAACCAACGAGCTTTTCACCGCCAGTGTTTCTGGTGAAGCCCGCGACCTAGATGGCCTCCGCATCACTTTCAAAAAGAAATCGGGCCCAGATTGGCTGGCGATGGATAGCGAAGGAAACTTGCGCGGCACTCCCAAAGAGGCCGACCTTGGCCAACGGCAATGGGAAGTGGATGCTTGCAACGATTTGCTGTGCGCCACCGGTCACGTCATCGTCGTGGTCAAAGTAGGCACTCAGGTTGATGAGATTCAGGTTGATACGGCCGATCCCAATGCCCGCGCCGAATACACTTGGATTATCGATAACTCTTCGTGGTGCGACAAAACGATCCGCGCGTTGAAGAAGTACATTCATGTCTTCTACAACACGATGAGCGTTATCAAGCATCAGGGAATCTATCTCTCCGCCGATGCACAAAAGCACGACGGCACGCCGATTCGGGCCAACGGTGGTCCATTGCTTATCA
>JAYSWN010000161.1:0-8334 GCA_043718025.1 Pseudomonadota bacterium
CAGTAAAAGCGGAACCGTCAAAAGCCAGTCGACGTAGCGGTAAGCATCATTAAATGGCTTTCCCGAAGGCTGGTACATGCCAGCGGTGAAGGTAAATGCGCCGGTAAAGCTCTCTAGAATTCGAACGTAATGATAGCAGGCGATGGCCACCACCAGACCTGAAATAAGCAGGGCCCCGCGGTACTTTGGCAAGACCTGCGACCGAGAGGCCAAAAAGAATATGAACGCAGCACCCATAGCTGCGATCGTGAAAGAGAACATATTAGTTATCAGGGAATATTGTAGGCTAGTCAAAATTGTCACAAGCGATCCTTTCCATAATTTCACTTTAACCTTTTTAGTTTAACGATCATTAAACTAAAGTCCAGCACGTATATTCAAAATAACTTGCCGTAAAGAGAGATTCGCGGACCTTATTCCGCGTCAGACGGCGTTTCGGGGCCCCTAACTCTCGTTTCTCGAAGCGTTGGCTAATGGCCCCTGAATCTCCCTCCCCTTCCACGTGATGACTCCCCATTTTGTCTTGGCGAGAGAAAGAACGGCTAGGTACACCACCACGACCAGCCCAATAGGGTGGAGAATCAAACTCAAAATTGAAGATCTAAAAACTCTCGCCACGATAATTCGATTCAGAATTAAGAGCGCCAAGCTGGGCAGGCTGAGCAAGCTTACCCCGTTGGCCAAAATGAATAGCCCAAGGCAGAGAATAAAAACGGGAAGATTGCCCCCCATTAGTGGGTAAAGGTTTTTTGAAAACCCCTCTTTCAGCGAAGCCCAGTTTTGGTACATACGGACCGATAGTGAGTGTGCCGCCACCACGGTGAGTAGCCGATGGCCGCTCCGCTTGAGTTCGCGCCCCAAGGCCATGTCTTCTACAACGGAGCCTTTTACCCCTTGATGCCCACCCACCGAAAAGTACGCCGTACGATCCAGGCAAAACCACTGCCCATTGCAAACCAACAGGGAGGGCGATCGAAAATAGTGCAGGAAATTTAGCGGCAGCAGACCTGCAATCGACTGGTGCATAATCAAAGGGATGACTGCCTGCTCCGTCCATGTCCGCATGATCTGCCGAGGCAAGGCAGTAAGCGCTGTTGCATTAAATTCATGCAACCGCTGCACAGTATAAGCCACCGCCTGAGGATCGATGGTTACGTCTGCATCGCAAAAGAGCAGCAGATCCCCCGAAGCCGCCTCGGCCAGTTGATGGCACGCCCAGTTTTTTCCGACCCACCCCTCGGGAGTGGGAAGCCCGGTGAGAAAAGAATAGCCTGAGTCTTCCAAAATTCGTGCTGTGTCGTCAGTGGACTCATCGTTCAAAAAAATAATTTCTAGCGGTGCGTAGTCGATCTGGGCGAGGCAGCGAAGAAGCCCGGGCAAGTTTTCCGCTTCATTGCGAAGGGGAATGAGCAGGCTCACTCGCTTACGGGGATGAGTCGGCGGTCTATCGTTTCGCGGTCTAGGGCACTCTAAACGAATAGCGGTAACCAGGTTATAAATGGAAACTGCGCACAGCACCGCGATACAAAAGCAGGAATAGATCATGGCAAATCAACTGGTCGCGAAGCAAGGCCTTCGCCACGTTCGCAAAGTTGTCCAATGAGACGATCCAGTTCTCGTTCGACGAGCCGCTCTAACTCAATTGCCGAAGCGCCAACCGTTGGCGCGCCCACCACAATAAATGCCGTCGGCTTTTTATACTGCATGGGTTCGATGTGGATCCCGACTGGGATCACCGCGGCCCCCAATGCCTTGGCAATCACCTCGATTCCCCGTTTAAACTGAAGGGGCCGCTTAAGTGACGGGTAGATCTTTCCCTGTGGAAAATAGCTGATCACAACTTTACCGAGGGCCTCGTTAGATCGCGCCAAAAGGCAGCGCACGAGGCGAAGCGTTTGTTGGGGGCCCGGGCCAAGGGGCAAAACGCCCAATTTTCTAAAAAAAAAGGGCAGTTTATGCTGCTCAGAACGCATTGCTACGGTGTAAAGAGGGCGGTCGGGGAAAAACTTCTTCTGAACTAATCTCATAAAGAAGCCGTCCCACCAGGTGGAATGATTTGAAATGAGAATTACTGGGCTCTGCACTTCACTCACTTGCAGGCCACCCAATACGACGACTCGATGAAAACGGAAAGCGGTGATTACCCCAAGATAGAGATCAAAGAGTTTCCAAACCGTGGGACTAAAATGTATTTCGGTAAAACTCGTCATGCCGGAAAGGGAACAAAGCCTGATGCCTGGCGCCTAATCGTCCACACTGTAGCAAAGCTGGCATAGACCATAAGGCTCAGCACGGCGGGTTGCCACACCTGGGCACACAGCACAATTCCCAACGGAAGAGAAAGGTTAGCAAAATAAAAGAGGAGTAATGATTTGATCGGAACGATGTTTAACCACTTCCTGGCGCCCAGCCCCTCTAAGACGGCCATATTCGCCAAGCCCGTAAAAAACCAACCGAGCAAATTCATTAGCGGAGTGCCGTAGTAGGCCCCCACTTCTGCCCACACCCAAAAGGGGGCTAAGTGGCTCATCGCGGGATCAAGCGTAAGATCCCAGGTGAGCAGAAGAATCGAGGCCCCCGGAATCACTAACCACCGACTGGCACCGACTCCGAAAACGGTCATCGCGATGGCATAGGACGCCACCGACATAAAAAACCAACTCAACGGGATCAGGTAGGGGACTCGGCCGAAAATCATCGGCCCTAAGAGGACGGTATATTCGTACTTTCCAAAGGGAATGCCGTAAGTGGTGCCACCCAGCTCGCTGACCAGACTCACCAGAACGATAGCTATGAATGAGGGAAGCCATTTCATTCTTACGTGAGCGGTCAGAATAAAGAATACGGTCAGGGTGGCCAACAAAATCTGTAGTCGTGAGAAGAAGCTATAGGACATCTGAAAAATGGTCTGGGCCCAGGGCCAGCGAGCCAATAATTCGGGGTGAAGCGAAAAGACGGCGAAACCAAAAATAGACGTGGCGTTAATTACAAAGAGAAGCGCCAGTGAATAGCGAGATAATCGATTGAGCAGCAACGGTACAATCACGGGCATCCCTCGAGGATCAACTTTCTACGGAGCAAGTTTACCAGAGATTTTTTTCAGTTCAATTGATGATGAACCTAAATTTCAAACGAAAAGAGCCGGCCGAACGCCGATTAGCGCATCCGACCGGCTCTCACCGGGGTTGGGGGGGGAACCCTTCTCTATAGACTCAGGTCATGGGGTAAAATGACGTGGTCGATAACGTGAATCACTCCATTAGACGTCTTTACATCCGCATTCGTGACCTTAGCGTTGCCGGCGAGGTACACCGAACCGCCATCGACTTTGATGGCCACTTTAGCCCCGTCAACTGTCTTTGCTTCGGTCAATTTCAGGACGTCGGCCGCCATAACTTTGCCGCTAACCACGTGAGAAAGAAGTACCCGTTTGAGGGCGGGTTTATTTTTCAGCAACTTTTCTACCGTTCCTGCGGGAAGCTGCTTGAACGCTTCATCGGTTGGCGCGAAGACCGTAAACGGCCCGGCCCCCTTCAGGGTCGCGATCAAATCGGCTTCAGTTAGGGCGGTTGCGAGGGTAGAGAACATTCCCGCGGCTACGGCAGTTTCAACTATATCTTTTTCCATCACTTTATTTCCTTTGGTTGGTTTTGCCTGGGTGGCAAAGATTGCTGAGGAAACAATCAAACATATTAAGGCTACTGTGCTTTTCATATTGAATCCTTTCATTCGTTTATTTCTTACGCGAAGGGTTGTCTCATCTATTTAGGTTTAAGTCTACTTAAACCTAAAATTAATTCGATTGTTTATTGAGGGTGGACAATAGTATTGAAAATCGATGCCAATAAAAAAAACACCCCTACCCCGTCTCTCCCCTCCGGTGAAACGACTCATTAGGAGCGTGGGTCAGTTCATTGATTACTGGGGCTTCATGCGACTACAGGGGGAGATGTGGGCCCTGGTGTTTATCTCACGCCAACCCCTAACTGCGAGCGACGTGGCTAAATTGTTAGGGGTTTCAAAGGCGTCGGTGAGCCTAGCCATGAAAGAGCTGGTCGAATACGAGGTTATCTACCAGCCGGGCGACAGCAAAAGACGCAACCTCCCCCTCATCGCGAATGAAGATTTAACCCAGGTCATTATCGGCGTGCTCAGACTTCGAGAAAAACAGCTCATTCAACAGACCATCGCGAGTTTCGATTCCATCTCTTCAAAAAAGAACGTTGGCCTTGATCTCGATGAAACGAGATTAACCAAAATGCGCGAGCTTATGAGCCAAGCCGACGGGCTCTTAAACACCTTGATCTCAATGGGTGATGCCGCCCGTTCAATTTAAGTTTCGTTAGCGGTCAGAGAGTTTGCCGAATTTCTCGAGCAAAACATTTCATGACAAAAAGATGAAGTTTGGCTTGAGTGTATTTGTAAATGAACCAAGGTAGGGCGGGACAGTAGTCGTGAATGGCGGCCAGAGTGAATTTGCGATCTAAAACCACACGGAACTCGAGTCGCCCGCGGTCCTTAACGGTAGCCAATAGCCCCCCCACAATATAAAGCACTTGCCGATCAGGATCACTACGCTCTTCACTCACCGTCAACTCCAGCAGAGTAAGCCTATTCGTAAAGATGGAAAATCTGATTACCTTCCCATGGGTGGTGACTTTAATGAACGGAGCTAAAAATCGCGGGAGCCATTGTAGATAGTACTCTTTCACCCATTCGGCGTTACGCCCCCGAGGTAGCGGCAATCTTTGTACGCTCCGCACGGTTTTGCCGCTAGGACGAAATTTGAAGAGGGCTTGTTTAGAACGCGTTCGGAGTGTGATGTTTTCCAGAAGCTGGGCGTAATTTTTCTTTTCCCATTCGTGCGAAAAAACGTGGGCAGCGCGCGGCACCATGGGGTGCTCTAGTGATTCAATAAGGGGGTACACCAAGGCTTTAGGTGTGTTGGTAATAAGGCTAACCCAAAGCCGCGAAAGCGTAGGGGTGAAGAACGGAACTTTGAAGAAGTAGCGCTTTTTTCCGATCCGTAGCGCCGTATCCTTCATCATTTGTAAGTAGGTAAGCGGCCGACAGCCGGCCAGATCGTAAACCCGGTTTAAATGCCTCTTGTCGAGGGCTGAAGCCGAAATAGAACTGAGAACCGTTTCAAGATCCACCGGCGCCGTGAGTGTCTGAGTCCAAGCCGGGCAAATCATCACCGGCAAGCGCCTAACAAGTTTGAGAAGAATCTGCGAAGACGACCCAGCTTCTCCCAATATCAATCCGGCCCGAAATGAAGTTGTCGGAAGATTATATTGCCGAAAGGTCTCTTCCACTTCTAAACGGCTGCGCAAATGCAGAGACAAACCGGTGGACTCCGGGATAAGTCCGCCCAGGTAAATGAGGTGTTTTACGCCCATTTTTTTTAGCGCCCGCGCGAAATTGTCGGCCAAAATTAAATCGTAATCCGCAAAGGTTCCTTGATCGAGTTGAGCCGTTGGCCCCATGGAATGCACTAAATAAACCGCTAAATCGACTTGCGCTGGAAGTGCGTCCTCGAGCGATTTAAGTGAAAAGAGCTCACAAGCTTTCCAAGCGACTCTCGGGTCGGCCGACTCCTGATGACTCCTCGATAGGGCGGTGATCTGCGCATTCGGAAAGCGCTGCAAAAGTCTCGGAATCAGCGCTTTGCCGATGTACCCACTCGCCCCAGCAATAACAATGTGCGGCGAGTCGCTCAATTCGTAACTCAAACCGGAGCCAAGCAAATAAAGAGGCTGAGGGCTAAGACCGCCAGCGCTGGCACCGACTTGATCATCGGATCTCTCACCTTTAGGTGCATGAGAATCGCGCCGACCATCAGTACGCTCACTACGGCAGCGGCCGGGGCTACGACCGACGGAATCCAAATTCCAATCAGTAGTAAAAGTGCGGCAATTACTTTAAATCCTCCCACCACATAAAGCAGCATCGAAGGCAGTCCATAAACGGTGAACTCCTCTTTCATCGACTTGGCGTCTCCGCCGCGAAACGCGGTAAGCTGATTAAATCGGACGAGCCAGACATTGATAAGTCCAAGCCCAACCACTATTTGTGCAACGGTTTTTAAAATAGGCATCATAGAGATTTATTGTAGTAAGCTGAGGCATCCGAATGCAATTGCTACTTTCGTCAGCCAAGATTGTTTCCTCTGCCTGTTTTTTCTACTACGGGCTGAGTCTGTTAGTTTCAAAAGATATGGTCGCTGAGTTTCAGCGCTACGGTTTGAGTCAATACCGTCGCCTCGTCGGTTGGCTGCAACTAGCAGGAAGCGTGGCCTTATTCGCTGGTGCCTACCTTCCCCTGTTAACCACCCTAGCGTCTTTCGGCCTCGCCGCCCTGATGGGGCTGGGAGTGATTGCGCGTGTGAAGGCAAGAGATTCCATTTTAGATATGTTGCCCGCATCGTTGCTCCTCGTTTTGAACGCCTTCCTCTTTTTTTTCAGTCTCTAGCGGATCCATGGCCAATTAAATTAAGTGGCTCGCAACGGCGTGCGCCGAACGGAGCGCCCCCTCAACCTCTCCTCCTGCGAAGCCATCGCCGCCGAAGTAGATCGACGGGTGTATAGGCGCCAAGAAGAAGGGCTCTGCACTAGGAGATACGGCTCGCGCGTAGCGCCATTTTTTTATTTGGGCGGATTCTAAAGAGACGCCATATGCCTTCTCAAAACGATTCTTAGCTTCGACTAATACCTCTGGGTCCGGGCAATCAAACCACTCCCGCGAAAAAGTTTCGCCAAAGTAAATGGTGGTGGCCGGTGAAGCCGTGACCAGCCCCTTTTCCTCACTGCGAACCACCAATTCGAAAGGTGCCTTAGGGCGAAACTTTTTTCGACTTTTTCCTTCGGGGAGATTTCCGATAAGCACGAGACTCGGCCGGTAGTGTATCTTTTGCAGCTTCTGAATTAAGCCGGGCAGCTGCCCTTGGAATGAGTTTTGGAGCAATTCTAGGGATTGGGGTACCGGTTGCGTGCATACGATTGCGGACGCGGCAATGAGGCTTGCCTGACCATCGAACGCAAGGTGCCAGTTTTCTGCCCCGGGCGCGATGGAAATTCGGGTGACCCGTCGATTCTTCTCCACGGTGAGCCCCTCAGCGAGGTGCTTGGCAATTTGATTCATCCCCATCGGGCTTACCCACTTTTCAGGTTGGGCTGGCGAACGCACGAGCATGCCGAGCTTCACCAGGTCAGCCGCGAAGGCCGGCAAAGTTTCGCCCTCGATTTCTAACCACGAGATACCATGGTCGACAATTCCGCCATTGGTGCGGCGAGTGGCAAATCTTCCCCCTAAGCCCGAACTTTTTTCAACGACAACTGTTTTTATCCCAGCCCTTTGCAACCGCTGGGCGAGCGCTAAACCGCAGATGCCGGCTCCGACTATTACTACGGGATGCTGTCTAATTTTCATTTAGTTCCCCCTTCAACGGCCACTCACCACTATCTCGTGACTCAGTTCCGTTTTGACCGAGTTTAAAATGAAACCACTCTGCAGCGCCTTTTCTACCAGCCGTCTTGCCTTGGTCTCATCCGACGGCGCCCTGAGTTGGATCAGAAAATGAAAGGTTTTCATCATCGGCCGTTTAAACTCATCGCGCTCGACAACCAGAGTGCCCAACACGTTTAAGCTCTCGAAGGTGACTCTCGATTTTTCAGACAGCACTTTGTAAGTGGCAAGAAAGCAGTTGGTTAAGGCCTGGGCAAACAGGTCCTCGGGGCTCATGGCTCCACCCGGCCCCTCAAACTCGACGGGTATCGCCACCGCCATTTCGAAATTCGAAGATCGCACGGTCCAGGTTGTTCCTATACCGCAAAGGGCCGACCCCTCGGCGCTGAATTGAATTGGATATTGGATCATAGCTCTGCTCCTTCAACTTGAAACAGCCGCCCCGTCGCGGAGGCCTTTACCCGACGCAGCGCGCTTTCGATTTGCGCGCTCCATTTCCCGTTGGTGAAAGTCCCTGGCCTCCCAAATTCCCTTTGCGACAAGAAAGGACATGCCCAGTCCAAAAACAAAAATTGTGATCAAAGTTTCAACGTTGTTCATCAGAATCTCCCCGCAGCTCCTTGTGTAGGGTTGCCAAACGAGTTCCAACCCAGAGAGTTAAGATACTGGGGACCCAGAGCCCCACGTAGAGCCCGTACTGATGTTCGACCGCGAACCACAAGTAGACGCTCGCTACGAAACTTAGGAATGCCGCGATTAAGAATGGTTTATCAATTGAGTGATACAAATTACCTCCTATGTTTTAAATGCTACACAGCCCATCAAATAAGTTCAAGCTAATTTGAACCTAAATTCTATAATAAATGTAAA
>JAYSWN010000162.1:0-22489 GCA_043718025.1 Pseudomonadota bacterium
TCGTGACCACCACCCCGGCCACAAAACCCCCGACGTGCGCGCCAAAGGCAATGCCCCCGCCACTCCCTCCGGAATTCGACGCCTCGGCAAGCTGGAGCAAAAACCAAAGCCCTAAAAACACTACCGCGGGAACCGAAATCACCTGCACAAAGATCACGATAAAGATAAGCGTACGAATGCGGATGCGAGGAAACAGCGTGATGTAAGCCCCTAACACTCCAGAGATCGCACCGGAAGCACCAATGGTCGGAATGCGTGAAGCGGGCTCCAAACCGATGTGAAAAAGGGCGGCACAGACGCCGACAAACAAATAGAAGACGAGAAATCCAAAGTGCCCGTATACGTCTTCCACATTATCGCCAAACAGCCACAGGAACCACAGATTACCGATCAGGTGGGCTACGCCGCCGTGCAAAAACATGGAGGTAAAAATGGTAGCAACATTCGGCACCCCATTGCCGACCGCAAGCGAGGTGCCAGAACTCAACTCAATCGGAATGAGTCCGAAGGTAGCGATGAAAACGTCGAGCGCAGGACCACCACCCAATTTGAACTCTTTAAAAAACACCCAAAGATTTAAGGCGATGATCGCAAGTACCACCGTGGGAAATCCTTGCCGCGGGTTCTCATCACGTAAAGGAAAAATAGGTGCGCTCCGCTAAATTTCGTTGATCACGGTCTCGGGAAACGATGCGGCATCCACCTTAGCGTGCGCGCTCTTTATTTTACCCCCGGTATCAATCACGTAGCCAATCCTCGCCGGGTATTTGTCTTCCGCTGTTTTCACCGCACCGTAGGCCACGCCAATTGCTTTGTCGGTGTCGCAGAGGAGTGAAAAGGGAAATCTAAATTTTTCAGCAAAGGCGGCATTCTCGGCTACCGTATCGAAAGAAACGCCGAGAACGACTACGTTCTTTTTTTCGTAATCGGCAATACGGTCGCGAAAACCGCAACCCTGGGCCGTGCAGCCCGGAGTGTCCGCCTTGGGATAGAAATAGAGAATGACGTTTTTCCCTTTAAAATCTTTCAGCGAAACGGTGCCCCCCTGGTGCGACTTCACACTAAAATCAGGGGCTATATCTCCAACTTTCAACATCGTGCCTCCACGGGCGCCAGAGAGCATTTTATCGATCGGACTCACCAGCCGATAGACTAAATCATTAATTGCCATAGGTGCGGAACCTTAAAAGACAGACGTCCCGAAATCAAGCTGCTCCTAGTTCTGCCCACGGCAGAGGGATAGAATGGTTCGCGTGCCTTGGGCGGCAATGGGTAAATTGAGGATGGCCTGCTTCATCAGCGACTCGACTTTGGCCGCATCGCGGTAGATTGCCTGGTTGTCGTAGGTCGCATCCTTTTCGACGTCATAGTTAGGATCAGTCGTCATCTTTTTGCCGTAGGCTTCTTGGATTGAAGCGTCCAGTGCATAAGCCGACTCCGCTGAAATCAACGAGATCTTATTGAATATCATTTCCGCAGTACCCGAAAACGGAATGTCAGAAAACACCATGTCGCCGGCCGAGAGTGCCGCGTACACCTTCTGGGAAAGCCTGTCTCGGGCTACGTAGTGTTTTTCAAGCAGGCCACGAACGAAATCCTCGTACAATAGATGGCGGTTAGAAACCAACTGGGTGGTATCGCTCACCACCTTAGGCTTGTTACCTGACAGTGCAAAATTCACGAAGTAACCAATGGTCTCCGACGGTACCGCTTTGGCATGGTAGGGCTGCGACATGTCTTGTACGTAGTGAAAGGCCCATGAGGCAAACCGGCTGCCCCAATAAGGATGGTTTGTAGCATAAGCACGCTGCGATAGGCGCACAAACAGCTCCATGCGATCTCGCGCCATGCCTTCTGAAATGCCCGGCACTAATTTGCGAATAACAAAATTTTCGTGGGCGAACTGCATATGAAAAGCCGCCCCGTTGGCCGGATCATTTGCTTTTCCGTAAGGCCTTTCACCGTATCCATATTCTGGCCGGCTCCACAAATCGCGATCGAGAAACCAATCAGGTTCATCGGAGTAGGTACTTAAAATTGCGCGGTGGGTCGTTTCTAGCTCTTTCATTTCACGAAAGGTAATCGCAAAATTCTTCTCGATCTTCTCCCAAGGTGACACCACGTGAAACGCAATCACCGGCCCTTTAACCACTTCGCCGGGCAGAACACGATGGAGGTAACGAATCTCCGACTTAGGGTAAAGACGGGCGGCCCGCATAAAATTTTCGACCGTCGGGTGAACTTCGTCGAAAGGTACTCTTTTAAAACGCGTCGAGCCAGAGGTTTGAAGCCAAACGTAAAAACCCTCTATTGTTTTGGAGACGTCCCTCTTCTCCGCCTTCAAAAAATCTTCTAACCGCTCAACTTTAACCGCGGTATCGAGAAAATGACTAAGTTCAATTCGATCTAAAGCCGCCGCAGTAACGGCGTAATGGGCGGCCCACGCCCACAAATTTGAGCTGATACAAAGCCCCAAGAGAATCAAGTGGCGCATGTCGGCAAGTCCCCAAAATTTAAAAATGGTTTCCTTTTAAGCAACGGCAAGCAAAGAGAGAATCCGCTGACCCAATGCCGGAAACTCAGCTCGGCCAACGTGCAGCACGCGGGCTTTTTCAATTGCCGCGGCAAGGTCATTCACATCGGGGCAGAAAATCCCTAGACCAATTTCACACCAACGCTTACCCAACTCAACTTGGCCATCATTCGCCTCGCCGTAACGCCGCTGCTTAGGCACCACCACCGTTCGCTTCTGCATTTCGTAGCACAGCGACAACATTCCCGTTCCCGCATGGGTAATGATCACCTCAGCACGCGCCATGGTCTCTTTCAAAGTCTTTAACGGCAAGACGCGCACAAATGGAAAAGACGGGGTGAAGTAACCAGAACCAATTTGTCCAAAAAACTGATATTGCGTAGACAGCTCTTCGCACTTTTTGATTAGGGCATCAAAATGCCCGGTCGAAACGCCAACGAAGATATCAAACTCAGATTGGCTCACAGCACCCACCCGGCATATTCGGCTTTTGGGCCATACTGTTCTTCGAGCCCTTTCCATTGCACGAATATTTTGTCGGCGATGGGATAGAGCACCCTACCCGTCATGCTGCGGGTCGCTACTTGATTCATGCATTCAACGTGAATTATCTTGGCGCCAAACAGTTTGGCCCAGTAACAAAAAAAGACCACGTTAGTGGCCCCAAGCGAGATGACATGCTTAGGTCGGAGAAACAGCGCAAGAAAAAACGAGTAGAGCAGTGCCACAATTATTTTAAAGGGATTGAGCCAACGAACCTTACCGAACCAAGAAAAGAGGTAGGGGATGCGAAACACATGGTTGGCCAGCGATTTTACGCCGTCAAACTCAGGGCCCCACGTAATCAACAGGTGTTCGGGGCCACGCCCCAGCTGTTCCACCAATTTTAGAGCGTTATGAAGATGGCCGCCTCTATCGCTGATAATGGTAAGACCGGAAATTTTTTCCACTGAGGTATTCTAGCGAACTACTGAGAAAAAGCGAATTACAACGTCCGGTCAAAATTTAAATACGTATTTACCTGAAAGCCCTGACTTAGAAAGAAGGATTGGGCCGCCTTGTTGAACGGTTCGGCCTGTGCCCACAAAGCTTTCGCCCCTTCGGTGCGGGCAATCTCCAAAATCTTGTCCATTATCATCTTGCCGACACCTTGGCGACGGGTGGCCGCTTCAACATAAAGTTCATCGATATAAAAGGTTAGACCGCCCTTTTCCACGCTGTGGTAACGGGTCAATATTACGTAACCAATGCGATCGACCCCGTGCTTTATGAAGTAAGCGGTCGCAAGGTTTTCATTACGCATCATGCTTTTGATGCCCGCTTCGATGTTCACCATCGATTCAAAATCTTCGTCGTGTGAATAAAGCGCTTCTACATACTCTTTAAGCGCGGCCATCTCGCTGGGGTAAACACGAAGTAATCGAATCTCTTTATCGGTCTGCATAGCGATCTTTCCTAACAGTTTTATTTCCGTTCATCCAATGCTGTTTTACATCCTTCGGAGCGAGTTTAGCTCTGACCTCTTCCGATTTTTTCGCCCTAAACAGAAGCGCCAAAACGTGATCCATGTGGTCAACGCCCACAATTTCCATTCCGGTCTTAATCTCTTTTTCTACGAGCTTAAGGTCTTTCATGTTCTCCAACGGGATGAGAATACGGCGGACCCCGGAACGTTTTGCCGCCAAAAGCTTTTCTTTGATGCCGCCCACCGGAAGAACCCGGCCAGACAAGGTAAGTTCTCCGGTCATTGCAGTTTTGGGGTCTACTTTGCAGTGCGAAATTAAGGAATAAAGACTGGTGGCCATGGTAAGACCGGCCGATGGTCCATCTTTAGGGGTGGCGCCCGCGGGCACATGAAGATGAAAAGTATTTCTCTCAAAAAATCCCGCCGGAGTGTTCAATCGCACACGACACCGTTCTCGCACAAAACTGAAGGCGATATTGGCTGACTCCTGCATGACTTTTCCTAAAGTGCCCGTAAGGTTCAGCCCACCCTTGCCGGCGGTGTAAAGGCTTTCGATGTGAAGCACCTCGCCGCCGTACGATGTGTAGGCAAGGCCGGTGACCACTCCAGGCAAAAGTTCAGGACTTCTCTCGGGCGAATAGACGATGGGGCCCAACAAAGGAATGGCCTCTTTCTCATTCCTTAACTGCACCAGTTTTTTATTACCCGAAACCACACGGTAAGCCGTTTTGCGACAAAGACGCGCAATCTGTTTTTCCAAATTCCGCACTCCCGACTCACGCGCGTATCGCTCAATCAAAACCTTGAGACCAGCGTCTGAAATTTTTAGTTGGGCGGAGGTCAGCCCATGTTTGCGCAATTGCCGAGGAATCAAAAAGGCGCGGGCAATCTCGAGCTTTTCACGATCGGTATAACCAGAAAGCGTGATGATTTCCATGCGGTCGAGCAAAGGGCCGGGAATGGAATCGGTAGTGTTAGCGGTCGTCACGAAGAAAACCTTCGAGCAGTCAATATTTAGATCTAAATAGTGATCCAGAAATTCGTTATTCTGCTCAGGATCCAAGAGCTCAAGCAACGCCGATGCCGGATCGCCACCCGTATGCCATCCGCTGCTCATCTTATCAATTTCATCGATGAGAAAAACCGGATTTTCGCTACCCGCTTTTTTAAAACCCTGAATCAGCTTGCCCGGCATCGCACCCACGTATGTTTTGCGGTGTCCCTTGATCTCGGCTTCGTCACGCATTCCCCCAACTGAAAAACGAAAAAACTTTCGGCCTAGCGTTCGGGCAATGCTTCTACCTAGGCTAGTTTTTCCGGTGCCGGGGGGGCCAACAAAGCAGAGGATTGACCCTTCTGAGCCCTGGCCTAATTTACGTACGGCCAAATATTCCAAAATACGATCTTTGACCTCTTTTAATCCGAAATGATCTTCATCCAAAACTCGACGAGCCCGCTTCAAATCCTGACTGTCTTTGGTAACTACGCCCCAGGGCACTGCAGTCACCCAATCTAAATAATTTACCGACACCGAATATTCGCTCGATTGTTCGTTAAGGCTTTGAATCTTTTCAAGCTCATCTTCGATACGCTCTTTAACCGCCGGGCGAAGTGTCTTGCCTTCCAGCCGGGCTCTAAACTTGTCGACCATGCGGTGACGTTCACTGGTATCGCGACCAAGTTCTTTTTGAATCACTTTTAGCTGTTCGTGGAGGTAGAAATCACGCTGGCTCGACGATATTTTTTGGTTAATGTCTTCCTGAATCTTGCGCTGAACGTTTTGTACGTCGAGCTCTTTCTTAAGCAGCAACAACAGGTGATGCAGACGTGCCCGCACACTCACTTCAGATAAGAAAAGTTGATAGTCTTTTACATCCCGGATCAGGACCGAAGCCATGAAATCGGCGAGGCGCCCCGGCCCGTCAATATTAACGAGGGCCACTTTCACCTCTTCGGAGATAAGCGGGTTGTCTTTTGCTAACTGCTTGAATTGGGAGAGACAGCTTCGCAGCAAGGCCTCGAGTTCGATACCCTTTTCTACGGTCTCGTTCAGGTACCCAACCTGAGCCACAAACAAAGGCTCGTGGGAAACCATCTCCTTCACTAAGAAACGCTGCACGCCCTGCACTAAAACACTGACCTGATTATCAGGGAGGTTAAATTTTTTGATGATCTTGCAGGCCACACCGTAGGCCTGAAAGTCTTTTTTTGATCCCTTAATGGTGAGCGGCGCGATCAGATGTTTACCCTCACCCAGTGGCTGAGCAAAGAGGGCGGCCGCTACGGTGCCTTCGGCGGGAAGTCCGGTAAAAGAGGTATTAGGGCCGGCGGCGATCTCTTTTTCGCTGGGGTTGTTGCCTAAGACGACGCCCAAGTAGCCATTATGGTTTTCTATTGCATGCTCAATCGTGCGCACCAGTTTGCCCTCGGGCAAAATGAACGGAACCATCATTCCGGGAAATAGGGTGGTTTGGGAGACTGGGATAAGGGGCAAGGGAGAGGGCAATAGCTCCGAGACCGCAACGATCCTTTCAGATTTCGCAGTCTGTTTGGCCTTAACGATAGAATTTTCGGCTAGAACTTTGGGTTGAACGCCGTGACGCTTTTTAAGCATAGCGGGCTTAATCTAGGTACTACCCCGCCGGTGTCAACCAAACTGGAAAAAAAACGGATGGTTGCGCTTAGCGAGCGTTTAATTTTTTTAACTGCTCATCAAGTGCGCTGCCCGTGCCAGGCCGTTGAGCCAGGCAAGAATTGAGTTTCACCATTAAATTCGCCGTATTATCTACCGGCGTAGCCACTTGCGGTACTGCAACGCTCGTAGCTGAGGGGTCGCCGTGAGTTGGCGTCGCCACTTCACCGAAGGCCAGAGTTGAGAGAACCGCTACCGCAAAAATCGCTTTCCACATATACAACACTCCTACAAGTATTCTGGTCGCCTACAGCCTAATGGCTCAAAGACAACCCTACGGGCAGGTCAAGTTGCAACCGATGTACCAAGTGCTGCACCCACGAACGGATGGAAAAGGGAGTGTCAAAAGCGTGTGAGCGACGTACACATCCTCTTCTCAAGCTCTAACTACATGAAAACAAACAGCTATTAATTGATGATTGCGCCAACACCATGGTGACAATTACTGTTCTCGCGAAATTTCACTTACCTCAAGGAGACTCAATGGAAACGATTACCGTTCCGCAGACACTGGTGGGCAAGAAGGCCCCTGAATTTAAGGCCGATGCTCTAGTCGGAGAAGATTTTAAAACCATCTCATCGGTAGACTTTAAGGGAAAATGGGTTTGCCTATTCTTCTACCCGTTAGATTTCACCTTCGTTTGCCCAACTGAAATCACCGCGTTCGATGCCGTCTACAAAACTTTTAAAGAAGCCGGCTGCGAAGTTCTCGGTTGCTCGGTCGACAGTAAATTCTCGCATCTGGCCTGGGCAAAGACGCCCCGCAAAGAAGGCGGTATTGGAAAACTTCAGTACCCGCTGCTCGCTGACTTAAGCAAAAAGATCGGCAAAGACTACGGCGTATTGAACGAAGGCGGAGTCACTTTTCGTGGCCTGTTTCTCATCAATCCCGAAGGCACCGTGCAGTACCAATTGGTTCACGACCTGGGCATCGGCCGTAACCCTGAAGAGGTGTTACGGGTGCTGAAGGCTTTACAAGAAGTGGCAAAAACTGGTGAAGTCTGCCCTGCTGGCTGGACTCCCGGTAAAAAGACGATGAAGCCTGATCCAGAAAAATCGAAAGATTACTTCTCAACGCAAGGCTGAAAAGTCTTTGTAATTTAGAAAATGAAAAAGCCCTGGAGCACTTAGCTCACAGGGCTTTTTTAATTTTATTGAGAACGTAAACTACTTTCCATATTTGGCTGAGAACTTTTCCGCGTATTTTCCCGGGGTGTTTCCCTCGAGGGAAAGAATTTCGTAATCAGCATCGCCCGGATATTTGGGTTCATTGAGCAAGCGAGTGGTCATCACAAACTCAGCTCCTTTCTCAGAGGGATCATACTGATAGGTGGTGATCACCAAATCTTTGCCTCGGTAAACAACTTGGGGGGGGGTCTGGCTAATTCTGTACTCGATCTTACAAGATCCATCCTTACGCGTGATTTCCAGGGCAGGATTACCACCGTAGCGGAGACAGACACTATCGCCGGAGACGCTCTCCGTGCCGCAAGTACGAGTGAGGTCTTCAGCGGCAGTGGCTAAGTTAAGCGTCAGGAAGATGAGTGCAAAGATAATTTTTGGCATTTAGCCCTCAGGGGTTTATTCGTCGTTACCGACGAGATTTGAGGCACCAACTACCAAATTAAGGCCCGCAACATCAAGCCAATTCGAACGCCGAGGGCTAAGGCACGGACAGAGATGAATTAGCGCTTCTTCCAGCCGCCGCCGCCTTTTTCAAGGTTGCGTACGTACTCCATGAAACTTTCACGGTTTTCCATCACTTCGGCGCTACGTCCGCCACTCCCACGGTGTCCACCGCCGCCGCCGCCACCATGTCGGCCGCCGCCGCCGCCGCGTCGGTTATTATTGCCGCCGCCGTCATTGCGGTGGCCACCGTGATTTCCGGTGTTGTGCTGTGGTGGGCGATTACCGCTGTTCTGTTGCGCCGGACGATTACCGGCGCCACCAGAGCGAGGCGCTGGCTCATTGCGACGCTCAACCGCGCCGGCAATCAACTCCGCCACCAGCTTATCGATCGAAACTTTTTCATAACGCGACAGCAGATCGAGCTTTCTAAAAAGCCCTTGCGACATCGGCACGGAAAGCGTCGTTGGATAGGATTTAGCGCCCAGAGGCTCAGGAACGGCGTCGCCACGTCGGCGTACGAATTCGATATGATCTTCCACCGCCATGCGAATCTCATCGAGCGCCGCTTCGGGATTATTAGAGGTGATGCGGATTTCCGGAAACTCAACCACGGTGCCCAAATAACGACGGGACTGGCGATCGAATGTCACTTGAAACTGATAATCGTCGGCTGGCCCCAGCGGCTGCCGAGGTTCTTCGCGACGGGCCGCCGGTTGCGGACGTCGATCGTCATCATAATCGTCATCCTCATCGTAATCGTTGCGGCCGCGCGGTGCGCGATTGTCGACGTCGTCCCGATCATCATCGTGTCGGTCGTCCTTTGATTGAGTACTAAGCGCCGGGGGCAAGCTTCGCGTTTCGGAAATCACCTCTTCCCGACTCTCTTCATTCTGATTTTCGTTCGGCATTGTGGATTGCGTCTCCTCAACCTCTAAGATCTCTTCAGGCTCGTCTTCTTTGGGTTTACGGTCGCCACCGGCTTTTGCGCGCACTTTACCGCGCGTGCTTTTAACTTTTTTGGGCTCGGACATTGGGGACCTCTTTTTTTGACCAAATAAAACAATCGGCTTGAAGAGACTTTAGTGTTTAACACTTAGCAATCTGGAATTCCAGTGCGATTCTTTCGCCAGATTCTCCACGTCATCGGTCTTATCCTCAGAAATAGCAGTATGTTATCGCCAATGCGGTCGGCGCGCCGAATCGGGCTCCAAGGATACGTCTCTATCCTTCTGATGTTGACTGAAATTACATCCGCCACACGTAATGGGATGGCGGCCTTGCCGTGCTTCACCAATAACTACCAACGAATGGCGCCGAATGGAATCGCCGCAATGGCATTAAACAAAGTAATTACAAATACTTACCTTTACCCAGACTTTTTAAGTCCAAATACTTGACATGATTGCCCATTTCTCCGACTATGAAAGAAAGTAGAAATTGGACTAAAATAGTCTTATAAGAACAGACCGGTCCTCTTTCCACGAAACAAAGGCGTTATGTTGCGAGTGAACAAAAAAATGGAGTACGGCATTTTAGCGCTGCTTCATCTCTCTGCCGAGCCAGAGAAGGTGGCCAGCGTTCGCGAGATTTCTCAGACGTGCCGCATTCCCGAAGCGCTCTTAAGCAAAGTGATGCAGCTCATGAAGAATGCGGGGTTGGTGAAAGTGACGCACGGCAATCACGGCGGCTATCAACTCAATCGCGATTTATCGCAAATTAACCTTCTCGACATGTCTCAGGTTTTGGTCGGCCCAGTTCAGTTAACTGAGTGCCTTGAACCGGGCAATGACACCTGCCCCATTCGCCAAGGCTGCCGGCTTGTCAGTCCGATGACCATGCTTAACGATAAGCTAATTGAGCTGTTTCAAACGACATCACTCGAGTCGATTGCAACGCAGAGGATCGCTGTATGAGCACTGTAAAACTACCCGTTTATATGGATTACCAAGCAACCACGCCACTCGACCCGCGGGCGCTGGAAGCGATGATGCCTTTTTTAACGACGGTGTTTGGAAATGCGGCAAGCCGCAGCCACAGCTTTGGCTGGGAAGCCGAACAAGCGGTAGAAAAAGCGCGAGCAGAAATTGCCGCGCTTATCGGTGCTAATCCTAAAGAGATTGTTTTCACCAGCGGCGCCACCGAGAGCATCAACATTGCCTTAAAAGGCGCGCTAGAGATGTACGGCGAAAAAGGCAAGCATGTCATTACCGTAGTCAATGAACATAAAGCCACCCTCGACTCCGCAAAGTATTTGGAAAAACTGGGAGGCACCGTCACCTATCTTCCCGTCGATAAATACGGACAGGTGAGTTTAGATGCGGTTAAAAATGCTCTTACCGAGAAGACGATTTTAATTTCGGTAATGCACGCTAACAATGAAATCGGCACCATCAATCCCATTGCCGAAATCGGCAAGCTAGCTAAGGAAAAGGGAATTTTGTTTCATGTGGATGGCGCTCAGACGGTCGGAAAAATTCCGGTCGATGTGAACGCACTGAACATCGACATTCTCTCGATCTCCGGCCACAAAATGTATGGCCCCAAAGGGGTGGGTGCCTTGTACGTTCGCCGTCAAAACCCGCGCGTGCGTTTGGCGCCGGTAATTCATGGCGGCGGCCACGAGCGCGGTTTTCGTTCGGGAACCTTAAATGTGCCCGGTATTGTGGGTTTGGGCAAAGCGGCCGAGATTGCCCGTATCGACATGGTTAAGGACACCGCCCATGTGCTGGCACTTCGCGACCGGCTGCACCACGGTATCGTTAAAGAATTAGAAGAGGTCTTTTTAAATGGTCACCCGACGGAGCGATTACCAAATAATTTGAATTTGAGTTTTGCTTACGTGGAAGGCGAAGCCATGATGATGGGCCTGAAAGAAATTGCCGTATCATCAGGGTCTGCTTGCACCTCAGCGTCATTAGAACCCTCCTACGTATTAAAAGCGATGGGCGTGGGCGAAGAGCTGGCTCACTCATCGATCCGTTTTGGATTAGGCCGCTTTAATACCGAGGCTGAAGTGGATTATGTAATCGATAAAGTGGTGAGCTGTGTAAAACGGCTACGCGACATGTCACCACTTTATGAGATGGCCAAAGAAGGAATTGATTTGAAAAGCGTTCAGTGGACAACTCACTGACCTAAGTTAACCGTTTCACCCAAAGCATAGTTTCAGGAGCATTTATGGCATACGGACCAAAAGTAATTGATCACTACACTAATCCCCGCAATGTGGGCTCACTCGATAAGGCCGCTTCCGACGTTGGCACCGGCGTGGTGGGCGCGCCAGAGTGCGGCGACGTGATGAAGTTGCAGCTTAAAATCCGAGACAACGTAGTTGAAGATGCCAAATTTAAAACCTTTGGCTGCGGAAGCGCCATTGCCAGCTCGAGTTTGGCTACGGAATGGGTAAAAGGAAAAACCGTGGATGAGGTGTTAAAAATCAAGAACACCGATATCGTAAACGAATTGGCCCTTCCGCCAGTAAAAATTCACTGTTCCGTATTGGCCGAAGACGCGATTCGCGCCGCGATTGCCGACTATAAGAAAAAGCAGGGGTAGACCTTACGGACTCGGTAACGAGGAATTTGATAAAGGAGCGTATATGATTCAGCTCTCAGAGACTGCAGTTAAACAAATAAAAGTGATTCGCGCCGACGAAAAAGCGGCAGAGACCGCGGGGCTGCGTATTTCTGTGGTGGGCGGTGGTTGCAGCGGACTGTCCTACAAACTTGATTTTCAAAAAGAGCCGGTCGCCAACGACAAGGTTTTCGAAATCGAGGGCGTGCGTATCTTCGTGGACCCTAAAAGCTTTCTCTATATCAAGGGCCTTACCCTGGACTATTCCGGGGGGTTAAACGGAACTGGATTCACCTTTACGAACCCTAATGCGACTAAGAGTTGTGGCTGTGGAACCTCGTTTTCCGTCTGAAACCATTAAATGTTGGTGCTGCGGCTCGCCTCGTATTGCCCTCCCCTTTTGTGAAGAGTGCAAAAAAATTCAGGAACACCCAGCCACTTATGGCCCTTTTGAAACCTTGAATGAGATGATCTCACTTCGGATCGATGAAGAGGGGCTACGACAGAAGTATTTAGCGCTGTCCAAGGCGGTGCACTCCGACCGGTTTGCCAACACCTCCCCCCGCGAGTCACTTTACGCTTCCCGTTGGGCCCGTGCCATCAATCAAAGTTACTCGCCACTAAAAGAGACGCTGCCACGAGCCGAAGCCATTCTTAAACATTTCAAAAAGGATGACCTGCTCAAAAAAGCAAACGCTCCTGTTTCGCTGGCCGAAGCCTATTTTGAGTTCCAAGAGCAGGCTGAACAAAACGTATCACCTGCGGCCTGGCAGCCCTTCTTGGAAAAATTGGATTTCCACCGGAAATCGATTGAAGCGCGGCGAGAGTTTTTTGAGGCTTTACCAAGCTGGAACGAAACCTCGCTTAAAGAGTTAGCGGAGTGGATCACTTTTCAGCGTTATTTAGACTCTATGGAAAATGACATTAAAAAAAGAAGTGAAGGCGAGAAGTAATGCCCATTGTAGGAATTGATTTAGGAACCACCAACAGCCTAATCGGCGCCATTGAAAAGGGGCGGCCGCGCCTTCTCCTTGACGACAACGGCTCAGCGCTCATCCCCTCGGTACTGCACTTTGAAAAAGAGGGCGACGCTCCGGTAGTGGGGCATCGAGCAAGAGATCGTCGCGTCGATTCAGCCCACCGTGTGCTTTTCAGCACCAAACGGTTCATGGGTCGCGGCAAGAATGATCTCACCCCAGCCGATCGGTCATTGCCTTTAGATTTTAGTCCGAGCGATGAAAATACGGTTCGATTCGGCGTTGCGGGGAAAGCCGTTTCCCCCATCGAAGCTGGCGCGCACGTGTTGTCACACTTAAAGAAGCTGGCGCAGAGAGAATGGGGCAACGAGGTAAAAAAGGCCGTAGTCACCGTACCAGCCTATTTTGATGATTCTCAACGGCAGGCCACCAAATTGGCGGGTGAACTGGCCGGTTGGGAAGTGGTGCGCATCATCAACGAACCGACTGCGGCCTGTTTGGCGTACGGCATCGACAAAAAAACCATGGGCATTGTGGCGGTTTTTGATCTGGGCGGCGGCACCTTTGATATTTCGCTGCTGCGAGTTCAAGACGGTATTTTCGAAGTTTTAGCCACTAACGGCAATACGGCATTGGGCGGCGATGACTTTGATCACGCCGTTTGTGACGTACTGTTGAACAAGGCGGGCTTAGGAACGACTTCGCTCTCCGATCGGGCGCGTTTATTAGTGGTGGCTGAGCAAGCTAAGCGCGAACTCTCAGTGCATGAGAGCACCAAAGTGTTGGTTACCATGGGCGTAAAAGAGGTGACGGTTACTTTTACCCGCGCCGATTTTGAATTAGCGGTAGCCCCTTTGCTCGAAAAATTGGTCGGCCCCTGCGAACAAGCACTGGCCGATGCCAAGCTGAAGCCCACCCAAATCTCCGACGTAATTTTAGTGGGTGGAAGCACCCGCGTGCCGGCGGTTAAGGCCACCGCACAAAAAATATTTAACCGCGAACCGCACTTCACGCTGAACCCAGATGAGGTGGTGGCAATGGGAGCCGCGGTTCAAGCAAACTTAATCTCGGCCCAAAGCGGTGAGATGGTTCTTCTCGACGTGATCCCGCTTTCATTGGGCATTGAGACCATGGGCGGCATCGTGACCAAAATCTTGCACCGCAACTCCACCGTACCGTTCGCGGCGGTCGAACACTTTTCGACCTACGTTGATGGCCAAAAGAATGTAGACATTCACGTCGTGCAAGGAGAACGCGAGCTGGTAAAAGACAACCGCAGCCTGGCCCGTTTCCAGTTGCGTGGCCTGCCCCCGCTGCCGGCCGGAATTCCTAAAATTGAAGTTGAGTTCGTGGTCGACGTAAATGGCATTCTAAGCGTCCGCGCGTCGGAGCTGCGCACCGGCACCAATACGTCGGTGACCGTGAACCCAAGTTTTGGGTTAAACGATGCCGAGGTCGAAAAGATGCTGATGGAGAGCTTCGACAACGCCGAGCGCGACTTTGAAGCCCGCTTTTTGATCGAGGCCATGAATGAGGCAGATGCCTTGAAACGGGCCACTGAAAAATCGGTGGGATCACATCACGCGTTGTTGCAACCAGGAGAAAAGGAAGAGATATCGACCGCTCTCTCTCGTTTGGAAAAGTCGCTCGAGATCAAAGATCGCGAGCTGGTGAAAAAACGCATCGAGGAACTCAATGAGGTCACCAAACCCTTTGCCGAAAGAATTTTAGACAGTGCGGTTTCTAATGCCCTCAAAGGTCACGAACTCACCTAAGGAGCTTTTATGAAGTGGACCGACACCCGAGAGATTGCGATTGCTTTGTTTGAAAAATTTCCGAACCTAGATCCATTGACCCTGCGCTTTACCGACCTCCATAAATGGGTGACCGAACTGGATGGCTTTGATGACGACACCAAGCGCTCAAACGAAAAGATTTTGGAGTCGATTCAGATGCTCTGGCTCGATGAACGCGATTGAACTGCCAGTTACCGAGCTGCGCCTTAGTCGCACTGTAAAGGCACGCTAAGCTCGCTAAAATGCCCGATCTACCCATGATCCACATTGACACAACGCGCTAATTTCATGATTCCTAAACAGTCGAATTCAGGCTGCTTTCGGCCTTTAGGATGGGGATCCGGAATTAAATTCTGGGGCTCCGGAGGAGACTTAAGCCCATGCAATTAGTTGCAAATCACAATCAAACTACCCACGTTTCCGGAAATCTTTGGCAGGTAATTCTGATCCACCTTGTGGTCTTGGGGTTTGCCCCTTGGCTATTCACCTGGGGGGCCGCTGGGTTTGCCCTGGGAACCGCGCTTTTGTTCGGCTATTCGATGGGAATTTTCCATCACATGTACCTAACCCACCGCTCATTCAAATGTGCTCCGATCGTGGAGCAGTTGGGCTCGATCTTAGGCACCTTAACCTGGCGTGGCCCCTTTGCCGCACCTATCCGTTACGTGGCAATGCACAAAATCCATCATGCCTACGCTGACACCGAGCTCGATCCGCATACGCCCACAAAAGGCTACTGGTTTGCGCTCATGTCGTGGTTTTGGCAAATGCCGTTGGGCTTTACCCGTCTGGAGCTATACTCGACCTACGTTCCAGAAATGGCCAATGATCCGTTTCACCTCTGGCTCGATCGCAATGTAAATTTTTTACAATTCCTATGGGGAGGGCTCTGCTTCGCGGCCGGTGGACTAGTGCCTTTTATCACGAACGCTACGCCATACTTTGATTGGGAAAACGCCGCACGTTTTATGGTCTACGGAGTTTTTGTTCGCGCCTTTTTAAGTCTGTATCTCATCAACGCGGTCGATCTCGTTAACCACACCATGGGATACCGTTCGTATGAAACGAAAGATAATTCCACGAATAGCTTTTTGATGGCGAGTATCCACTTGGGCGGAGCCATTTCGTGGCACAACAACCACCATGCCCACCAACACTATTTTACGGTTAAAAAGAATTGGTGGGAGTTCGACGTGCACCACGTCTTTTTGATGGGACTAGAGAAATTAGGCCTGGTCTCTAACATATTAATCTTAGATGAGTCCCACCCGAAAATACTTAGTTGAGTAAATTTGGGAGTGAGTATGGAACCTAGGACCGATAAAAATTTTATCCTCCCCAAGAGCTTACATGAACGTTCGTCGCTCAAGGCCGGGGTAGGTATTGTTTATGCCGCCCTGTTATTTTTTGGATCGTGGGCGCTATTGGGCGCGCTTTGGTCGACTAAATTCGCCCTCTCGATAAAAATTATCGCCGCACTGCCGATCCTCATTGTTGCTGGCTACGGCATGTTGCTCATGGGTTTCATGGGGCATGATGGCACGCACTTCACACTTAGCGATAACAAAGTCACGAGTGCGAAAATGGGCATTTTCATTACGGCGCCAATTTTTCCTTACATGCTCATGGGATTTACCATCTCGCATTGGAACCATCACAAATTTACCAACGGGTTGGAAGACCCGGATGCGGTTCTCTTTTCGCGTTTTAAGACGCTATTTGGCCGCATGTTTTTGGCCCGTCCCTTTTCTTTTTGGGAGTATGGCTCGAATACCGTGCGACTTGCACTTGGCATTGCGTTGCCATTTAAGTATCAGTTTCCGCTCGAACCGGCGGTGGTGCAGCGGTTGGCCCGCATAAACGTTGCCGCCACATTTTTTGTCGGCGTGATCTATTTCGCGGTTGCGCTTTACTCTCCCGTTTATTTTGCGGCACTAACCGCCATCTATCTCTTTGGAACGGCAATCAGTGGATTATCGCCGTACGTAGAGCACACCGGAACGGGGCTGGGTCGTGGCCGGGATACCCGCACCGCGATTGGACGGTGGTGGGACGCTTTAATATTGGGAAATAACTACCACATCGAGCATCACCTCTACCCCACCATCCCGTTCTACCATTTAAAAAAAGCCCACCACCATTTGGTGGCTCAGGGTTTTTACTCGCAGGCCGACCGCTATGTTTCGGGTGGAGCGTGGGATACTTACCGATACGCTTTCGGAAAATACCCCTATCCAAAGTTCACTAAGAATCCGGACGCGGGGAATTAAAGTGGATTAATAAAACGCCCGACGAAACCTTCGTACAAGGTTTGAAAAGGTGCGTACTTTAGGTAGCCCGTAATTTGGCCCGCCGGCACTTGAAAGGCCATAAATGTGCCATTGGCGCGGTAGAGTGGTTGTTGTTGGTCATCAATAAAAAGCCGCCATCCGGGAAGCATCGACTGGCTAAAAAAGACCCACCCTTCGCAATCGGTCTGGAACTGAAAACGAAACTCGTTATCGCCGGTCCATTTAATGGCATGGGGATCAAACTGGCGCCCCCGTTTAGGATCTGATTCGGCATTAGATTGCGGGCAATGGACGGTTTTTACTTTATCCCAGTCCCATTCTACCCCACGAAAGAAAGCACGATCTTTTTTAACGGTGGGGGGCCAGTGCAACTGATCTCGCGCTGGATCATTTACGCCGAGATCCGAAAACCACCATAATGCTGAGGAGGGGGAATAAGGGGCCAAAGCTGTCCAATTCTCTTCGTGATGCGCCACCCGAAATACTTTGGCGTCTTCGGACACGGCTTCGAACAGAGACTGGATGGGCGAATCATCCGCCACGACTAACATATTTAATGCGGTTAAGCGCGTCAGTGCCAAGACCGCATCGGCTTTCAATACGGGAAGGATGCCAGTTTCAAAGCGACTATTCTCACCCGTGAGCCTTCGCATCGAACTTTGAACAAACGGAGTCATAAAGCTATCGTAGCCAAAAAGGGTGGCGCGATGAAATAGCATGTTGGTGCCGTAAATCAGGTAGCGGTGCGGAAATTCACTTCTAACCACATGGGGGGTGATTTCGAAACGTTCGAGACTGCCCTCAGAAATCACGCTTTTAACGTAGGCCGCAACCGGAACCTCTTTTTCGATCTCGGCAATGGCGATTGTGCGTTCCGGTGAAAGGCTCCACCAGCATTGCGCCACCCCGGTCAGCAGGGCCACGACCATAAACCTAGTGTGCGAAATCCTCTGCTTTTCATACAAAACCAGCGCCAACAATAGACCGGCGCACGTGATCGCGATGGGCAGCTCATTGTCCCGCGACACACACGTAAGCGCGATACTCGCCAGGAGGATTAGCTTAACGAACGGCGATTTCAATTCAGCTAGAAAATCGTCGTTTGATCGAAAGGCGAAATGAACGGCAAAGAGAACACCGATGATGGTGAATTTTTCGGGGTAACGGAACATCGAAAACGGAGGAATATGGCAAAGCCACTGCAACGGGCCAAAGTTACCGAAGGAGAGAACGAACGCCGCCGTCATTCCCACCAACCAAGGAAGCGAAGTCCTTTGCTTCCAGCTCTTTCTTACGCCTAAGAGGATAAGGAGCAAAAGCACGGTGGGGAGAAAGGGAGTATCAAAAAGAAAACGCGGCACCCCCGGCGCCGAATTCACGAAAGAGTTTCCAAAGGTTTCCCGGAGTGGGTGTCCAAAAAAATAGGGCGATAGGAAAGTGAGGAGTCTCAAGGGGTGGAAACTGAACGATAGAATGATTTGCGTCGGAAGGCCCGCACTACGGGTGCTATACGCTAGGGCTAACAGTGCATGGCCATAGATTAAAATTCCCAGGGCCAGAGTTACCGCCCAGAAAAAAAGCACCTGGCGCTTGTCGCCTTTGGAATAGAGGAAGTAAGAAAGGAATGCGCCTAGTGAAATCGCTGTAAATGGCTCTCCCGAAAAGAGCAGCAGCCCCCAGAACAAAAGCAAACGTAAAAAGCTTCGCGGTGCCGCGCTACCCTCGAGCTCACTTAAAATCCAAGCGGCCCAAGTCATTGCGTAGAGGTAATTGTAACCAGCCGTTCCGAAAAGGCTGGTAAAGGGAGCGCCGACAAAGAGCAAGGTCACCATCATTTGGTTAGCGAACGAAGCGCCGGCCCGTCTGCCCCACCGGGCAATGGCCGTCGCGAATAACGCCAAGTGCATGACCCAAAGCACTTGATACAAAACCAGTGGCGGCAGAATTAAACCCAAGGCGTGAAAGGGGTAGAAAAGCGCATTCGTCGTGTTGTAAAGAAAACTGGTTCCCAAATAGATGTAGGGATTCCAAAACGCGATGGAGTGATTTGCCGCCAATTCACCAAACCAATACCGAAGCTGAGTAAAATAGAACGCGTAGGAATCAGCAGAATAAAAAACCACCTGCCTGAAGAAAAGCGGACCGTAGAGAATAAAGAAGAGAATACACAGGCTGCTGGGGATGAGGAGGCGGCGGTATTTGGTAAATGTGTCTTGCATGGGCGGTATTAAGATTGGCGTTTAGTTGGTCTTTATTATAAACCGCCCCTGACAATCGTTAACGCAATTTCGAAACCCCTTTCTTTACGACGATATCCAAGCAAGCTCTACTATGATAAATTAATTGAATTCACAAAGTTCCCATTCGTAATTAGCCGAACCGTTCCCTTCTTCACTTACTGCTTTTCTTTCTTTTCGCGCCGAGTCACGCGCTTGTGGGCGTGTGACTAAAATATAACGTCGGGCGGGCACACCGTCCGTTGAAGGAGCCCTACATGATTCGAGCCCTATCGTTACTGAGCGCCGGACTCTTAGTCTCGGCGATCAGTTTAGCTGAAAGCCTAAAGTTTCCGGTTACTACCCGAACCGGAACGGCCGAAGTGAAAAGCCGCCTACTGCCCGTTTCGCGCGGACCGAGCGAAATTGAGCTTCACCTTCAGATTCCCCAGGTCGATATCAGCGTTACCGACGATGGCTTTCAGCGCATTGAAGCCAACGGTCTCAATACTATTTCTCAGCCTGGCCTTCCCAACGTACCGACCGCAGGAGCATTAATTGCCATCCCCGCCGGCTACGAGGTGGAGTTGGAAAAAATTCAAGAACGCGAATCTATTGTCGAAGACATAGTGATTGAGCCAGCCCAACGCCGTTTCCGTTGTGGTTCAGGAAATGCGGATGGATTTGAATTTAATCGAACGGTCTACGACGGAAACGCAACCTTCCCGACGCAAAACCTTCGCCTTGAAGAGGTCGGCGAATTCCACGGCTTAAGGCTTGCCCGCGTCGCCTTCTATCCCGCGCGCTTTCACCCCCAATCTCATCGACTAGTGATTAACTCCGAAATTTTAGTTCGAGTTCACTTTAAAGCGGTAGGCACGCCGACGACGGTGGAAATGCCACGCTCAATGTACAACTTGGTTCGCAGCGTCACGGCAAACGGCAACGGCCTGCAACCTAATGTTCGTTCTCGACGCGGCGCAGAGTCAATGTGGATTGTTGCTGCCGACACATTAACGGACTCCCTCGCCAGTTTGGTCAGTTGGAAACGCGCCAAGGGCATAAACGTAGAAGTGATCACGGTCTCCGCCGCCGGCGGAACCAAAGAAAAAATTAAGAGCTTTCTGAAGGCCAAGTTCACGGCGGCCACCGCCAAGCCCACCTATCTACTATTCGTGGGAAACAAAGACTCGGCTCCGGCCTATAAAGAATCGACTTCAAGTGGTGCTGCCGCTACCGACTGGACATATGCATTGCTTGGCAGCGATGAGAAGATTCCGGCGGTGTTTTACGGTCGTCTGCTCGCCGACAATGTTGGCGAAGTGACAACCCAGGTGAACCGTTGGATTGCCTACGAGAAAAATCCGGCCCTTGAAGGCTGGTATTCACAGGCCTCCACCATAGCTTCAAGCGAAGGATCAAATCCGTCCGACAAAGAGTACGCCGAGCAGATTCAACAAGCATTAAAGGCCGGTACTTACACGAAGACCGACGGATTTTACCAAGGCGAAAGCACGGCGACGGAGAGCAATATTAATGGCGCGCTGAATGACGGACGTTCCTGGCTCAGTTACTTCGGTCACGGCAGCGGAACGTCGTGGGGCAGCACTAACGAAAGCTACAGCAACTCAACCGTAGCCGCCCTAAAAAACGCAAATAAGCTGCCGGTTATTATCGACGTAGCTTGCCAGAACGGTTCGTGGATCAATCTTTCTAAATGTTTTGGAAAAGCGTGGGTAACGCAAGAGTCGTCAGGCCAAGCCGCTGGCGCAGTCGCTTTTTACGGTGGTTCGGTAAATATCAGCTGGCACGAGCCGGCCGTAATGTCGGTGGGAATTGCTAAGAACCATTTCGAAAAAAAGATCAATACCCTCGGGGCAAATGTGATTGCCGGACAGCTCTACCTTTTTGAAAAAATGGGAACCGGCAACAACACTCTCGACAACCTGAAGTGGTACAACCTCTTCGGCGACCCCTCAATGGTAATGCGTACCGCCGCACCGGGCTCATACTCGCTCGAGCATGATGTTCATCCGGCAAACGGTGGCGGCTTTGAAGTCGCAGTTCACGCCGGTAAGGGGTTAACCATAGCTCTTTCTTCGACCGAAGAAGGCCTGATGGCGGTGGGAACCACCGATAGTAATGGCTCCGCCGTGTTGAAAGTAAAAGGGGCCCTTTCATCAGGCACTGTGTTGACGGCCAGCGGCTACAACATGGAGACGAAGCAGGTTTCTGTTCAGTAAGTTTCGTTTTAGCGATTGCCCTTAAGAATCCCCCGGGGCCGAAAGGCAGTCGGGGGATTTTTTTTAGGGAGTCTTAGAGCCTAACGCTCGTTCTACGCGCGGAATTTTGACATTGTAAATGGCAGTGCAGTTTTTACCCGTGATCCAAAAGGTGTTGCCGTCGACGGCAATGCCGTCGATCACTGGGCATTCATCGGGTTTCGGCAATTGATGGTAGTGCGAGGTCTTACCCGTGGCGGGATCGATTCTGAATATTGTCCCCCGGTGTTCGGTAAAACTCGACGACCACAAGGAATTGCCATCCCAGGCCAGATCTTCAATGTCGGTTACATCGACCACAATTGTGTTTTTGATTGAAAAGTCTTTGGGGTCCAAACGGTAGATCTGACGACTGTAATTTCCGGTTACAAAAATATCTTTACCGTTCGAAGCAATACCCCAAGCGTGGACTTCGGGCACACTACCGACTCGCTCAAAAGATAACGTATCCCCGGAAAGTTGCCCCTTATAAATTCCATTGTCCGAATAGCTCACCACAAAGAGCGAATTTTGAAACCAGGTAAGGCTTTCATTGTAAGCCGAAGCCGGCGGAAAACGGTTTAGGATGGCGCCATTTTTAGGATTGATCTTCACAATCTCCTTTGGCAAGGAGTGCCATAAAAACCCCTCATGATAGTCGAGCCCTTCGGAATAGCCGCTATGCGGGATGGTGCGAATAACGGTTAGTTGCTCCAACCGGGGCTTGTTACTTACGACTGGGGGCGCGGCATTTGCGGTGAGAGATAACGCGACCGCGAACATAAAGAGCTTCATGACTCTTCATCGGCCAAAGGCTGAGGATTCTTTAAATTCCGGTTTGCCTATGTTCGCCTTCGGCTTAGGACAGAGAGATTCTTTATGACGGCGAGTGGAACGGGGGGCGGGGCGCGGATGGACCTCGCGTTGCTCGTGGGGGTTGGGAGGCGCTTCCACCCGGGCGTGATTCGGGCGGGCAGTACAAGGCCGGGCGTTGGCGGCGTGACTCGTCTCTACTCCACTAGCTTTGCCTTTTTGTCTTGAGGTCGTTGCCCTCAA
>JAYSWN010000163.1:0-22480 GCA_043718025.1 Pseudomonadota bacterium
GGTTTTTTTATAAGCCAGCCCTTCGTTCACAAAGCGGCCAAACAGCATCTGCTCCCATTTGTAGTAATTGGGCAAACAGGTCGCCAGCTCTCGGCTCCAGTCGTAAGAGATGCCGATGCGTTTAAATTCGGCGCGCATTTGATCAATGTTTTGCAGCGTCCAAGTTTTAGGGTGAATGCCGCGCTGAATGGCGGCGTTTTCGGCCGGCAAACCGAAAGCATCCCAGCCCATCGGCTGCAGCACGTTAAAGCCCTTCATCCGTTTGCTGCGGCTGACCAAATCGCCGATTGAGTAATTGCGGATGTGCCCCATGTGGATGGCGCCGCTGGGGTAAGGAAACATGCATAGGCAGTAGTACTTAGGACGAGGGTCGTCGTCGTTTACTTTAAAGGCCTGAACGTCTTCCCACTTTTTTTGCCATTTCCCCTCAATGCTTTGGGGTTGGTACTTTTCGGTCATCATTGTGCGGGCGAGTTTACCCAATGGGACTGGACTAGGCTAGCTTCGATCTTGCCTTGAACCGCGGCAAAAGTTACCTTCGCCCGATGGAAAAAAGCGTAATTCTCTCGGCGGTTCGTACCCCCATTGGCAGTTACCTCGGAGCGCTAAAAGAGGTGTCATCTCCAAAGCTTGGCGCCGTCGCCATTAAAGCCGCGGTAGAACGGGCAAAACTGTCGCCGGCCGACGTCGAAGAGGTCTTAATGGGCTGCGTGCTACAGGCCGGACTTGGCCAGGCCCCGGCCCGGCAAGCCACTATTTTTGCGGGGCTGCCCACTTCGGCCCGCGCCACCACCATCCATAGGGTTTGCGGCAGCGGACTAAAGGCCGTGATGCTGGCCGATCAGGCCATTCGCTGCGGCGACGCCAAGGTGATGGTGGCCGGCGGCATGGAGAACATGAGCCGCGTACCTTACCTTTTAGAGCAGGCTCGCGAGGGGTACCGCTTGGGCCACGGCAAACTGGTAGACGCCGTAATCCACGATGGGCTGTGGGACGTTTACAACAACCAGCACATGGGCGACTGCGCTGAGCTTTGCGCTAAAGAAAAAACGTTTACCCGCGAGGCCCAAGATAAGTTTGCGGCGCTGTCATACACCCGCGCTTTAGAATCGATTAAAACTGGAAAATTTAAGGACGAAATTGTTGGCGTAGAGATTGTTTCTAAGAAAGAAACCCTGTTGTGCGAAACCGACGAAGAGCCCGGCCGCGGAAAGATTGAAAAATTTGCCGACTTGCGACCGGCCTTTCAAAAAACCGGTACGATTACCGCGGCCAACGCCAGCTCGCTGAATGACGGGGCCGCAGCATTAGTGGTGGTGAGTGAAACTTGGGCTGCCCAAAAAGGGTTGAAGCCAATGGCCCGAATTTTAGGCCAAGCAAGTTTTGCCCACGGCCCAGAGTGGTTTACCACCGCTCCGGTAGGGGCAATTAAAAAACTGATGGAGGGCACCGGATTTTCGGTCGATAAAGTTGACCTTTTTGAAATCAACGAAGCCTTTAGCGTAGTGGCTCTGGTCTGCATGAAAGAGTTGGGAATTTCGGAGAACAAAGTAAACATTCGTGGCGGCGCAGTGGCCATGGGCCACCCGATTGGGGCAAGCGGCGCAAGAATTTTAACTACGCTGCTTCACGCCCTGAAGGCAGAAAAAAAGCGGTACGGCGTGGCGGCCATTTGCATTGGCGGCGGCGAAGCTTCGGCGTTACTTGTGGAAAATTTGGCGTGAAAAAAGGGCGGGACTTAGTTTTAGGTGGCGACGCTGAGCTCGAAGCCCGCCTGCGCACGCGGGTAAAGCAGGCAATTCGCCAGAAAAAAGATCGCAACCCAAAGCTGGCCGACGACTGGTTAACCCGTATTGAAGTGCGCCACACCGACTTTGCGATACCTGAAGCCTCGCTGTTTCTTTTACTGTTTCGCCAGTTTGAAAACGGCCCCATTCGCGGATTGCCGCAGGTAATGGAGTGGCTCAGAAAAAGTGCCGGTGGCCTTCGCAGTTTAAAAAGTGTGGTGTGTGGCATTGCCAAACGGGGCCGTAAATAGTGGCAAAAATATTTCACTACCACGCCCACGCCCACTCATTTGATGCAGTGACCAACCACATGCTTAGCTTGCAAAAGTGGATGGCCGAAGTTGGCGTGCAAGGTGAGGTGTTGGCTCACCACATTCGTGGCGTCGAGGGAAAAGTAAAACCCTTTGGCTCGGTGAAATTAGCCGACGATGATTTTCTTTTTATTCATCACTCGCAGGGCAATCCAGAGTTACCCAAGGTGCTGGCATCAAACGGGCGCAAAGCGCTGGTGTACCACAATATCACCCCACCCAAATTCTTTACGCACGACGGACTGGGCGCCAAAATGGCGAAACTGGGCCGCGATCAGCTATCGCTTTTTAAGGGCGTGGCGAAAATAATTTTTGCTGACTCGCAATTTAATGCGTTTGAAATTGAAGAGTGGGGTTTGGGCCCGGTAAAGCTTTTGCCCCTTCTAGATTTGCATTCGCTACCGAGCCCGGTTTTTTCGCGGCGGTCGCGATCCACGACTAAACGGTTGTTATTCGTGGGGCGATTGTCACCGCACAAGGCGCAGGCCGAGCTGGTAAAAGTGCTGTACTACTTACGAAAAGAATCGGCTCTAGATTTTAGGCTCACCCTGGTGGGGTCACAAGACCCGCTTTATGGGCGTTACGTAAAAAGTTTGGCCAAGGCATTGGGCCTGGCCGGTCACGTCCATTTCTTTGAAAAGATTGAAGACGCTGCCCTGCAAAAAATTTACAGCGAGAGCGATGCCTTTGTTTCGTTGAGCCGCCACGAGGGGTTTGGCATTCCGTTAACCGAGGCCATTCGTTTTGGCGTGCCGGTTTTTGCGTTGTGGCGAGCCGCCGTAAACGAAACCATGGGTGGCGCGGGCGTTGGTTTTTTAACCACCAAACCGCACCGGGTGGCCGAAATCGTGCGGCAGTCGCTTCTAGATCCAGAAATTTTAGAAGCGATTCTTAAAGGGCAACAAGAGCAGTGGAAACGCTTGTGCCGGCTACAGAGTAAAAAAGTGGCCCAGAAGGCACTGTGCCGGCTGCTTAAAATCAACGCTGAATCCCCCCCGGAGACTACTGCATGGAACGAAGCCACCTAACCCAGCTGTGGGATAAGTACGAATCTTATTGGGGAGAAAGCGAAACCGTTTCTAAGTTTAGAGAACTGTCGGCCGGCGATGAACGTATTGCCGATCGCGACTGTTTTCCGGCGCACCTCACCGCATCGGCCGTGGTGGTGACGCCTGATTTTTCAAAGGTGCTGCTTACCCACCATCGCAAGCTAAAAAAATGGCTGCAATTGGGGGGGCATACCGACGGCAGCTTCGATTTGGCCGAAACGGCGCTACGCGAAACGGTAGAAGAGTCAGGCCTTGAAAAGGTAAAAATCTTTTCGTGGAAAACCGATGACGACCGCCCCATTCTCGATCTTGATTCGCACTACATCCCCGAAGGAAAAGAGCCGGCCCATTGGCATTACGATGTGCGTTACATCGTAGTGGCCGAGGAGCCCGACAAGATTACCGTTTCTGAAGAGTCGATTGACCTTAAGTGGTTTACCCGCGAAGAGGCCGCCGAGCTGTGCCAAGACACCAGTGTGGTGAGACTAATGCGAAAGCTCGACGACCTGGCCCAAAAAGCCTTACAATAGTGCAATGACGCACCTCAGTCTGTTTCTAGCCATTGGCTCGCTGCTTTTTGTGGCAACCACAACTCCCGCGCTTGGCGAGGCGACCGGCGAAAGCCATTCGAAAGTGACTCTCGGAGAGTCAAATATCGAGGGCACTTCGATTTCAAACATTACCGTGCAGATAAGCGACCCTGGCTCGGTGTTAAGCAATGGTTACACACCGGCGGTTACCTCTTTGGGGCGCCCTGAAACTCCGGCGCCAGTGCTTAACCCCTACAACGTAAACCTTGGTGGCGAAGAAAAAAAATCGAGCACCACCGAAGTTAAATTCGGCGTGAGTGTTGGCGGCAAAGACGGTTTGATGACTTCAAATGTGGGTAGTGGCGACATAGTAGAATCGGTCACGTTACCCGACGGCACCACGATAAAAAATCCACGAAAAGAAAATGGCCTGCCACTAACAAAGGCAGAGTTCGCCAACCTAGCGCGCGGCAACCCCAAGAGTATTGGTTTGAGCAACGGCACCACCTTAGGCACGCCATCGTGCCCCCAGGGTGGCTGAAGCACTAACTAAGGGCATCCGGGTGATGCTCAAAATGAAAAATAAAATGACCTTAAAAAAAGTTTTGGTAACCATGGGGTTTATGCTGGCCGCACTGGCGACGGGCGAAATTCCCAGTGTCAACGCCGCGCCAATCGCCGCCATTTTAAAACCTGACTTTGTGCCAAAGAATTTGCGCGACTACGATGACAAGCCCATCGCGATTTTGATGGAGGTTGAAAAGCAGCGCGAAATTTATGCCCTTCGACCAAAGGCCACGCAAATTAGCGCCTCGTCTTTTTTACCCAATCGGGTCTACTTGTACTACCTGCCCAAAGAGCAGCGCTGGCATCAGGTGCTTACCGACGGTTACGGAAAATTGAATTTAAATCCACTCGAAGTCTTGCGCGCCAGCACCACGTTGCCCGGTTCCAGTGTCGGGGCAAAAAACCCCTCACAACGCTACATGCTGGGGCACGACAAACTTTGGCTGCCTACGTTTAAAAAAGAGCGCTATGAATTTTGGGTGACCAGCAATCCTCCGTTAGCCAAGTACGTAGAATTTGAACCGCTGGCCAAGCCTACGTCGCCGGAAAAGAGTGGTGAAAAAAAATGAGGCGCCTTTTACTGTCAGCTTTTTTAACAGTGACGGCGGCCTACTCAGAGCCGCTGCCGTCGTTTGCGAAGAGCCGTTTGTTGTCGCCATTTCAGATTGCCAATGATGGCTCTGCCCCGGCCCCCATGCTTTTAGACATTACTAAGGGGCAAGGGAATTTAACTCGGTCAGAGGGCCGTTACCTACCCAATCGGGTGTACGGCATTTATCACAAGGCTGCCAAGGCGTGGGTTTATACGTTAACCACTTTTCATGGCGAACTGCCGAAGCCGCTCGAACTGCTCTATAAGGGCACGGTAGCGCCGGGAAACTACATTGGCGCGGCAAACCCTTTGCAGCGTTATAAGCTAAGCAACAATTACCTATGGGTGCCGACGGACGAGCGCGAAACTTATTTAACGATGATCCCCGAGCGCCCGGGAGAAGTAAAACGCGTAACCTACCTGCAACCGCCGGCGCATCGTGATTTGTATGACGAGACGATAAAAAAGTGAATTTCCCGCCCTTCCAAAAAAAATCGAACGCAACGCAGAATAATTGAAATTAAATGAGCTGGTCTGCAAGCGGCTGCGCGTAAAGGGGTGAAGGGTAAGTTGCTCTTCACAACAAGGTAACTAAGGAGACTTTATGAAATCGCTTTTGAAGCTTGGTCTAGTGCTCTCGGCATTTGGTTTAAGTGCGGCTGGTTACAGTGAAAATGCCCCTACCACCTGCCTTATTCAGACCGCCAACGGACGTTACCTAACGGCGGTGGGTGGTGGCGGACGGGTTAACGACGTAATTCATTCTGACGCTACCAAAGGGCTGGCCTGGGAAAAGCTCACTCTGGTTGATTCGGGTGCGGGAACGCCAAACATCACCTACGGCATCAGAACGGTGAAAGGCTACTACCTTACCGCCGTAGACGGTGGGGGGCGCATTCAAAACGTGATGCATTCGAATGCGACGCAATTGCGCGATTGGGAGCAGTTTCAGCTGATTTCCTTAGCCAATGGGTATTACGCCATCAAAACGTTTCGCGGCACCTATTTAACCGCGGTAGGGGGTGGCGGCCGAATCACCGACGTGATTCACTCCGACGCAAAACGCATCGGCGCGTGGGAAAAATTTAAACTCAAATGCGGACTCTGATTCCTTAGCCATTTGAATAGACCAAAGGCCGGCAATGCCGGCCTTTGCATTTGGGCACACACTGTGCCCTTTCCCTTTTCATACGACGATAGATGGCGGCTTTACAGTTGTCCCCCTAAACGCGTCGCGTTAAATCAGGGCTCTGAATAAGCATGCCCCTCAGCCGGGCATAAAAATAGGAAGTTCTACCATGCGTCTCATTCTCTTAGGCTTAACTGCCTTCTCCAGTTCACTCCTTTGGGCCAACCAATGCAGCTGGGAGCTGCTTAAGGCGGGTGAGGTAACAACACGGCTCGCGGCGCTAACAACGAAGCCACGTGCCTACGCTAAGTTTTTGAATGACGCCGGAACCGTTGAAGTGCGCCATTTAACTCGCGCCATAGCACCGCCGCCAAAGCCCGGAACGGTGGCGGGATTTCAGATTTTTCCTGCCGGCGAATACCTATTTACGGTCACCGCTCGGAAGGGCGGAAAGATGGCCTATTTCGTCATTCAGACCGAAGGCACCGTGCCCCATATTAGTCCGGTGGATCCGGGAAAAACGAAGGTCAATGGCAGTATTCGCGAGACCGATGAAACGGGTGACGACACCTTATCCGAATTACTTCCATCCGAACAAAGCGCGTTGCTTGGTTTTTTATTGGCGCAGTGGGGAACGCCGGTGGCGTTGACGGCAGCGAAGGAGCAAGAAAGCGCCAACGCGTCAGTCAAAATTGGCGCACGGCCACTTTTTCTTAACGCGCTTGCCGCAGTGTACGCCAACGGCACTGTGAAGAAACTTAAGGATTTGGCAGTCGCTAAGCCGGGCGTTGCGGAAACCGCAAACCTTCCTGAATCGGTGGCGTCGATCTTAACTGGAACAAAATTCTCGTTTAATCACACCACCCGCAGCTTAAGTCCAGTGACGGAGCCCGTCGATGCCACGGTTGAGGGGTTTCAAGTGTTTGGGGCCGGCTCTCATCGATTGGAGTTCACAGATTCGAAAGGCCTCATTAAGAAATTTTACGTTATCACCGAAGGTAATCCACTCTCCCATTTGGCGGAAGTCGATCCTGGGGTAACTCAAGTGAATGGTTCTATTTTTCTTGTCGATAACAGTTCAGAAAACCCCGCCTCGGCAAAATTTACCCAGGCGTTATTAGGTAAGTTGCTCAGCGCCATCATCGAAACGTGGGGCAAGCCTTCTGACTATAGGCGGGTCGATCGCAGTCAAGAGGCGGGGATCGACGTTGCCGCCCGAAAAGAGTTCGTAAACGCCTTGGCCGCCATCTACGCCAACGGCAACGTCGAAAGGTTGAACGCGATAGTAAATCCTTAAGGGAAAAGGGTAGCCAAACGGGCAACTCCTGATTCGCGTAATAAAAAAGAATTGAGCAAAGGCCGGCACTGCCGGCCTTTTTTTTGCCCTAAGCACTGGGGTAAGGTGACGTTTGCGATTGAGTTGAGCTAAAACCCCAAAAATGAAAATTCCTCCGTTTGCCTTAGAACGCTACTTTGCCCAGCATGAATTTACCGCGCCGTACATGCTGTGCGCTTCGGACTGCGAGTCTATTTCGTTAAAAGAGCTGCTTGATTACGAGCCCACCGCCCGCACCAATTTTGAAAAGCTGTGGTTGGGCTATAGCGAATCTCTAGGTAGCGAGCCTTTACGGGAGATCATCGCCGGCACTTACGAAACTATGACTAAGCACCAGGTGCTGGTGCACGCCGGGGCCCAAGAGGCGATTTTTAGTTTTATGAACATGGTTTTAGAGCGTGGTGATCACGTGATTGTGCATTGGCCCTGCTACCAGTCGCTGTTTCAGATTGCCGAAACGCTAGGTTGCGAAGTCACAAAATGGGAGGGCGACTCAAAAAACGGCTGGGAACTTGATGTCGATTTCCTGAGGAAACAGATCAAGCCCAACACCAAGGCGGTGATTTTAAATACCCCGCACAACCCCACTGGCTATTTAATGCCGCGCCACAAGTTGGATGAGGTGGTGCGTGTGGTGCAGAGCGTGGGCTGTTTTTTATTTATGGATGAGGTTTATAAGGGGCTTGAGTATGACGAAACACAGCGGCTGCCGTCAGCGTGCGATGTTTACGAAAACGGAGTGTCGTTGGGGGTGATGTCTAAGAACATGGGCCTGGCGGGTTTGCGGGTGGGGTGGATTGCTACCAAGAATAAGCAGCTATACGACGACATGGCGGCGTTTAAAGACTACACCACCATCTGCACCAGTGCGCCGAGCGAGTTTTTAACGACGCTGGCGTTACGGCACCGCGAGAAAATTATCGGGCGAAATCGTGAAATCATTGCGACTAACTTGGGGCACTTAACGACGTTCATGCAAAAACACTCGGCCCTTTTTACGTGGGTAAAACCAAAGGCCGGCTGCATTGCGTTTCCACAGTTACTCGAGGGCACGGCCGACGAGTTTTGTGCGACGGCGCTGAAGCGCTCGGGCGTGCTGTTGGCCCCGGGGTCAAAGTTTGGCTATGCCGGCGAGGGTTTTAGGTTGGGCTTTGGGCGGCGGGGGTTTGTGGAATGCCTGAATAAGCTTGGCGAGTTAACGAAGTAGTGCCGCTACCGCGCTCAATGAGGGGGCAAGGTAATGATTCATTTTTTTCTTCGGGTAGCTGGAAAGTAGGTACATCACAAATCCATCGATCACGGCCCATATCGACCGGCTTCGCCATTCTAGTTCGCGTTCAGTCCATTGCTTTTTTTGCTTTATTTTTTTCAGAGCTAAGTAAATACGCCTATCACCCATGGCCCCCATTTTCGTATGGAGTTCACGGTAGTGATTATCCAGGCTCGAAAGATAATACAACAGCAGCAAAACGGATCCTTGATTAGGATTCTCATTGGCCCACTCAAAAAAACCATGAACCAAGGCAAGAATTTGTTTTTCGCCCTCTTCGGCCCGGTCCATTTTCTTAATCACCTTCCTTTGCGCCACCGCTACGGTGTATTCAATCGCCGCCTTGAGTAGGGTATCCAGATCTTTGAAGTGGTACTTAACTTGCGAACGATTCATTCCCGCAATGGTCCCCACAGCTTCAAAGGTAAATTGATTCCAACCTTGCTCGCCCAAGCACTGAATAGCCGCCTGTATCAGTCGGACTTTGGTTTTCTCTCCAACTCCAAGTTGATGCGGAAAAAGCTCAACAAAGATGTCGGCGTCATCGGAATACTGATTGGGCTTAATTAATTTCTTTCTCACCTTATCCATTTTAATTTATTTGTTTTAATAAGTTAATACATTTGTATCTAATTGGGATTGTGCCGCTCTTACCAAAGTGCTACACCACCACCCCTGCGGAGGGCCCGAAGGTGCGTAGTCGTCGCAAAATAAAAATATATTGGTTAGCGTTCGTTGGCTGGTGCCTCAGCAATCCAACTCCACTTTATGCAAATCGCGACACCGCAGCGTCCAGTAAATGTGCGCAATTTATTGGTTTTGTGACACCCGAAGAAACCGTAAATACCGCTGCCCTGGCGATTTTACTTGAGGTAGACGAGCCTATGATTCAGGAACTCATGGGGGTTGGTCAGGCCACCACGCTGCTAAATGAAATGTACCGAGCGGTGCTGCAAAAAATCGATCAGCTGCGGGTGTCGTGCAAATACTCTGACCTATGCCTTCTCCCCGAAATAACGGGCGCACTACGTAAAGAAATTCCCAACCTTCTAATGCTTCGGCGTCAAAAGCAGCACGACGCCGAATTTAAACAAATTAGCCTTATCTACTTTTATGGCACGGATACGCCGGTACCTCACCGTTCGGTAAAGACTGATCCCCCGCGGTACCCAAGGTTTCGGGAGTGGTTAGCCCGTCAAATGGCGCTTCGTGGAATTGTCACTTTTCAAGAACTGGCGGTTCAAGTGAGCATGAACGTCACTCTCATCTCGCAATATAACCGTGGCCACAAGGTTCCTGGACAATCGGCATTGGCCCGTTTTTCCGCATTTTTTGGAATTCCTGTAAACGACCTAATCAGGTCAATCAGCCTGCCCGATGTTAGCGGCTAGAGGGAATCTATCAAATATAGCGGCGAACATAACAGTTCCTCCCAAACGGGGTTGTCTCCCCCCCGGTATCACGGAGTGTAGTACGAATCAGATGGCCTGGGTGGGCCCATTCGACTGATTGGAAAATGGGCGGACTCGTCGTACCCCCGCCACATTAGCGCTGATGCCGGAGACCGATCTCGGAACAATGAGAAAACGTTGGAGGACTACTTTGACGCTTGTCCCTCTGTCAGGGGTCCAATTTGCCACAAGGGTTCCGCCCCAGAGGGATAAAAAATCTCTCGCACAAAACAACCCTAACCCATGCCCGTCCTGTTTGGAGGTAAAGGGCCTCAATGGCTCCTTCAAAATAAATTGAAAAACCGGTTAACTACCTGGGACGAAACGCAGACCGTCGAAAAGGGAGAGTCAATTCTCCTGTACTCCATAATCAAATATGAGCTAAACACCCTTTTAGATTTTATAAGGGCGCGCGGATGGTCGGTTCCAGCAATCAAAGACGACGACGACTATCTCACAATTACTGACGGTGATGAGTCGTTCCGATACGCAGTATTCTCGGCCTTTCGAAAAGTGAGTAAATAATGAATCCGTTAACAAAGGGCAGAATCGTTGCAATGGCCGGCGCTAATTTTACCGCGGCTTTAGGCGGCTCCGGAGTCCTTTCAAAAGGGTTGCAGCTTCAAGAAGAGTTTCCATTGGCTTTTGGGGACTCCATTTTGGCTTATCTCACCGGTTGCTGTTTATCTTTTATCGGAATCATTTTTTTAGGAAAGCAGTCGCGGGCCATTACTCCGCTCATTAGTTTTTCCGCTTCTTTGTTAATGGTGGGGCTCGCCTGGGCGGTCTCGAACAAGGGCGGTGCCTCTTTTTACGACAAACTCATTTTTTCAATTCTTTGTTTAAACTTTGCGCTCATTTTTATACCGCGAACTTTCCGCATTGAGAGAACGGCGGGATTTTTCCAGAGTTTGAGTTGGGTGGAGCTTTCTTACGCGTTGGGATACTTTGCAGGTTTGCTCTTTTGGCAAAGGGCAAGCTCGGCAAATTTTACTACCGCCGTAATTGCGGCTGCCGGACTGTACGGCGTGAGTGCCCTATTGGATCTCTTCTCATTTGGTAATGAGGCGGCCGCAAAAACGGACGGTAGCCAGGCTCGATTCTTTAGGAATTCTTTCTCAATCCCTGCTGCGGCGAGAGGCGGCGCGGTGGTGCTTGTCGCCATGACCATTGCCGTGCAGGTGGGCACTCAAATCATTTCCAAAATTTCAAATAACACTGACCCACTGGCGGCGTTTGATTTGGGAACCACGCTTGCACCCGTGCTATGTGGAATCTTTGGCGCGTCATTGGGCAGCTTGGGATTAGTCAGTTTTCAGCGGCTAAAGCAAACCCTGACCATTTCCAGTCTCATCGCTTTCAGCGGCTTTCTTATGTTGTGCTCTTTTGTTTTCGTGTCCACCGTGGGCGCTTCAAACTTTGCCACCTTGGCGCTCTTTGCATTCGCCGCGGTGCTTTATGAATTTATTGCTCTCGTGCTTTTAGATTGGCTCGGCAAACAAGATATCCCCCGAAACGTAATTTCTTCGATTTTTGGAATGATGGCACTGCTTAGCACCCTTGTTTATTGGCTTTTTCTAACTCGAAGCTCTTCCCTGATAGAAGTAGGGGTTGTGGTTGGCCTTGCGACCGGCCTCAGCTTCTTTCTAGTGAAAACATCGCACTAATGAACGCGATTAGAACAATTGAATCGGTACTAAAGAGGCCAATCCCTTTGGAATGATTCGAACTCCAAGCTCCTCACAACGGGCTCTTAAATCGTGCTCCTCAAAGTGGCTAGAAATTAAAATCGAACGATCCTGAATCTTCAGATCACTTATCAAATCCAAGCCAGTGACAGATTGTCCCAATAATTCATAATCCAGCAAATAAGTGATGTTCGAATCGGAAGAATTCTTTCTATGAAATTCTCTTAGTTGATCGGCTTGGGACAAACTTATCAATTCGACGTTTGCACCTAAAGTCCGAAATCGACTCAGCCAAATTTGATGGACAGAAAGATCATCATCAAGGATGACGAGGCGACTAGATTCATTTAGCAGCAAGTGAGGAACAAACCAATTCGGTGGTTCCTCCATGGCGAGTGCGATCGTAACCGTGGTTCCGCGGTCTGCGACGGACTCAAAGATTAACTTCCCGCCCCAAGATTCGATAGTTTGTTTGGCATGAAATACTCCCAAGCCAGAACCGGTCGGTTTTCCGTAGCTCTTTCCGCGCTCACCCAACGTATCCAAAAACTCAGGCGGAATTCCCTTACCGTTATCTCGCACCTTGACGTTGCACACTCGACCTTGAGAAGAGACGCTGACATCAATCTTGCCTGCTCCGTCGCATGCCTCGACGGAATTATCGATGAGGTTCGAAAGAACTCGTTTAAACTCTGTCGGGTTAATTTTGCTGAAGATCCCGTAGGATATTGGGCCGATGATGGATTGAATCTCTACGTCGAATCGAGACCGATACTGAAGACGCTTCTCCGTTAAAAGTGGTTCGACAATGCTGGTAAGGAGACAAGTCCACTCTCCATCACGACCCAAGGCTGTAGCCGGTTTGGGTTGGTTTGGGGACGTATTTAAGCTGTTAGCAATGTCTTCAATACGGGTTACTGCGCTGCGTACAAGAAGGCGATCCTCTTCGGCGAACCCAGCAACATCGCTAAGCACAACCTTTAGTGCGGCAAGAGGCGACCGGATGTCGTGGGCAATCTGTGTCATTACCTCACCGATTCGAGCCAGAATCTCCCTTTCCTTTAACTGATGATTTAGCTCTTCAAGTTTTCGATCGCGATCCTTTAGAGTGTCCAAAAGGGACATTACCCCCTCTTGCAAATAGGAAACTTCACGGATTTTAGTTTGCGTCTTTTCAATGTTTCCAAATCCCTTGCCGTAACCGAAATTCAGCGTCCCACGAAATCGAAATAGCTCTTCGGAAAGTTGGACAATGGGTTCAGAAATAGCTCGCAGAATCACTAAAACACCGACGATACCCAGCAATAATATCAAGCCAAAGTTATACAAAATGAAGCTTTGAAGTTTGCCTATCCTTAAATCCGGAACCGCGTCATCGCGTACGAAATGAAGAACAAAATCGATGCCTCGAACGGTGAATTTATTGTCATAGTCAAGCGGCCGCAAGTTTGCATTTTTCTCCAACATTTTTGAATAGTTTTTGCCATTAAAGAATGCAGTGTAAAAAAGCGATTGCGGGGCAAAGAGAATCTTGCCTACTCCATTGGATAGTATCGGCAGCACCGACGCCGACTCTGACATAGTACTTGCACTGGAAATAAGTGCGGACATAAGGGGGAGAGGGTCAAGTAATCCGAAGAGAACGCGTCCGTCATGTAATTTTTCGTAAAAGAGTACATAGGTCTTATAATAGGCCGGTTCGATACCGGTTTCTGCTTCGAGCAGCCAGCTTGCCGGTTCGGACCGTCCCAGTGTGTTCCACCAAGGAGAATGAGTAATGGACTGACGCGTAAAGCTATCGCTATTTATGCCGCTGTGAAAAATGGGGACCAGATGTTGTTCTCTTGTCTTAACTCCACAAAAAACCAGAGGCGATCGAGTTTCAAATTCCCGCTCTCTCCCCTTCTTGCACCTTTCAAAGTAGCCTCGGTATTCGTCATGCTTAATGTCGAGAACTCCGCGGACATTTTGGGCGTAGTTTTTCGCGAAATACAGATCATTCTCATGGCTAATCGTCACAACATGCTGCCAAAAAAATGCGGAGGTTACGGCCGCCGGTACGGTAAAAGCCGTCAAAAAGAAGAGGCCTAAGGCGGTCTTTAGCGTAAACAGCCTGTGGGTGGGTTCACTCATTTCTGTTACCGATTTCAGCCATTGTTATACCCGCAAACAATAAGGCGATTCCAATTACCGCGGCGCAGAGGGACCGAATGTGTCCTTGTTGAGAATCGACAAGGGTGCTGACAATAAGATCTCCAGCTAAAACCAAAAGAACCGATTTTGTGGCGCCCAATCTGGGTAACACGAAAATATTTATCGCCATGGACAAAGCCACCAGAATTCCCGCTCCATAGAGTGAAATTGGGACGAAAAAAAGTTGCCTCTTAAAATCCATGGGCCCAAAAAAAATAACCACCACGGTCAGTACCAGAGCGGAGCCTGCGATACGATTCCAAAGCAAGGTCCGAACCGTACCTATGCGAAGTCCCACTACGGAGCAAACCAAACCGTCTAGCGCCAAAAACAAGCCGCCAAGAAAAATCAAAAGGGAGGAAAGAAACACGATCGTTCACCTCGAAAAGAAAAGTAAAACTCCAACGCCTAACATTGTGAAACAGAGTTGACCGAAATCGTAGACGGTGAAGGCGCGCTTTCTCAGCCCTAACAATCCCAAAGTGTCCGCGACGATGTTCATAATCACCTGTCCGAGAACTAGGAGCGAGAGGGTACCCGCGAACCCAAGTTCGCTTCGAGCGGGACTGAAAATTACTATCGCTGCCATCGCGCCCGAAATACCAGTGAGGTAGGCAAAGCTTGAGAGAGAGAACGGCTGTCTCTTTGGTAACAGAATATTCTTCCGACCTGAGATGAGCTTTAGAACGGCTCCAAAAGCGGCGCCCACGCTGTAACTGACTAACAACGCGAGATGAGGCGAGGCGTATCGTGAAAACTCCTTGTATTGATAGTTTGCGAGAGCAAGCACACCGCCTGAGAACAGAGAGAAAAGGAGGAGTTTAGTTTGATTACTCAATTGGGTTCAATTTCTCTAAGCGGTGCATGGCGCCCCATTGACCTAATTAGGGCTCCGGCATTCCCTGCGTTTTTAATCAAACCGTTCTTCAGGAGTTGCTGCATGGTCCGCAAAACATCGGAGTAGGAAGTGGTGTAGTCTGACGGTCCGCTAAGGCTCTCCGTGAAAGTCTTTAGCTGGTACTGTTGGACATGGCGCGGCCTCCTTGGATGGAGTTTCATTAGTATATCGAGGGCCAGATTTGGATGGGCCTCCGTCCAATCCCATCCCTTCCAAATGGCCTTAGCCATACGGCGATTAATTTCGATATCGGCCGCGTCAGTCGGCTTTCTTCCGACCAATACATCCTCAAAGATAGGCTGACCCATTTCACAGTAGGAAGAATAGCTCTGGTCAGGATTAACTACTTTTGAGTAATCCAGGAGCTCGTTGTACCGCATCACAAGAACGATCCAGTCATCGCTCCGGACATCGGGGCTTCCTACGTTCGCCCGCTTCGCGAAATCACTGCTAATTAGATGGTGTTCGATCAAGAAATTCTTTAACAGCGTATCTTGGGATCCCCACCAGGAAAAAAACCGAGATGTTTTCATCTTATGAAGGATTTGGTCTTTCGGTCCTTTCGACACCCATCCCATGTTGCAACCCTTACTTATGATGCTAATGACGGAAAATTTCGGGTTTTCTGCAAGCCACTCCATGGTGTTGCTAAGAATGTTGATTGTGTAAACACGAGGATTTGACAACACTTCATAGAAACTCTCGCCCACTCCGAGATCATGTTTAATGGTGACGTCGAGGCCTTCGTCCCTAAAAAAGCCGCGGTCACGTGCCGAGTAGTAACCGAGAAACTGAGCCTGGGGCTCCCACATGACAAAGAGAGTTACGGGAATTAGTTCGTGTTTATGGCCGACCAATACGTTGAGACAGTAAATCACGATTACGGCGGCTCCCAGAATCGCTAAACTTCCCCTTCGAATTCCGTTCATTAAACGGCGGTCGCTAACTTGTTTGTATTGTGGCTCCATTTGTTCTAGCGAGAATGTTTTTTCAGCTCACAAATAATTTGAGGTTGGTTCCCTCCGACCATTCCCTTTCTTGGTCCATCAGCAACTTCGACGGAAACGCCCATATCATTTGCGTAACTACTTATGAATTCGTAAGCCGTATGCAGTTTAGTCACGTCAAACTGGTCCTCATCCGACGTGCCAAGCTCCCCCGACAGGTTGAGCACGGTAAGTTCTTCGAGCGACCTAGCAAAAAATTTACTTGGGGTTTCTTTAACGTTTATCTCGCAGAGAGTCTGCGGATATCGACTATCGAGAATCCCCGAGATCGTTCCATTTTTAATAAGATGATTTCTTGCAATCCAAATTAACCGAAGGTTATTGGCGTAGATAGGGGACCGCTTTTGGAAATGATTATAGCCAATCTTCCCCCCCATGGATTTTAGCTGGTCAGCGTAGACCACTACTAGAGAACCTCCGATGGCAAGCTTGCCGTAGAGGGCCGACAGCATTTCAATTAGCTCATCTTCGGGCGCAATTTGGTCCTCAGTAGCAAACGGGGTGAGATGGTAAATCATATGTAGCGCAAGGATGACGTCCTGAGGTGGCAACGAATCAAACCATTGGGTACCGGTTGGACTTCTATACAAGTCCTGAACGGTTCCCGGATACACCGAGCCAAGTTTCAGGTTGTTGTATTTTTCAATTTCGCTTCTGTAACGTTTAAGAAGAAGCGAATTCGGCTCTTCGATGGAGACAACACCTGATTTTAGCGCGCTTAACGCGATGTCGACAATTTCACCTGAGCCGGCTCCTACATCGAAAACTTTGACGACATCCTTCGGTGCAATCTCTTTCAAAATCTTTTTGAGGAACGGCAGAAAGTACTCTCGTTGAGAATTTCCCAGGAAGTTTCCCGGCTTCTGCGGATCGGGCAGCATCAAGAGCTCATGGAACGCTCGTCGATACGCCTCGGCGTTACTCATTTTCTCGAATTCTTCGAACATGGGTCTCTCCTATCTTCTTAAACGCTTTCGAAAAACACTGTCAGAGTCCGGGGGGAGTTTTCCCCACAACCCCATGAATATAAAACGGCCTGGCTTCTGTTCGCTCGTGTCCAGTAGCCAAATAGATTGTCTCAAATCCCCGCTCGAAATAAGTTCTCGAAACGTCCAATCCACTCACTCCTCTTCCTAGTTCAAGATCAATGTAAAGCGGGGTGGAACGATCGAAGTTTTCACATACGAGATCGAACTCTTGTGCAGATGCAAATGAATGAAGGTTGACTCCCCTTCGCTCCAGAAAAATTCGCCAGCTTTGACGAATTAACGGGCAATCATCAATAAGGACAACGCTCCTCGGAATTTGACCAGTGGCAATAGGATCGACGCTCAAGTTTGGTCGCTCTTTAGACAAAGGGAAGTCTTGATTTTGGTTCCCCGTTTCGGTTTCTTGGTCAATCTGTTCCAAGAGTTGGCCGATTTTGTTCGAGCTAAGCTGCACGAGAACCTTAACTCTGTTCAATTCGTGATGACCTCCCAGATTGGAAAGTAAAACGCCTGCGCTTTCCAATCCCATGGAGACACCCGCCAACGAATGTCGAACGGTGAACAGATCAATTTTTTTTGGCACGGTCTTACTCCAATGGTGGGCCTCTAGGAAGGACCCTACGTGGAGCTACCTATACCACTCGTGACGCAGTGAGTCTATTTACCGGTAAGATCTACTACCCTGGAATTAAGTTGCTAATAAAATGAATGAAAACTGTCCGTGCGCAGTAAGGTTGGGGATCCCCCCCTACTAGGACTCAATTGGGAAATTGATTCCGGTACTATACCGAATCCAGGCAATGCAGCAATTTTTCAACTCAAAATCTGACGCTTTTCTCCCCTGATTCCCCACATCCGGAAACAACAACCCACACTTTAGGACTTGAGAGCTCCCTACTAATGAAGTTCGAGTTTTCAAAGGCGGGCTGATTTTATAATCGCTGAGTTTCGTCAATTTGGAATTTTTAGGTGAAGTATTTACTCGAGGTGGAACGTGAACTCGGAATGTCGAAGCCTTGCCCGTTACCCCCGCCGCCGCGGTTTCGACTGTGAGCTCCAGAACACCAGCACCGCCAAAAAGATCGCCATGGCTACCAGCACCGGGATTTTTGTTTGGCTTGATGGCCAAGCAAATGGGTTTTGAGGATTGATTTCGGGTGTGGCAACGGCATCACTAACCGCTTCATCAAGGCTAGCTGGGTTGCGTCCACTTAAAATGGGGTTGGCTTCAACCGGTGATCGATGGGCATTTTCTGCCTTGTAGCTTGATACGCGACTTAAGCGATCGCTTTCGAAGGCCGTAGCAATCTCATTTAACAAGCCGTCATAAACATTTTCGTCACCCTTGGCGGTGCGTACTGCCTGCTGCAACGCTAAGTCTTTTTCGTTTGAAGAATTGGGCGCTTTGGCGATCTTGTCTAAATACTCTTTGGCCGCAGCCTTTATTTTTTCTTTGTGCTCTTGAGAAATTTCGGGGGTGCTCTCGGTTGGGCCGGCATCGGCAGTATGGCGTGCCGGATCAAAGAGTAAACGGCCCTCATTTTTAATTTTTATGCTTGGGGAGCCAACGCTCGGAACTTCTGAAATTCCGTTAGTTACGTTTGCACCCTTTAGGTTTTCGACCTGACGAATAAGGTATTCGCTGGTGCCCTTAACCTCTTCTTTTGGGGCCTGCCCGTTTAGCAGACTAGGGGCAATGATCTTAGCGTTGGGATCAGCAAACTGAGAGCGTTTTAGATCTTCGAGAATTCTTTCGCGCACCAACGCCGCGGCCTCTTTAGGGGTGAAAACCATTTCGACGGGGGCAGCTTCAGCCTTTGGTGCCTGGCGATTACTGAGAATGGTGCCTTGGCCATCGGCAATTGGCGCTTCAAGTTTTACTGGTTTGTTCTCAGGCTCTTTTTGCCCTTTTTTTACTAATCCATCGGTAGGTTGATTTAACTGTGCGGCCAGAGCGCCGCGAAATTCGTTGAGGCCTTTGTTGCTGTATTGGCCGCTTTTTACCAGCTCGTCTAATTTTGAATTGAAGGCCGTGGCGGCGGCGGTGGCCTGATTGTACTGCATGCGCGCGGGAATATTAAATGGATCAGCGGCCACGGCTTTTGCTGCCTGCACTTGGCTTTGCGTAGCGATGGCGGTTGCGGTCGGTGCGGTTTGGTGAGTAAGAACCGACGGTGGTTGAGGGGTGCCCTGCGAGAAATTCCCGCTCGACGCGGACCCGCTTTGGCTCGATGTGGAACCAGATACGCTCGATGTGGAACCAGATACGCTCGATGACGCCCCAGTAATCTTCTCGACAAGACTTCCGGTTGTCGCCCCCAACCCATCCTCCACTCCTCCGAACGCCGCAGAAGTGACAAAAATAAGTAGGATTGTAATGCGTGTTGCAGAAATCATGTGGCGACCCTGTCGGTTAAAGGCTTGTTAGTGGTTTAAATGCAACCGGCGAACCAAAGGAACAAGGCTAAGCCATTGTAACTACTGTCTTTTAATGTTGGGGTACTCCATGATTTGACAAGAGATTGACAGATTATGGCCTGCAACCCGCAACCAAATGAATTTAATCAACAAATTAGTGTAAACCCGCGGTGACTACGCGCAGCCTATGGCATTTTTAATGCACAGCATTATTACCAACCGAATTCTTAATGAGTTCGTGTATATTTGGGACCATTAGTTTTTGAGGGTGTCGCGTGCGCATACAATTTTTAACCAGCCTTTTCGTTCTCTTCTCGTCGCTACAAGTCTGCGTTGCAGAAAAAGCGGGCAAAAATATTTTTCATACCTACCAAGACAACGCCGATTGGAGCTGCTCGCCGGAAAAGGTATTGAAGCTTCTGGTTGATTCTCAAAACAAAGAAAAAAACGTGCTGCCAGTTTGTCTCTATAAAGTGAAATGCGAAAAGGTTCGCGGACAAGCCGAGGCTGAAGTTGACCTTCGGATAATGTGCAAATTGGCGGGCAACCAATGCCTCGACCTTAACGATTGCGCCAAAGAGTTACCCGAATATGAAATAGATGAAATGGGTTGGAAGGCCGTTGAGTTGGACCCTCAGCCCGCCGATGGCGCCAACGTGTTAAAATTTGGCGACAAGTGCCAATACGTTGAAACCAAACCTACCATTATTTACCGCCAGCTCCCTAATCAGCCGGCTAATACCCCGAGAGAGAAAATCAAGTCCGACACCATGTGCGCCTCGCCGGTAAAAAATTGCCGCATGCCCGAAGGCCTTAAGGGGAGTTTTTTAGCCACCTGCGACTCGGGCCACTTAAAGACTGGCAAAAAAGAGATCTCGTGCCCGCCGCCGCAAGATTGTTTGGCGAGGCCAATCCCGCTGCAACCGGCCTTCACCATTTCGCAAGCCGCAGAGCTTTCTTCTAGCGCCGGACGCCCGACCTCGGCCCCAGTCAACTCACTGGCCAACTCTAAAGCGACCGAAAAAGGCGCCCCCGATAAAAAGTAGCGCTTTGAAAATTTTTGAACTCATTAAAAGGAAGGTTGTCATCGCAACCTTCCTTTTTGCTTTTTCACTCTGCGCCTTTGCGGGCGACCAATACGTGCGTAGCACCGAACGGCGCGACATCGTACGCAAAGCCCTCGACCTGTATGAGGTAACCGTACCCACCGCCAACGGTGACCAACGCTTTGGCCTCACCATTTTCGAAGTGCAAGAGCAAGAGGTGTTTCCCTTTATCGAAAAGCCCGGCGGCATCACGTTTCTTGATCAATCCCTACGCGCGCAACTACGGCGCGCCTTGCTTGGCACCGTGCGCGACTGGTGGGACCAACACTTATCGGGCGGCGACCTGTCGTCACTCACCCCCGGCTTTATCGATACGCTGCACGAAGAGCACTCATTCTTCGTGGGCAAAAATTCAATTCTCGTACTCTCCGACCCCGACGACTTCACCAATATTCTGGCGATGATCCGCATCGCCAAACCGTCGGTAAACAACCCCCTGGTTCCCCTGCAGCGACAATTTAAAGACACCCTAAAGCCGCTGCCCTATAGCCCGCTCATCCGCGTGCCCAACAACATCATTCGCATTTACAGCTTCGCCAACGAAGACCCCTACGGTATCGAAATTCAAAATGCCACCGTGTACGAAGGCGACCTGGTTGAGTTAAAACATTACGGCGCAGTAAAACGCCGCGGCGTCGACCTACCGGCTGTGCTCTTTCACGCCGCCCAAGAACAAGGGCTGTTTGCCGTATCACGCTTTGAAGAAGGCTCACTGCTGGGGTTGCCCCGCGGCAACGTGCTAATCACGCCACGCTTCGTAGTGGCCGAATCAGACACCCCCGAAGTGATTGCCCTACTGCTAGCCGCCAACTTTACCGAACACCAAACGTATCCCGGCACCATTAGGCCCGAGCGCGAAACCAAAGTGCTGTTGGGCACGTTGTTAGGCTTGAACGAACACTTTCGCCAAATCAACAGCGGCCGCCGCAAAAGCACCAATTTGCCCTTCGTAAAAATAGTTGCCCAAGAAAACGAAGCCTTCATCCGCCGCTTTTTGGGTCCCGCCTGCAGCGCCGCCATGGCCCGCTCAACGGCTAAGCTTCACGTGGCGGCCCAAGAAAAGCTGCGCGGGGTGCTGAAGCTGCTAAACCTTAATTAGCTTCGGGTCCGGTGCTTAACTACTATTATGGTTTGAATTTATTTGGAATTCGCCCCGCGTCCCATGCTAAACCGCGTGCACTATGCTTAAAGCCACTTTCAGAATTCTATTTTTGAAATTAGCCGATCCAGCGCGTGGAGTTTGGGTATTTGCCCAGAAGCAAGCGCTTCAGCTTAGTGTCTGCTGCGCTCTTTCTCTCTTCATCATGGGCCCGGCCGCTCATGCAGACGAAAAAAAAGTGACTTGGCGTCCTCAGTTTTCCCTGGCTTGCGTGTTGAGTTTAACGGCCCTCTCGGCCCTAGGACTCAAAACCTATATGGCGTTAAACCCCTCACTGTCCGTAAGGGCACGGCAAGCCGTGCCAATGGAGACGATGTTCATCAGCTCCGGAGCGTTTGAAGGAGTAGACTCAGGGAGGCTCATTACTCAAGATCCCCAGTGGAAAAACCTCACCTATGCCCGCCTGCCCGATTCAAAAGAGGGACGCGCCGCTACCGCGGCGCTAACGTCCCTAAATGGGAACGGTCAAAAACTTCAAATACGTATAAGGTTTGATTACGGTCAAACCGGCACTTCCCCCGCCACGGTGGAGATAACGCCCTCGGGCGTACAATCAACCCCCGGAGTGGTGAGCCTGAATTCACTACTCCTATCTGTTGATAAAGAGACCGGTTCAGTTGCGTCTTCAATTCTTTATTACGATGGTACCACCCACCAGTACGCTTCGTTCAACTTAGGCGACGACCCTACAGAAAAATTGATGACAGTTTTGCGCGATGGCCGCGGGCTAGCGCTTACGACAATACTGCTCGAAGACGGAAGCCAGGAGATCACCTCCGTGACTGTAAAATAATTTTACCAAGAGGCACCACGTTGATTTCAATCTCGAAACCGGCACCGGCCATCGAAGGGGAGGCGGTTTTTTTGAGAGAGTGTCTCAAAAGTGGTATTTCGCCGTCATTGCCGAAGGCGCACGCAGTGCGGCTGAAGCAACCCTTTCACTATGAGTGAAGAGGGACGTCGACAAAACCAAGCAGGCCAAAGGTTGCCGCGCCTGCTA
>JAYSWN010000164.1:0-22237 GCA_043718025.1 Pseudomonadota bacterium
CGCCTGAGCGCGATGCTGGTGTTGGCGGCGTAGATTTTATGCCTCCTCCGCCTAAAGAAGCGGATCTTGGTAATCCCAACTTGCCTAACCCAAACCGACCCGTTTAAGGTCTCGTTTTTATTGAGGGAGAAGTATTATGCAGAAGCCCAACAAGTATTTTGATAAGCGGACCATGGACCGTTACGAGAACAAGAGCCTTCTTGATACCAAAGAGGTCGCTTCTTACATGAAGAACCTTCCAGATGAATCCAACAATGCCGAGTGGATTCAAGCCGACGTACATGACACTTTTCTCGGTGACGAGGGCGACGACTCCGAACGGGGAGCGTAAGTCTTGAGAAATGAAGGCATGCCGATAGCGCAGGAGGGCGTTCCTTTCCTGCTTGTATTTCTTCTGGCCGCCGTGGCCTTTGCGGTTGGTGGTCTGTGGACGGGAGTTTTCCCGTGCCTGCTCATCGCTGGTTACATAGCTTTTTTCTTTAGAAACCCCGAACGTTTGGCGCCCGTGGGCGCCTCAATGGTCGCTTGCCCGGCTGATGGCAAAGTGATCTACGTTGGTCTAGCGACCGAGTTCGACTTTGCAAAAGTCGAAATGCAAAAAGTTTCCATCTTTATGTCACTTTGGGACGTGCACATTAACCGCTTCCCGGTTGACGGTACGGTAAAGGACATGAAGTACCGAAAGGGCCGCTTTATGGCGGCTTGGGAAGAGGGCGCATCGCAGGAAAATGAGCGCAACGCGCTACTTATTGAAACCAACCATGGGGATCGTTTGGTGGTGGTGCAGGTCGCCGGTCTGGTCGCCCGAAGAATTATCTGCTATCCGACCATTGGGTCTTTCATCTTAAAGGGGCAACGCTTTGGGTTGATTCGGTTTGGCTCTCGGGTCGATGTTTATCTACCGAAAGACGCCGAAGTTTTGGTGAAAATGGGCGAGAAGACGCTCGGTGGTGAAACCATCTTGGCTAAACTCAAGGATCGGTAATGCCTCCAAAAAGCCGACACCAGTATATTTTGATCATTCCCAGTCTTTTTACGACCGGTAATCTTTTCTGCGGGTTCTATTCGATTCTCCACTCATTCAACCATCAATTCGACAAAGCGGCTTACGCCATTTTGTTTGCGGGAATTTTTGATGTGCTAGATGGGCGGGTGGCGCGGATCACCAAAAGCACGAGTCAGTTTGGGCTCGAATACGATTCTATCGCCGACGTGGTCTCCTTTGGCGTAGCGCCCGCGGTATTGGTTTTTGTTTGGGCATTGCAACCTTTTGGTCGATTGGGTTGGGCGGGCGCTTTCTTTTTTGCCGCATGTGGTGCTCTAAGATTGGCCCGTTTCAATTCGATTACCACTGAAATGCCGAAGAGCTATTTTTTGGGTTTGCCTATTCCTGCGGCCGCCAACTTGGTTGCGGGCGTGGTGATTAGTAGCCATGACATGGGCGTAAACTATCCGGATTCCTTCGTACTTTTCCTGACCTTTGCTTTGGGTCTGCTCATGGTGAGTAGTATTCGTTACCGCAGTTTTAAAGATTTTGACCTGAGACACCGCCGTAGCTTTATTTTGCTCGTCTTTATGGTGGCCGGCTTGGCGCTCATCGCAACCCGGCCGGAAGTCACGCTAGTGATGATTTTTGGCTATTACGTGGCCTGGGGCCCAGTTCGTGAGCTGGTATCGTTTGTTCACCGCAGATTTTTCGCTAAGCACGAAGCCAAAGTGGTAGTAGCTAAAGCCGTTGATAGAGAATAAAAGCAGGGCCGATGAAATTTGATCACGTTCAAAAAGTGAAACGTCTTTGCGTGGTCGGTGCGTCCTCGTTGCTGGGCAAAGAGTTGGTTAGCCTGCTTGAAGAGGTCGAAGTCTCGCCGGAGCATTTGATTAAGTTCTCAAACCCTGATGAGGCCGATGAACCGGGACTTTCTGAGGATGGTGAACCTATTCCCGTCGTCGAGAATACCAGTTTCTCAGATGTTGACGTGGTGATGTTTGCCTCGCCGACCGAGGTCACCCGTCGTTTTTTACCGCACGCCCAAGAGGCTGGCTGTTTAGTTTGGGATTTTTCGGGCGCCTTTCGCTCCTTAGAGGGCGTTCCCATGGTGGTGCCAGGAATTAACGAAAACGAATTGCTTCGTTACGTTGGCCGCGTTGCCAGTGGCCCTTGCTCAGGTGCCGTGCCAATTGCGCTGGCTTTGCAGCCTTTTCTTAAAACGTTTGGCATCAAAACTGCGGTTATCTCGACTTATCAGCCTGTTTCCGAAATGGGAAATCAGGGGTTTGAAGATCTCTCCTTTCAGTCGGCGCAGATGCTAAATGGCGCTGACAGCGAAAAAGAGGGACAGTCGCACCCTTTGGCTTTTAACTGCATTCCGTGGATTGGCGAAGGCAATGGCGAAATCGTAGGCGACGCCGAGGGCGAATCGTCAGAAGAAACCCGCATTCGGCGCGACGTTGATCGTCTGTTGGGTGCCTCGCTTTCGCTTAACGTTACCGCAGTGCGAGTGCCAACCTTTTATGGCTTTGGCGCGAGCGTATACCTTGAGCTCGACACTCCGTTTCCGGCGCTAGAGCCGGTGCGCGAGTTGATCGAAAAATCTCCGGGACTTAAGCTTTTTGACAAACCGGATGCCCAGATTTTTCCAACCAACCGCGAGTGTTCCGGTGCCGATCCCGTATTCATTGGGCGTCTCCGCCAAAGCCCGCATCATCCGGCGGCGATCAGCTTTTGGCTCATGGCAGATAACTTGCGGCGTGGCGCGGCACTTAACGCACTAGAGAGTTTGGAATATTGGCTTCGGACTAAAAACCCCGCACCAGTGCTCGTACATCCCGGATCTCCGCAAGTGCATTAGCCAAAGATTTAGGAGATGGATTGATGACCTTTCGTCTACTCATCGAGTACGACGGCTACTATTTTAAGGGCTGGCAGCGGCAGATTAACGGCCTTTCAATTCAGGCCACCCTTGAAGACACCATTGCGAAATTAGCCGGCTACCGGGTGGTAATTTTTGGGGCCAGCCGCACCGATAGTGGCGTTCATGCGAGGGGGCAGGTTGCCCATTTTCGACTCAAAAAAGGCAATCCGATTCCGATCGATCGTTGGTGCCGCGCTTTAAATTTTTACCTGCCCCGCTATTTGCGGGTCCGTAAAATGGACCTGGTCGATGATTCTTTTATGGCCCAGAAGCGGGTCGTCTCTAAAATCTATTCTTACCGCGTCATCAATGGTCCGGTCGGTAGCGCACTCGACACGCGGGTACTGCACTATCCCCGCCGTTTGGATTGGAATGCCTTGCAGGCGGCGATGCCCTACTTTGTTGGCGAGCATGATTTCAAATCGTTTCAGGCGGCTAAGAGCAACGTGAAGACTTCGGTACGAACCATTTACCGATTTGAGTTGCGTCGAGAGCGGGATCTGTATGTGTTTCATATCGAGGGAAACGGATTTCTAAAGCAGATGATTCGCAATATTATGGGGACACTGTTTGATGTGGGCGAAGGGCGACGCGACGCACACTCCATGCCAGAACTGATGGCGAAGTTAGATCGTCGCCTGGCGGGGCGTACTGCGCCGGCTCACGCCTTATGCCTAGAAGCCATCTATTATGAGGGCGAGGGTCACGATGTTGAGCAACATTGAAGAGTCAGAAAATATCTCGCTCGCCTGGTACCTGATTGCGGCGATGCTGTTTCACGCGGTGCTCTGGCGAAGCGTTCAGTTTGTTGTGCCGTCGCTAAAATTGCCTTCATTTCTTGCCGCTAACCGTACGCCGGCCCCCATCGAGATAGAGAATTTGGATGAGCTCACAAAGCGCCAAGTGGTGAAAACCGATGCCGTAGAGTTCGATAAGAAACTGTTAAATAAAAAGGCCCGCTTTGCGGGTGAAATTGATAACCGCGTTGAAAAAGAGAGCGTGAGTCCGACCACCGGAAAATTCTTACCTGGCGGCATTGCCTTACGGCGTGGTCAAAGCGCGGCCCAAGCGCAGCCGGAAGCAAAAGCAAAAGAGATGGTGGGCACCCCAAATGGCGATATTCCGCAGTCTGATCTTAGCCAGTGGCGTCGCTCCGATGAAATCGGCATGTCCGACTTAATGGCCTACGGGGCCAGCCCTTACAAACTGCCGTCTGACGTGGCCGAGGGGGCCAATACGGTCTTGAATACCGATGGAGTCACCTACGCTTCGTACATCAATCGTATCGCCGATGAGATCTATGGTCCGTGGGTCGAGAATGCGCAGTCGGCGTCGCGTCAACTAATGGACCAGAAGCGAAATTTGGATGAAAGCACCTACGTGACAAAGCTTGGCGTTACGCTAAGCGAAACCGGGAGTGTGCTGGGAATTCAAACCATTAAGAGCTCGGGCATTGAGCTTTTTGACGAGGCTTCTAAAAAAGCATTTTGGGCGGCTGAACCATTCCCCAATCCGCCCGCGCAGCTTTTTAGCAAAGAGCGACGGATTCATTTAGTTTACGAATTTCACTTCGAGTGGAAGAGTTCGTTTTTCAGTGTTTTTCCGCGGCGGATCTAATTTTTTAAGATTTAAAGGCGAATCCGCAGCCCACATCTTTGCGCACCAGAGTACGATCTTTGATATCGGTGGGAGTGATGGGAAAGAGCCGGCAAACCTCAGGACGATCTTCGTACTCACCGCACAATTGAGTCGTGGGGTTCCAAATAGGACATTGAAACATTAAATTGCAGCTCGCTCCGCAACTAGTACAGCCGCCGCTCAAGCCATGTTTTTTTTGCAGTCGGTAAGCTAGAGGCGGGTAGAGGCTGATAAAACTACGACGGGCTTTACCGCGAATTTGCTGCCGCCCTTCGGCAGAAAACAGGCCGCGCTTGGTCAGTAGTAGCGGGATAAAAACGCCGCAGATCCTGGCGATCACAAAAAAACGGCGCACCATTGAAAATTTTTTAAGCCATGAGTCCAATTGGGCTCCTGATCTTTCCGTGATTGCCGCGTCTTCCATGCCTAACCCTTTGCGTGTTGTGGGAGGGGCCCAAAAGTAGAGGTTTTACCACCGCTTACCGCAAAGCGCTACGCTGAAACTGTATCAAAATTCATCAATGAAAACGTTAAGATCCTGTTATTTTTCTACCTTTTCGAATCCCCTAGCTCAGACGTAAGAATATTTAGAAATGACAGAAACACTGCGGCTATAATCGGCCCCAGAAAGATTCCCGGTGGGCCCATCCATACCGTAGCTCCGAGGGCGCTGATCAAGGCGAGCAAGGGGTGCATTTCGCTGGCCCCTTTTAAAATCCAAGATCGCACTACGTTGTCGATGGTGGCAATGCCCATCGCCCCCAAAACTAAAACAAAAGCGCCGAGTTTTTCTCCGGTAAAGAAGAGGTAAGCGATGCCGCCCAAGGTGACCGGAGCCGTTCCCACTACGGGCACCATCCCCATAAAAACACCGAGGGTTCCGAATAAAATGGCGTTGGGTACGCGGGCCAGCGCAAAGAAAAAAAGAATCAAAAGGCCTTGAATCGCTGCACTGGCAAAGAGTCCCAGCACCACCCCGCGGCAACTATTTTGAAAGGCGTTAAAGAGTTGCGTCGATTTCTGGCGCCCCATCGGCGAGAGAGTCGATAAAAATTTTAGAAAGCGGGAGCCGTCGACCAGGAAAAAATAGAAACTTACGATCATGATGAAGAAGTTAAGAACCAGTCCCGGCATGCCCGCCAGAAATACCCCTACCCAAGTTGAAACGTGGCTGATTACCGACTCAAATAGATCCCCGAGTTGACCTTGAAGCCACTCGCGATCTAGCGGCGCAAAGCGCGACACCGAGACAATCGCTTTTCTCACTACGGGGTGAGCTAAAATTTCATCGCCGCTCGTGGTCGGAATTTTCATCTTTTTTAGCGCGGCCGAGATCTGGTGGGAGCCTTTAATCAAAAGAAAAACGATGGGAACAATTACCCCTGAAGTCACGCCCACGGTGACTATTCCCGCCGAAGCAGTGGGCGGTAGCTTTTTATTGAGCCGGTTAAAAGTGGGGTAGCTGAGCAGGGCGATCATGGCGCCAAGCAAAATCGGAATGAAAAAAGGCATCATCATAAAACAAAAGAGGGAGGCAAGGATGAGCCCCAGGAGAAGCTGCATGCCCCATCGCCAGTTATTTTGTGATTCCATGGCGGTGATTGTATCAAAATTTTGCATGTCACATAAGCGGCTAATCGTGGCGCAGGGATAGCGGTATACTTTACCCATGCGCCCTTTTTTCTGGTCCGTGACCATGTTCTCGGCATTCACGTTTTCATCGCCCACCTTTACACAGCAGGTCTCTAGTGACGTTTCGGCTCACTCCCCGATTTACGAAAAAATTGATGAGCTTGAGGCGTTGGGTTGCGGTTATTTTACGTATCGCTTGTTTCGTCCTCAAACCTACTTCGATCTGCGCAGTACGGTAGACATCACCGAAGATCCTGAAGGCGGTCAGGTTTGCAGCATTCCCCGTTGGCTACGAAAAGAAAAACAGATCTTAATGCTACGTCCGGGCCAAACTCCGAAGGTGAGCTTTTCGCTGCTTTTACTTCCCGACGAGATTGTTTCGTTGCCGGGGCATGAGGCTACTGTGGCGCCTTCGTTTCCGCTGTGGGATCGTCGGGCCATCGGCGCGGGGGTGATGAGCTACCTTGATTTCAGCATCCATGCTCAAACCGGCGGGCCTAACGTTGCCTTTGCCTTCGGTGTAACCCCAAGTGTTGGGGTAAGCAGTACGGCGGGGTTGGGGACCGGCGCGCGGTTTTATTTGTACGAGGCGTACGCTAAAGCCACTTACAAATGGGCTGAGCTGGAAATTGCAAAAAAGAGTTTGCAATTCGGCAACGCCGCCCACGGAAATCTCTTATTGTCCGGAGCCACGGCCCCCATCACCTTTGCGCGCCTTGGGATTCGTCCTCATTTGCTTGGAGTGCCACTGGGCTTTTTGGGTCCCACCACGTTGCAAACTTTTGTATCGGCCGATACGGGCAGTGTCGTTACTGCGGGCGCCCACCTTTTGGGCATTCATCTGGGATTCAGACCCACGCCCTGGTTTGAATTTGGTCTGCTGCAGCTCTATCAATTTGGCGGCCCCGATGCCGCCGGGTTGCACGCCTTAGACATTTTAAAAATGCTGGTGCACTTAAGCGACGATGATCTCGATCAACGGCGGCAACAACAACTGGCGGCTCATTTTGGCTTTCACCTTATTCCTTCGGTGCAGCTCTATTTTCAAATTGCGTTCGAACGACTCGGTCCATCGAACGCATGGTTTGCCAATGACGTTAGTTGGCTTGCCGGCCTGTGGGTCGCCAATTTGGGCAAGTTAGGCCTTCGTTTCGAGTATGCTCAGACCACCCCGTCAGCGTATCAATCGCCACGTTGGAAATCTGGTCTAGTATACGAGGGCACACCAATCGGTCATCCGCTGGGGCCCGATGCCGAAGGCTTTTATGCCGATCTACATTTTCCGGATATCAAAGAGTTTCGCCCTTCGCTCGGCGGTTTTTATGAACGGCGATGGCGTCACGCGGACATTGGCTTTGGAACGGAGTCTAGAACGGGGGCGGCAATCACATTGGCCAAGCGCTGGATTAAGACTGAATTTGCCTTGGTGGCCAAGCTCGCCCGTGTAGAGAACGTAAAATACAAATTGGGCGGGGCTACCGAAGTTGCCGCCGCCCAATTCAATTTGCGATACTATTTTCTGTAAGCCCTTAAGGAATTTCCTTAAGAGGTTCTCGAAAGCGCTATTAACGTTTGGAGAACTGGAATTTCTTACGCGCGCCTTTTTGGCCGTATTTCTTACGTTCCTTCATGCGGGAATCGCGGGTAAGTAACCCTTCCTTTTTTAAAACCTTACGAAAGTCTGGGTCGATCTTAAGAAGAGCGCGGCTAATGCCGTGACTCATCGCGCCAGCTTGCGCGGCGATTCCGCCTCCATCTACCAAACCATAAACTGTGTAATTTTTAAGTTTTTCGGTGAGTACCAAGGGTTTAGCGACAACCGCTCGAAGCACTTCTCCGGGAAAATACTGCTCCAGCGTGCGCTCATTTACATGAATGTCGCCTTCGCCAGGCACCAAACGGATACGGGCAATTGCTGTTTTGCGACGTCCCGTTGCTTGAATCATTTCCGTTGCCATTATGCTTCGCTCCCTTGTTGCAGACCAATGTTGCTCAACTTAACCACTTCAACCTGCTGCGCCTTATGAGGATGCTCTGCACCCGCGTAGACTTTCAGCTTTTTGTACCAAGTGCGGACCAATGGCCCCTTCGATTTTGGCAACATGCCCCAGACCGACCATTCGATTAAACGCTCAGGATTGGTATCCCGAACTTCACCGGCCGTATAGCTTTTGATACCGCCTGGATAATTTGTATGGTGGTAATAGGTCTTGTCTTCCCACTTTTTACCGGTGAGCTTTACTTTCTCGGCGTTGATCACAACGACGAAGTCGCCGGTGTCAGTATGCGGAGTGTAGGCTGGTTTGTCCTTGCCCATCAACATGGTGGTCACCGCAGTACTCAGCCGGCCAAGAGGAATGCCCTCGGCGTCGACCAGCTTCCATTTAGCGACAACAGAACCAGTTTTTGCAAACGTGGTCTGTACCGCTAAAGGCGCCCGCTTACCGCCGGCGTGCAACACTCGCTTAATTTTTTTAGTTTTAGCCTCGATTTTTTCGGCTGCCCGAGCCGCGGCAACGGCCGCCGTTACCATTTTGGGAGCCTTTTTCGGAGCCCTGTCTTGAACTTTGGAAACCTTAGTTTCCTTGGCTTCGGGGGCTGCTTTTTTCGAAACTTTCTTAACTTCTTTGTCTTCTTTTTTGTCTGGCATTTGCTATTTAACCTTAATCGCTGTTGCTCGGGCCACACCGCTACTACTGCTGCTGGGCCACTTTCCATCCACCTTACAACTTGGCAATCCACCCAAATTGGTCCCGGCTAGGTTAGGCCAAGCTTAGCCAAGCTCACCTGCCGTTTTGGTTTAAGAGGGAGTAACTAGCGGTTTCACAAGGTGAAGTCAAGGCCACGAAAGGCGTGCGTCAGGAGGGTGGTTAGGCGTTTCGGAAGAGGGCGCGAAACGCATTCTTGGCGGCTTCGGCTTCGGCGGAAGAGTCTGAAACCTCGGGTGTTTGGGAGGTTTCGGCCGGCTTGAATTCAAAGTACTGGCAGTCATTCTCAGTCGAACGGTCGGCGATCCAAGGGCTATGGCTTTCCAAACACTTAGAAGAGGAGGATTCAGAGTAATGAACGCAGTTTTTGCAGGCGTGAAGTTCGCTGGTGCAATGCGGGCACAGCCGATTACGACGAACGACTTCAGCGGAAAGTTCCCCTTTGCAGTAGTGGCACCGGCTCGGCATCTTTGGCGTCCCTTCGGTTCATTGTTACTGCGGCTATTGAATCACCAGCGTTCGGTTTTAATTTTACACCGTCTCTTGCTTTGACCACCAAAAAAAGAAAGCGATTGGCGAACGTTAATTAAGGGGCCTATGATGCCGCGGCCTATTAAAGCCAATTTTCGACGCAGATTTAAGGAGCATTTTTATGAAGGCATGGGTAGCCAAAGAGCAGCGCGGCCGCGTAGCCATCTTAGGGGGCGTACGGACCCCATTCGCTAAAGCAGGAACAAAACTTAAAGAAACTTCAGCAGTTAGCCTCGGCGTTTCGACGGCGCGCGAGGTGATCGCAAAATTGGAGATGCGTCCTGAAGAGGTCGACGAAGTGGTTTTTGGCAATGCTGGAACCCCGACCGATGCGGCGAATATTTCGCGCGTTATCAGTCTGCGCGCGGGCCTTTCCGAAAGCACCCCGGCCTACACTGTTCATCGTAATTGCGCCTCGGCAATGGAAGCTGTGGCTCAAGGCTGTTTAAAAATAGGCGCGGGCCTGGCCGACACCATGTTGGTGGGTGGTACCGAGAGCATGAGCAACATGCCACTCCTTTATGGTCACGAGATGACCGAACTATTCGGCACCCTAAATTTCGCTAAGAGTGGCACTGAGAAGCTGTCTAAGGTTTCTGAATTTCGTCCGAAGTGGCTGAAACCTAGGGTGGCGCTTATGGAGGGGCTGACCGACCCCATATCGGGTCTGAACATGGGGCAAACCGCCGAGATTTTGGCCCGCGACTTTTTGATTACCCGCAAAATGCAGGATGAATATGCGGTAAGAAGCCACCAAAGGGCGGTTGCGGCAACCAAAGAGGGGAAACGAACCGACGAGATCGTGCCGCTAGCGGTTGAGCCGGCGTACCGAGACTTTCTGCTGGAGGATATTGGACCGCGCGATGGCCAAACGATGGAAGCCCTGGGAAAACTGAAGCCCTTCTTCGATCGTGAAAATGGAACGGTCACTCCCGGCAATGCTTGCCCCATCACCGATGGTGCGGTGTCTCTCATGTTATCCAGCGAAGCCAAGGCAAAAGCCGATGGCCGCACGCCGATGGGGTACATTACGGCGTTTACGTTTTCGGGTTGTGAGCCCAAGCGGATGGGCATGGGGCCGATTGTTTCGAGTAGTGCGGTGCTGGCGGCAATGGGAATGGACTTCAAAGAGATCGAATTGGTGGAGTTGAATGAAGCTTTTTCCGTGCAAGTGATCGCCAACCAGATGGCTTGGAACTCTAAACAGTACGCGGCAGATAAATTGGGCCGCACGTCCGCCTTGGGTGAATTGCCCGAGAGCATCTTGAATGTGAACGGCGGCGCGGTGGCCTTAGGCCATCCGGTTGGGGCCACGGGAGGCCGCCTCATTCTCACCCTGCTTTTGGAGATGCAGCGGCGGAACTTGCACCGTGGTTTGGCCACGTTGTGCATTGGCGGTGGACAGGGCGCCGCTTTTTTAATTGAGCGTGCATAAGTAAATTTTTTTGAGGGATGTATGGAAATGAACCGCGAGACCTTTCGTGAAGAGGTTAAAAAATTTAAATCCTCGTTTCAGGCGCAGGCGGGAACCGACGCTTTTGATTCGGCGGAAAAATCGATTCGACTTGAGAAACGCGGCCCGGTGGCCGTCATTGTTTTGGATCAGTTTCAGGAAAAGGCGAATAAGCTAAGCACTCCCAACATGCTGCGCCTCTTTGATCTCTTTACCGAAATCGAAAAAGACGCGTCTCTAGGGGCAATCGTCTTTATCAGTCGTAAGCCGACCATCTTTATTGCCGGTGCCGACATTGCCGAAATTAAGCGGTTGAGTTCTGGTTTGGGAACAGCGGACGACCTAATGAAGTTGCAGTCGGTGTTCACCTATTTAGAAAAGATGGATCTTCCTTCAATCGCGGCGATTCATGGCGCCTGTATGGGCGGCGGAACCGAACTGTCATTGGCTTGCGACTACCGCATGGTAACCGATGGCCCCGAAACAAAAATTGCCCTACCTGAAGTCCTGCTCGGAGTCATTCCGGGTTGGGGCGGAACGCAGCGCATGCCAAGGCTGCTTGGTTTAGAGAACTCTCTTGATCTGGTCCTTTCCGGCAGGGCCGTCGACGGAAAAAAAGCCAAGAAAATGGGGCTCGCCGACAAAGTGGTTTCGAAAGAGTGGCTTGAAGAAAAAGCCATCGTTTGGGCCACTGAATTGGCCGCGTCCAAAAAGAAGCGTAAATTCGAACACGATATTAAAGACCGGTTGTTGGAGGCCGTGCCCGGCGGAAAATGGATTATTTTCGATCAAGCTAAGAAAAAGCTGATGGAAAAAACCAAAGGAAATTACCCGGCTCCCTTAAAGGCCCTTGAAGTCATCAAAAAAACATACGGCGGAAACCTGGAGTCCGGTCTGGCCGTCGAGGCGAAAGCATTCTCAGAATTGGTCGTCGGTGAAGCCTCTAAAAACTTAATCAACGTTTACTACCTAAATGAGGCGGTAAAAAAGGATAAAGGCACCGAGAAAAGGACCAAGGGCGCCGAGGTAAATCACAGCGCCGTCATTGGCGCGGGGGTTATGGGCGGGGGAATCGCGCAACTTTTTTCGCAAAAGGGGACGCGCGTGCGGATGAAAGATGTGCAATGGGATGCCGTAGCTAAAGGCTACCAGGCGGCGTTCAAGATTTTTAAAAAGCAAGTAGAACGCCGAAAAATAAAACAATCTGACCTCGACAACGCGATGGCGCGAATCGAAGGCACCCTGCAGTACAGCGGCCTGAAAAATTGCGATCTCGTGGTCGAGGCCGTGGTGGAAGACATGAACATCAAGAAATCGGTGTTTAAAGAGCTAGAAAATGCCTGCAATCCGAAAACGATTTTGGCCACCAACACTTCGAGCTTGTCGGTAGATGAATTGGCGTCGGCGCTTAAGGACCCATCGCGAGTGGTGGGCATGCACTTTTTTAATCCCGTCGACAAAATGCCATTAGTCGAGGTGGTTCGCGGCAAGAAGACTTCGGACGAAGCGGTGGCAACCGTTTTTCAGTACGCGAAAAAACTGGGCAAGACTCCGATTGTCGTGAAAGACGCCCCCGGCTTTGCGGTAAATCGCATTCTTGGGCCGTACATGAACGAAGCGGCCTATTTGCTGGTGGAAGGGGCGGGAGCTGAGCGGATTGATTCCGTAATGGAAAACTTTGGCATGCCCATGGGGCCCATGGCCCTCTTGGATGAAGTGGGGTTGGACGTCGCCGGCAAAGTTTCCAAAATTCTGTTTGGGGCGTTTGGTGAGCGAATGAAATCACCGGCCCTTTTTGAATCGTTTACGGCCGAGAAACGGTTTGGAAAAAAGGTGGGTAAGGGAATCTACCTTTACGAAAACGGCGGTAAGAAAAAAACGCTCGACTCCGGGTTTCTGCACAAGCTTGGCGTGAAAGAGGGATCGTCTTCGATTACCGATGACGAGATCGTAAAGCGTCTTGTGTACCTTATGATCAACGAAGGGGCGCGGGTTTGGGAAGAGGGGTTAGTGCGCACCGTCGGCGATATTGATGTAGGCATGATCTTCGGCACCGGTTTCGCGCCGTTTCGCGGTGGACTGTTGCGATACGCCGATACCGTGGGCGCCGATCACATTGTTTCGGATCTGGAGCTTTTTGCCCGTAAGTATGGGCCTAGGTTTCAGCCGGCCCAATTTCTTCAACAGCTTGCAGTTAGCGGGAAAAAGTTTTACGGAGATCAAGATAGATAAATAAATCAGGGTGGGGGGGGACGATGAAGTTTATCGTTCGAGTTCTGATCTTAGGCAGCCTTTTCGGCGGGGGCTTATTACCGGCGGCGCCAGACGCTGCAGTGTTCAATTCTCTTTTTTTGCAGGGCCTGTTGAGGCTCGACGAGCGGGTGGCTCGACCCAAGGCAGACCCGGCTGACTTCGAATACGTACTGGTGGGTGGCATTACCTCTGATTACCTGATGCACGTTGGCTATTACGAAGCCTTCGTTAAAGAGCTGGTGCTTCAAGGGGTCCCCCGGGCTCAGATTCATTTAATCTTTCCTCCCTCAAACAAAACCGTGGCAGTCAACGCGGTTGGTTTTCTTCAACCCCAACTGACCGCCATTGCCAATGGCAGCTTGCGACCGCTGGTACTTGTTGGTCACAGCAAGGGGGCGGTGGAGCTGGTGCAGTGGTTTGTAAACGGAACCGAACTCTCTTCACGAATTGAAGCCTTTTTTAGTCTTCAGGGCGCTTTTGGCGGCAGCCAGATTGCCGATATGCTTTCTGGCGACCAGCGAACGTTGGTACGCATCAACGGCGGGATGGTAAGCCGTTTAGGGCTTGGCCTTCTGCAGTTTCTTAATCGAATGTTTCATAAGGCCATCGTTGGCGTTGAAGATCTAACGACGTTGAAGTCGCAACATCGGTTACAGGACTGGCGTGAAAACTTTGCCGCTAAGCTAAATGAGCTCGCCGCCAAGAGCATCTTTGTGCGCACTCAGAGTGAGCCGCATCTGATGGACGTGCGTACGCGAGTTGGCGCGCATTATTTATTGAATGTGGGCGTTTTAGAAAATGACGGCGCGTTGTCATTCGAACACCAGCACGTGCCCGGCATGAACGCTCCCCTAATTTCAGTATTGGGCGTGGATCACGGCCTTCCCTGCGGAAACCTCTTGGCGCGACGCCATCGCTACCGCGCCATTGCATTTATTCGGGCGCTACTTCATTCACTGGGGCGTTAAATTAAGGCATGGCGCGCCGCATGTTACCGTGCTTACCTTCGCCCGTTACACTTACCCCTCCACAACAATATGGGGTCATATGAAAATTGCATTATTGGTTATTTTGACGACGATGGGCGCAGCTAACCTTAACGCCGCGACAAGTGGCTTAAAGAGTAATTGCCGTCCGATACGGGGATTTGTATCGGTGGAGTTTACTAGTGAAAATTGCACGAGCCCAGTGGGACTGTGCACCAAAGGCAAACTCTGGGGCGACCCGCTGTTTCAAGGCGAGACCAGCTACGTGGTTGAAAAAGTGGCCGGAAGCTCAGAGGACCCGACCACTAAAAACTCATTAACCTATTCGGGAACAATGAAAATTAATACCCGCCTGGGTGAGGTGACGGTTACTGACTTAGGACTAATGGATAACAATAATAAACTTATCAGTTCGCAGAGCCGAACTCTTTCCGGAATCGGAAAGATGAAAGGGCTAAGCGGCGCTTTTTTCACCATTGGCAAGGCGAATGAAAAAGGGTTTGCCTCTGAGGTACACGGAATTGCCTGTTTCGAACGTACCGCCTTGCTTCCGTAAACTAAGGGATTTCGAAAATTACTGATCAGCCGCAGCCGATTTTTCGGCGGCGGCTTTTTTCATTTTTGGGATCTTCTTGCTGCCGCGGCCTTCGGGTTTCAACATAAATTTATCATTGTGTTCAGCATGCTCGTGCCCTTCACTAAGAGGATCGCCTACTTGCTTGGCGGTTTTGCTTTGCTTGTGCTCACAGTCTTTGTTGCCGCAGTCGCCGTGGGGACAGGCTAATGCCAAATTGGCGGCGAAGATAAAGGTAGCAAATAGAACAAGCGGCAGTTTCATTTTGACTCCTGCTCCCACCTTAGCGAAAGCCGTTTGGCTTTTCAAAAAAGTTTTTTCGGTTGAGTGGCCGAGGATCCAAGCCTTGGCGAGGGGGCCTGACTTGGATCCTCGGGGGGATATTTATTAGCCGCTATTTGGGGTCTAACGGCAGATACATTCGTTGTCGCCTTTTGCCGTGGTTGGGGCGCAGGATTTCGATCTTTTCGCTACCTGGGTTGGCGACGGCGCGAAAGAGTTCGCCTGTGCCGTCAGCGGTGGCCATTGATGTATCGCCCACGCGGGCGATCACGTCTCCTTTCTCCAAGCCAATTCGGCTCCAGGCGGTGCCGGGGTCGATGTCTTGCACCAGTAACCCCTCACGCTTGATGTCATTGGGGTAGGAGACCAAGCGCGCCTGCGTGGCTAACTCTGAGACGTTTGTATCCGGAGTTAAAGTAGCGGTGCCTTTTTTTACGTCAGTAACGGGTGTTTCTGTCACTTTAGTTTCTGCTTTTGGGTTGGGCGAAGTCGTACACCCCATGACGACCACGGCGGCGGTAACCAACGCGGTGAGAAGCGATGAGTTTTTCATAAGAACCTTTCGGGTTAAGAGGAATCGGTTGTGAGTAAGGACGAAGCACCCTCAAATTAGTGATGAATCAAAAGTTGCGGAAAAAATGCGATACAATAACCGCTGATTCATTCACTTACACAAAGGACGACAATGAAACGCACCCTGTTTTTCGCAATTTTGGTGGCTTTCGGGTTGGTATTGACCTCATTCATTATTCAAGCCTGCGGCAGTAACTTACCGTTGGTGACTTTGAAAGGGGCCGGAGTATGAAGCGGCTACTCTTTGTTTTTGGCATGCTAACCGCGGTGTCTCCCGCTTTTTCAGTCGGCACGGTTAATGCGGGTACGATGAAATTTAAAGTCTACAAATTCGCCGTTTCGGCCAGCGTTGCCTGCACTTCTCCGATCGAGATTTTTAGCGATGCGGCGGGTGTGGAGCAAGACATGGTCACCGGACCTACGTTTGGTTCGGGACGGTTGGCGGCCGGAAGTTATCCTTGCGTCATGGTGGAAATGTCGAAGGTCATTCAAACCAGCGCCGCAACTACCAGCGCGGGTTGCTCGGCGGGTGTAACGTTTAACGACGTGATCTGTCAGGACACCACGCAGCTGTCGCAGACTATCGCCGGGGTTGGTTTGACGTGCTCGGGCGGAGTCGCCAACGATCAACACGTAACCCTTTTCATTACGACGATATCGGCGGGCACGAGCGGCGCACGCGCGTTGCTTCCTCCGACTTCGGAGACCGACACCACGTCCGGTTTGAAACTGACCACGCCGTTCGTAGTCACCGCGGCGGGTAAAACGGGAACCTTAACCGTAACCACCACTAACTTTCTTACCCCCGGGGTAGCGACGTGTTCTACTAATGCGCCGACGTTTTCGTTTCTGTAGTTGTTATATTACGTAGTGATAAATTGGCTCCGGGGCTTTCGGCCGCGGGGCCATTTTTTTTGGCGAGTCGGGGTAGGCCGGGACTGAAGGCCTACTCAATCTTCAGCATCAACTGTTCGGGGTAATTCTCGTCTACCAGATTGCCCATTGAGATACCTAACAAGCGAACGGGCCGTAAACGCGCTTGCCTCGTGGTGATCAGTAGGGCGAGCGCCACTTGAGTGATCACCGAGGCTAAAGCCGTGGGCGTAGCAAGCGTGCGACTACGGGTGAGGGTAGTGAAATCGTGGTAACGAATTTTAAGGGTCACGGTTAGCCCACGGTGGGCGATGCGGGTGAGCGCCTGCGACACTTCACCCGACAACTCTTCCAATACCTCGGTTAAAGTTTTGATATCCGCCGTATCTTTTTCAAAGGTGGTTTCTGAACCGCGGCTTTTTGGTTGGCGATCGGACTGGACCGGGCGGCTGTCCAGGCCAAAGGAAAGGCCGTGGAGAAATCTGCCGAAGCTTCCTAGACGGCGCACCAGATCTTCGGCGGTGAGCTTTCGCAAGTCGGCGGTGGTCAGCAGTCCCATGCCCTGCATTTTTTTTGCGGTGGCGGGACCCACCCCCCAAAGTTTTTCAACGGGTAGCTTTTCAACGAATCGGGGCACTTCGGCCGGGGTAATTACGAAAATTCCGTTGGGCTTTCTTAAATCGCTGGCAACTTTGGCAAGAAATTTATTGGGTGCCACACCTGCCGACGCCGTGAGTCCAAGCTCATTTTGAATTCGGGCCCGGATCAACTCGGCCAGGCGAGTGGCGGAGCCTTGGGCAAACTTATTCGTGGTCACGTCTAAGTACGCTTCGTCGAGCGAGAGCGGTTCCACCAGGTCAGTGACGTCAAAAAAAATGGCGCGAATTTGTCGACTCACCTCTTTATATTTGGAAAATTGGGGCGTGACAAAAATGGTAGCCGGGCAGAGCTTCAACGCATTTCGTGCTGACATGGCGCTACGGATGCCAAAGCGGCGGGCCTCATAAGAGGCCGAAGCCACCACCCCGCGGCCTGAAGGGCTTCCCCCCACCACCACGGGAAGCCCCTTGAGTTCAGGGCGGTCCCGCTGTTCTACCGACGCATAAAAGGCGTCCATGTCGATGTGGATGATTTTGCGCACGCGATCCTATTATTCCAAGCCTCTGAACGAATGTTAAGGCGATAGTGCGGCAACCCTCTATCCTTTTACCGGAACTTAGGTAGGCTTAAGAGTGTAGGCCGAATCCTTCGGTCCTTCTTCTGTTTCCACCACCAAATCTCATCTAAACCAACCTAAGGGGATACCCATGCGCCTCAATTTGTCTTTACTCGTTCTGAGCCTAGTTTTGCTCTCTTCTCAGTCGGGCTTTGCGGCCCGTTCTTACGCTCGAATCGTGGGCGGCACCGCGGCGACGGCCGGTGAAATGCCATTTATGGTATCGATGCAACGAAGCGGGCGTCATTTTTGTGGCGGTTCGCTCATCGATAAAAGTTGGGTGCTGACTGCCGCCCATTGCGTAAAGGGGGCCTCGGCTTCGAGCATCAAAGTTAAGGTGGGTCTTTTGAAAATGGTAGATACCGCCGGAGTCGAAACCTTTTCATTAGATAAGATTGTTTCTCATCCGGAGAACTCGAGTTCCAACAATGACTACGATTTTGCTTTGCTCAAGCTAAGTGGGGAATCCAAATACACTCCGGTCTCATTAAATTCCGATTACCGCTGGCTCTCCGATCAAGAACAAGAAGGCCCGATGGCGACTACCGCCGGTTGGGGCACCACCTCCGAAGGCGGAAGTTTGTCGCCGGTATTGCTCAAGGTCGAAGTGCCCATGGTGAGCACTAAACGTTGCGAAGAGGCCTATCCCGGTCAAATTCTGAAATCGATGTTGTGCGCGGGATTTGAAAAAGGCGGCAAAGACTCTTGCCAAGGTGATAGTGGTGGTCCGCTCTTAAGCCGATCGTTCTCGGGTGAGCTGGCCCTTACCGGGGTGGTGAGTTGGGGCGAAGGCTGTGCCCGTCCGAAAAAGTTTGGCGTTTACGCCGATGTCATTTCCGCGCTGAGCTGGATCGAGAATCAAATGGGTGCCTCGAAGTAAATTGACCCTGCGATAAATTCCAAGTGTACTTAAACTCATGCGCACCCTCTCGCTTAAAAATTCGCGTGAACGAATGCTGGCAAACCAGAGCGAGAAGCTCTTTTTGAGTGGCCCCCAGCCGCGTCTTAAAGAGCTTTGGCGCGCCTGTCGCATTTTTTTTGAAACGCTAAAGGGGTTTCGGTCATTACACTTTGTGGGGCCCTGCGTTACCGTGTTCGGTTCGGCCCGTTACCAGTCTGATCACCCTTACTATGAACTCACCAAAGAACTGGGCGCCGCCCTGGCCGGGGCGGGCTTTACCGTGATGACCGGAGGGGGACCCGGCTTGATGGAGGCGGCCAACCGTGGTGCTAAAGAGCAGGGAGGGCGCTCCGTCGGCTGCAATATCGTGTTGCCGCAAGAGCAGAGCCCTAACCCGTTTTTAGATCTGTTTATTGAGTTCAAGTATTTCTTTATTCGTAAACTGATGTTGGCAAAGTACTCCTACGCCTTTGTCGCCATGCCGGGCGGCTTCGGTACGATGGATGAACTATTTGAAGTGGCCACGCTGGTGCAAACCGGAAAAGTAAAACAGTTTCCGATTATCCTCATGGGCACCGAGTACTGGCGTCCGCTGTTGAACTTTGTTCGTGAGAACATGGTTCAACAGGGCACCATCGATCTTGCCGACGCCGAACGAATCATCGTGAGTGACTCTCCCTCCTTCGTGGTTGCCAAGATTAGAGAGATTGCGCTCGGCCAGTTCGGTCTCACCTACGAGCCGCCCGTAAAGCGGCGCTGGTATTTATTAGAGGGTTGATTGCGAGTAAAACTTGAGTCGCGCTTGCAGTTGCCTCATCGTCAACCAAGAAAAGTCTTTCTCAACGTAAGTCGTTTTGATGCGCGGTGAAAAATTCGCGAAATTAGCGCGAAGGTGGCCCACCATTCTTGGCTCCGCCACAATCACCAACCGAGCGCCCTCCGCGCCGAACCGTTTGGACTCGATAATCGCGGCGGCCTCGCGGGCCGTTTTTTCTGTAATCACTTCAATCGGGTTCACCGTTTGACCGTAGGAGTGGCGGCTGCCCCCGCTCTGGCCGTGATGCGTAGAATCCCGACTGTCGAAAGACCTTCCGGGCCGATCGCTAACCAACTCATGGGTCTTCTTTCTGCCTTCGGGGATCAGGACCTCTTTCCTGAGTTCGCAGTGAATGCCATCGATACCGACGACCTTCTCGAAGAGCGCCAGCCGGCCTCGGTCGGCAACGAGGTACCAGGTCTTTTCAACTGTTGCAGATTTCATTCCGTAAGTGCTTCTCATCTCAACACCATTTTTGGTTTTTCCTGCGAACATAGCGAACTCCGGGAAGGATAAAGGCTGGTTCAGTTGAGCGAAAACATCTCCGCCCAAGTACCCCCTTAGATTTGAACTGACCCTGGTTTTTTGTGCATACGTCGTGCCATTGGTTTCGGCCCCTTGCTTTGTTCTCGGTAAATCGAGGGCGGGATCAGATAACTCATTGAACGAAATTTGATCTCATTCATTGCGGGAATCGGTTACTCTTATTCGGGGTTAAGCTCATGAAAATTACCTTTCTAGGCGCCACCAGAACCGTAACGGGCTCCAAATATTTAGTAGAGCATCACGGTTTTCGGGCTTTAGTGGATTGCGGCCTGTTTCAGGGGATGAAAGAGCTCAGATTGCGAAACCGGGAAAAGTTTCCCGTCGACCCTAAGACCATCGATTGCGTCATTTTAACCCACGCCCACATTGATCACAGCGGCTACCTTCCCCTGCTGGTCAAAAACGGATTCACCGGTCCCATTTATTGTACTCGGGCCACTTTCTCTCTGTGCGAGATCCTTTTGCTCGATAGCGCCAAGATCCAGGAGGAAGAGGCGGAGTACGCTAATCGAAGAGGTTTTTCGAAACACCGCCCCGCCTTACCACTTTACACTCAACAAGATGTCGAGCGCTGTTTGCTCCGTTTTCGTCCGTTAGAGTGGGGCTCTGATCAGGTACTGGCCCCTGAATTCACTTTTCGTTTTTTGCGGGCCGGACACATATTGGGGGCCGCCGTAGTGCTCATTGAGGCAAATCGAAAAAGGCTTCTCTTTTCGGGGGATCTGGGCCGAGACGCTGATCCGCTGTTGCTTCCCCCCGACACGGTTGAGAGAGTTGATTATTTGGTGCTCGAGTCCACCTACGGCGGGCGTACGCACCCGCAAGTGGATCCGCTGGAAGAGTTAGCATCGATTATCAAGCGCACGATCGAACGAAAGGGAGTTGTGGTCATTCCCGCGTTTTCGGTGGGCCGAACGCAAACTCTTTTACACAGTCTTTACGTGTTAAAAAAAGCCGGCCGTATTCCAAAGGTACCAGTTTTTCTAAACAGTCCCATGTCCGTAAATGCCACGCACATCTTCAAGCAATTTTCAGAAGAACTTCGTTTGAGCGAAAAGCAGATCAGCGAGGCCTTCGCGTTGGCCAAATATATCAACGGCGAAGCAGAGTCTAAAGAGCTGAATCTGCTTTCCGGGCCGATGATCATTATTTCTGCCAGCGGAATGGCAACGGGGGGGCGGGTTTTGTACCACCTGCGCGCTTTCGGACCTGTAGAAAATAATACAATTCTTTTCACGGGGTATCAGGCGGAAGGAACGCGTGGAGCCCAATTAATTGCCGGTAAGCGGGAAATTAAAATTCACGGTGAGCTAGTTACCATTCGTGCCGAAGTCCAAAATCTAGAAAACTTCTCGGCCCACGCGGATGAATCAGAAATCTTGGCTTGGCTCTCCCACTTTAAGTCTCCACCCAGTTTAACGTTTCTCACCCACGGTGAATTCTCTGCGGCCCAAGCACTCAAAACGCAGATTGAAAAAAAGACGGGGTGGCGTTGCCGGATCCCTGAGTACCTGCAGCAGTACGCCCTTCAGTAAGCTAGTAATGCTCACTGAGTTTATAATGCGGCGTGCGGTGCAATGTGCACCCATCGGGGCCGGAAAAAAAGATGGGGTTGCATAGCCGCGAAGCCTCAAAAAACCCACCCTAACGTTGGCCCCCGGCTTGCACATGTCTTCCGGAGTCCGAGCCATCTATCGGACCGAAAAAACTTGAGTTGGAATGCGCTTCCCGTCTCGGCGTTCGCTGCCGCTTAATTCCAATTTATATTTACCTAACCACAACGAGGACACTCATCATGAATCACAACATCTGTTATGCCCATTGGTTTTACCGTTCCTTAATCGGTGCCGCGCTTTTTGCCGCGTCGGCGCCCGGACAAATGGTACCTAACGCCAGAATAAATTTTGACGCCAACCCGGATCTCAATATTTCCGATAGTGGTGCGGTGGATCTCGCGTCCGAAGTGGATGACGATGAAACCCTGATGATCGATCGGGCTGGCTTAGAGTGGAGAGAGGATGGCGCCAAGGCCGCTGTCTCTACTTTGTTAAACGAAGAGAGCTCGGCTTCCTTTTTTGGTGCCCTGCCCACTTTGCCCTCATTTAAGCTACCGTTCGTGGAGTGGCTGGATGACGTTCACGGAAAAGACGATCGCGTTCAAGTGTTTGATACTCAGGCGGTTCCGCAACGGATGGTGGGCCGCATTGGTTTAGGCTGCACCGGAACTCTCATTGGCCCCCGCCACGTATTGACCGCCGGCCATTGCGTTTTCAACGTGAAGAATAATAGTTGGCAAAAAAATCTTGATTTCTCGCCGGCGCAACGTGATGCCACCACTAAAC
>JAYSWN010000165.1:0-51920 GCA_043718025.1 Pseudomonadota bacterium
GTTGGCTTGTAAAAAGTCGAAAACGCCACCGAATAAGCGTTACGATGCGAGACGCGTAAGCCGTTGGTAACTACTCTTTTTCTTTCGTATCCACCTGGAAAGTTTTGTACGAGTGGTCGAGGAGGGCTCGTTCCGCCGACAAAAACTTATCGAGCTTCTCTACAAGCGAAGTGGACGCGGCCAGATCATAACTGGCGTCTCTCAGGGTGATGCCGTCGCGATCTATTTCGGGAAGAGTCTCTTCCTTTTCGATGTCTTTTTTCGCTTCTGCTATGACCCGAAGGTGTATTTGGCGGAGTAATTCGGCCCGAAACAGATGCCCTCCGATATGAACCATGGGGGCCGAGGCTAAATTTTTATCAAAGTACACACGGTAAACTTGTTTGGTACCAGAAATTGGCATCGCAAGCGATTCTGCAGAAAGCGCGATGTCTTCAATAGTTTTCAGTTGTTCCAGCAGTTCGTGTTCTCTCGCCTTGACCCGCTCTTTCTCTTTTGCTTCGTCCGGATCCCGATTTTTTGAGGCGAGCTTTCCGCGGATCCAGTCTGCCATTGAATTAAAAATTTGGTTTTGATCGCGGGCAATATTGGTTAACCGGTTGGCCAACGCTTCTTTAGCAATACTAATGTTTCTTGGGTCGTCCGCTTTGGCCCGATGAGGCGAGATCAAAAAGGAAGCGAATATAGAGTCCGACGATCCGAACAAGTTCGTTCCTGGAGTCTGGCGATCGATCATGCCGGCTGGGCGTAAGCTGCCTTCAGAATAAAAACCTAGGTCTCTTGTCGTCCAAGTTGCGGCGCTACGACGAAGAACGTTGGGGATGGCTGGAGTAAAGGGAAGCCAACGCGAATGGGTGCGGTTTGCGTCCAAGTAAGAGTTGGAGAGAACCGAGCTCAAGCGCTGGTAAAATTCATCTCGTTCGCTGGCTTTTAGCCCTTCACGATAGGTGGTAGCGACTGATTTTTCGCTGGTGACTCCCAAGGGATCTCCCGAGGGGCTGAGCAGTAGACTAAGGGCCATAAGCCGGTCGGCTAAAATTCCTCGCCGCCACAGAGCATTGGTGGCATCGTCGGTTAGGTCAACGTCGGGCCGCGAAGCAAGATTTTTTTGCAGGGCTTCTCCGCCTAAGGATAGATCTTTCTTGAGGACAATCTGAAATAGCATTTTAACTGCCAGCTGCTTAGCCGCGACGGCGTCAGCAATCACGGCTCGGCGTTTGCTGTGGTCAATCTGTAAGGTGGGGGCGGAGACCAGCTCTTTAACCGGGATACGTGAATCGGTTCTAACCGCTACCGCGATCAGCTCCTCCACGTCGTCGGGGAAGCTATTGGCGTCGGCTTCAATACGGGCTCCGGCCAATCGCCATAGTTCCAACACGCTTTTTATATCAGACTTGGGTTCGGATTTTTCCCCGACGGCAGTGGCAACCAGTGCCGAAGCGTGATCATAAATCTGGCGAATCGGCAGTAGCAACGAGCCGATTTTGGCCAGGTAGTTTTCGGTGGACTCATCGAAATAAATTCTATCAAGTCGCAAGTTCAGAAATTGGTAACTCCCTAAATACCGGCGAAAGAGACTGTCGAGAATTTGGAGAAGCGTGCTACCGGAGTCGTAGGGAAGGCAGAATCCATCTTTGGTGTTGAAGATGTGTTCGTCCGAGCAGAAGAAGAACTTTTCGTCTTTTATTCGTTTCTGTTCCGCTTTGCGATTGCCATACCCGATTTCAATGGCCGCAAAGTCGTATTGTCCAATTTCGTGGGTTTCTTCTGAGGCCAGAAAGCCATAGTCCATTACCGTCGATGATTTACCGCGTGTAATGTGTCGGTGATCGGCTGATCCCTTAAAGTTATGGCGGAGGCCTAGGGTATGGCCGAGTTCGTGCGCGATAAGTGGCGGAAATATTTTTTGTTCAAGGGCAATAGGGTTTTCGGCGGTCGCACCGCTAAGCGCGGGCATGCCGGCTTCCCAACGGGTTAGGCGTTCGCGGTATTCTCCCAAAAATTCGGCGCGCGAGTGTTCAAGCAGTTTTACCGGTTGGCCAATCTTTCGTACCAAGACGGCTAGAGCTTCATTTTCTAATCGTGGATTACTAACCAGCAGATCGCGATACGGCTTTAGAAACTCGCTAAGGGCCGGGCTTTCAGTTGAGGCGCGGGCGGCGGCGGTTGGTAAGCTGATGGGGTCGGCTCGAACCATTGGCGCCGTAATCTCATTATATTTACGCCACGACTCTTCGGCGAGGCGAGCCCAGGCTAGAGTGCCGCCGTATACGAAGACATCCCCCTTGATGATTTCGCCGGTGGTGGGGTCGCTAAAGGTTGGCGCGTAGCCCAAAATGCCGTGGCCACTGTCGGGTGAATCATCGTAAACGATGACATTGAAACGGAGATCGCCGCGTTTGTCGTTGGTGGCCTCAAATAGGGGTTCCAGCGGCGTTTTTTCGGTTGCCCGCTTAAGCGCCAAATTCCATTGTTCTATCGCCGAACGAACCCCCCCTTTCAAATGGTCTGGAAAAGTGGGGTCGATATGGTAGCGCACCCCCGATTGGAGGTTACGCAAATTCATCCAATCCTGGGTTTCACTCACACTGGGTTGTTGGTAGCTATCGAAACCTGGAATGGTAGTTCGAAAAAAACCAAAGCTCTGTTGGTACACCGCTGGGTAAGGGCGCGCAGTGTAGCCGCTCGGCCTTTTGGTTAAGAAGTGATAGCGCTCGGTAGCCAAAGTGCCATCGCTGAGCTGCCGGGCGACATCGAAGCGGAGTGACCCGGCCTCGGCCCTTATGTTTTCCATCGTGGCCGACAGGGTGTCTGACTTAAATTCGTCTTGCGAATCTGCGGCGGCATCGAGCACCAAAAAGTCACGTTCGTTCCACGGACGGCGGTTTTCGGTCTCCTCTTCTTCGTGGGTGTCTTGTCCGTCGATGTTCTGTTTTCGCAGCACGTCGACATTGCGCAGCGCAAAAGTGGCCAGAATCGGCGTTTTTTCGGCGGGCCGTAAATTTTGCAACGCGCGCACCTGAGACACGACGTCTAATGTGTTTTCTTTTATCTGGAATTTTACCAGCGTGTTGGTCTTTAGATAGGCACCGGGTAAAAGCATTGCGAACTTAGCGCCCGGTGATCTCACTTCTACTACCGATTTCAAGAAATAGAATTCGCCGGCAAACTCTTTTTTTGAGAGGCGAGCTGAGTTTCCAAGAATTGGCTTTAGAGGGCGCTCGTCGGCGCACCCCACCAACAGCATTAGGAAAAAGAGAAATCTAATTCCCAGCCAATTTTTCATAAGAGAAACTCCCCAAACACGGCGACTCGACTTCGTCGGGCGTCGTAGAACGGGAGTGGGCGAAGTAATCCCGTTGATTCATCCAAAAGGCCAGTCAATAACTCGTGCGAAACTCCGGCTTGAATCACTGGAGAAAAACGGTAGCCCAAGCGCTGTTGCACCCCCCAGTCGTTGCGCCACACTGATCGTAGACTTTGCTGGGCGCTGAAGGCCAATTCTAAAAATACAGCGCGATGGCTTAACTCCACCGTCGCTTTTTCGGTGAAACCGCCGGCGGGGAATTCACGCCCCGCAGTGTTGGCCCTAAATTTTGAAAGTTCTAGCCATGGGGCGATCTCAATCTGCACTGCGATTTGGGGGGCAACTTCGTAATGGGCAACGGCATTTACGCCGCCGCGGCCGCGGGCCCCATCTTGATTCCAACGGTCTAGGTTTAGTACCGAAAGAAACGGCCGAAGTTGCAATACCCAGGGACCGACAAGCGGGTCGCCAGTTTGCGGTTGAGGTGAGGGCAATAGCGAAAAATGTATCTCTGCTTTTATGAAAGGGACGTTGAAATTTTCATACCGGTTAAACGATCGATCGATACGGGTGGAAATTTCAAGACGTGGGGAAAAGGGGGGGGCGTACTTTCCTTCAAAGGTAATGGCGGCTTCAGCGTTATTTTGGTCGGGATGGGCGCCGGCGCGCACGTGCAAGAGGGTTTCGGCCGCTAGAGGGTGGCAGAATAGTGTCGTTAACAAAATGCCGATTCCTGTTAACACATCGTGTTGAATTAATTGTCCGGGATTCCGCACCATGGATAGCTAGAGGTAACAAAAAACGAGATATGTGTCTCGGAGTATTTGACGCAAGGCAACAGGGCACCCCGACGGTTGGGGAGGGGTGCAGCCTAAGCTGTTAACATAACAAGCCTATACGGCAAGTGGGGGGGTGGTGCTTTTACTCAAAAGCAGCCCCCGGCCGGCGTCGATGGCGATGGACTAAAGGCCTGATTTCGCAATCTCTTCGTAAAAATAAATGGCGCCCAGAATTGCCTTTCGAAAATCCCCTAAGTCCATGCTTTCATTTTCAGAATGGGCGTTGGTGTAAGGATCTTCTACGCCAATTAGCAAAGCTGGCACTCCGCCCAGCACTTTGGCGAACGGACCAACAAACGGAATGCTTCCGCCACATCCCATGAATACGCACTCTTTACCAAACGCTTTGGTCAAGGCTTTGGCGGCAATCTCAAAGGCTTTGCCCTGCGGATTGGTTACCCACCACGGCCCCGTAGCGTCGGCTTTGATGTTCACTTCAACTCCCCACGGAGCCACTTTTTTTAAGTGATCAACGAGTAGTTTTTGGACTTTGGCTTCGTTCATGTTGGGCACGGTGCGAATACCGATTTTGCACCACGCCGATTCGTTGATGATGTTGGCCGCCCGTTTGCGCGAACTGGCTTCGATGGCATTAACGCTCAGACTTGGCAAACGGGTCATGGCCACTAGGGGGTCTTGAGGGGCTCCGCCGATAAGTTCGGTCTTAGGCAAAACTCCCGCCTGCTTTCGGTACATCTGCGCGGTGAAGTTAATCTTTTTAAGGCTCTCTTTTTCGAGATCGTTTAACGGCAGCACATCGTCGCAGACGCCGGAAATGGCAATGTTGCCGTTGTCATCAACCAGGGTGGCAATCATTTTGGAAAGCGCAATTACCGGATCGGGCACTGCCCCGCCCCACTGACCGGAATGAACTGGGCGCTCCATTGCTTTCACTTCTACTTCGATAGCAACCAAACCGCGTAATGAAGTGGTGATCGTAGGCACTCCGGTGTCGTAATTGCCGGTGTCGGTCAGCACCATCACGTCGGCGCTCATCTTATGCTTGTACAATTCTAAAAAATGCTCGAGATGTTCGGAACCGATCTCTTCTTCACCTTCGATTAGCATCTTCACATTTACAGGAAGCTTTCCGTGCGTCTGCAAATAGGAAAAAATGGCGCTGGAGTGAACCACGACTCCCGCCTTATCGTCGGCCGTGCCTCGTCCCCACAGGCGGCCGTCTCGTTCGACAGGTTCAAACGGCGGACTTTTCCACAGCTCGGTGCGGCCCGTTGGCTGAACGTCGTGATGGGCGTAGAGGAGTATTGTCGGCTTGCCCGGGGCGTGCAGCCAGTCGGCGTAAACGTAGGGGTGGGTATTGGGCACCTCTAAAATTTCAACATTCTCAAGGCCGCACTCTTTCAGATGCGCCACTACCGCGTGGGCAGATCGGCGCACCTCTTCTTTGGGAAAGCCATCGAAACTGATCGAAGGAATTCTAACCAGCGTCTTTAAGGATTCAATGAAGGAAGCTACGTTTTTTTCTGCAAAATCAATGGGGCTCGGCATGAGAACTCCTTTGTGGGCTTTAAAGCCTCGCTCGAAAACGTTCCTGTGGTACTCCGGTTGGCCGGATTTTACCACTTAGAAAAATACCCTTATGCTCCGCCGCTTGACGATTGAGTGCGGCGGGGCGAATTGATGGTATGTCTAATACTGGCCACTCTGACGAAATACCCAACATTACTCCTAAAAACGACGGCGGCAATCGAGCAACCAAGTTGCTAGACGGGGCGGTAGTGGCTGAAGCCATATACAAAAATTTAGCCCTCGAAATTTCGCTACTGCCCGTGGTTCCTAAGGTGGTTTTCATCTTGGTAGGAGAAGACCCGGCGTCCCAAACCTACGTCCGCGCCAAAGAGAAGAAGTGCCGTGAGCTGGGCTTTCAGGGCGAAACCCTACGGCTACCCAAGGAGACTTCGCAAGAAGAGCTGTTGAAAACCGTGGTCAAGTTTAACAAAGACCCCGGGGTGCACGGTATTTTAGTGCAGTTGCCATTGCCCGATTCAATCGACCGCATCACCATATTGAATTCAATCGCCGCGGAAAAAGATGTGGACGGACTGCACCCTGAGAATATGGGGCGCGTCTGCCGCGGCGACGCTCGGTTTAAACCCTGCACGCCGGCCGGAGTGATCGAGATTTTGAAGCATTATCAGATTCCGATGAAGGGCAAGCACGCGGTGGTGATCGGCCGTAGCGACATAGTGGGGAAACCCGCGGCGCTGCTACTTCTAGCCGAGGACGCTACGGTTACCGTGGCGCATTCAAAAACTCCAGACTTGAAGGCCGTTAGTCTAAGGGCCGATATCTTAGTGGTAGCCATGGGCAAACCTAAGTTTATTACCGGCGATTACGTAAAGCCAGGTGCCACCGTAATCGACGTGGGCATTCATCGGGTGGAGGGTAAGATCGTGGGCGACGTAGATTTTGAATCAGTAGCGAAGGTGGCCGGAGCGGTAAGCCCCGTTCCCGGCGGAGTGGGCAAAATGACAATCGCGATGTTGATGAAAAATGTGGTGAAGGCCGCGGCAAGGCAAGTGGACTCTAATCGTTAAGCCAGCTCCGGCGTTTCCACTCGTCGATAATTTCTGAGACCTTAAACGAAAGATCGGCGAGCGATCCGTTGTTTTCTATCGCAAAGGTATTTTGTTCCGGCGACCGATCGGCATCTCGAAGCTGAGTGCGGATCATCTTTTCGGCCAACACCGCACCAATGCGATCCCGATCTACCACCCGCTGGCTTCTTATCGATTCGGGGGCAGAAACTAGAACGAGGCCGTCCAGCTTTTTATCCGTACCGGTTTCCATTAGCAGCGCGGCCTCACAGATCACCATCTTTTCGCCGTTGAGCTTTGCTTGCGCCGCACGCCGCTCGAATTCGGCCAAGATGAGGGGGTGAAGGTACTCTTCAACCGCCTTTCGTTTCACTCGATCGGTGAATAGGGCTTCTCGGGCCTTGGTGCGATTGAATTGTCCGTTCTCGTAAACGCCGGGTCCCAATAACTGTCCCAGTTTGTGCTGCACGGCGGGTTGTTGATCGGTGAGCTCGCGCCCCACTTCGTCAAGATTGATCACCGATATTCCCGCATTGCGAAAAAGTTCGGCCACGCTGGATTTACCTGATGCCACTCCGCCGGTAAGCCCGATCTGCTTAAATTTTAATGACACCATGATCTCATTCTACCTAACCTTTACCAGCTCGGGAAGGCTCGGCCAAAACCCTTCAGTGGATTGGCCCCGAAGTTGTAGTAAAATCTGGCGCATGTACTCGCGTCTTAGCAAAATATTGAGTCAGCCCGCCGCCCCTTTTCGGGAGGAGGCGGTGGCAAGGGTAGTGTTGGAGCTGTTAACGGCCCATCGGGTTCCGCACTTTCGCGACGGCCACGGCAACGTTGTGGTGGGTGCGCACGATTTGCAAGACTACGAACGGCGTTTGGCCGCGCCTCGTCCGGCGGCCATCCCCTTTTTTATCGCCCACATGGATCACCCCGGATTTCACGGTGTGAAGTGGACGGCAAAAAAAGAACTGCTTACCGAATGGTTGGGCGGCGGCCCGAGCCGCCAATTGGTGGGCGCCAAAGTGTGGTTGACCGCCGACGCCAAGAATATTTCGTTCGGTACGGTAAGAAAGGCCAACCAAAAGGGGAGACGCATTATCGAACTGTTGGTGGTACCCGACGACAAAATGATGTCGTCGATGGTTTTGGCGAAGAGTGTGTTCGGGGGTTTTTCTTTCGGCCCGCCGCTGTGGAAAAAGGGCGATCTCATTTTCACCAAGGCGGCTGACGATCTAGTGGGTACCTACGCCATTGTGGAGATGGCGATTGCGCACGCCGATAAGTTCACGGGATACACACCATTCATAGGGTTGTTAACGCGCGCGGAAGAGGTGGGTTACCTGGGCATGATCCACCACTTCCAAGACGTGCTATGCCGCAGGTATCAGAGCAACCTATTTTGTGTGAGCTTGGAAACGTCGAAGGCTTTACCGGGGGCAGAGATTGGCAACGGGCCGGTGGTAAGGCTGGGCGATAGGACTACGATTTTCGATCCGGCGGCGGTGGAATGGATAACGCAGGTGGCGCGTAAGTTTCTCAATAAAAAATTTCAGCGACGGATCATGGATGGCGGAACGTGCGAAGCAACGGTAGCCAACGCCGAAGGCTACCGTGCCGCCGGCATTTCGGTGCCGCTGGGCAATTATCACAACGAGTGTTTTTTTGATAAAGGGGCCAAGGTTGGTCTGGGCGGGCCGGCTCCAGAATTTGTTTCGTGGAAAGATGTGCAGGGGCTTTTGAAACTCTGCCACGCCCTTGTCGCCAATCCTTTTGATGAAAAACGGGCGTGGCATTTTCAGCTGAATGCTTTTTCAAATTACCGAGAACAGTTTCAGGGGAAAATGACGGAACCGCGGCTCGAGTTTTAAGGCGCGATGATTGCCCGTTACTTAAAGAGGAAGTTTGGCGCGCGACCGGCTTTTTCGTAAGGCCAGGGACCCGGGCTTAGATTTTTTGCCGTTTTTCTTAGTGGCGGCCAATTGAGGCGATTTGGCGCCTTTCCACGAGTAGAACACCGATTTGGCGCGAACGCGCTCAGGCGAAAAGTTTTTTTCGTGCATTTTGGCAAGCGTGGCGCAGGCGGCTTGTGAAGTGAGATCGCTTTTGAATGAAGTAGCTTCGACGAGGCCAGTTTTTAACTCTTCTTTGATCGAGATGGCGCATTTGGCCGCAGCGTGCAAAGGCGCAGGAAATATACCCACGACGACAGTCACGATTAACGCTAACCAGCCCACTCTTTGAATACGCAAAGCGCTCACAAAAAACCTCAGCCCCTAACTATACAAAGTTTGGGCCACTCCGCGTTAGGCTCAAATCCGGCTGCGGCGGATGGCATGTTGCCGAGAATTGTCACCGGCTCCTCCTTATCGGCCGACATCCTGATTCATTATGATGATTAGTGGAAGGGGGCGGGGCGTCTTTGCTCTCGCGATGCTCGTGGGGGTCGGGTGGCGCTTCCACCCGGGCGTGATTCAGGCGGGCAGTGCAAGGCCGGGCGTCGGCGGCGTTTCAAGTCGTGACTCCACCCGCTTTACCTTTTTGTCTTAATGGCGACAACCTCACTTCGGGGCTAGTGCTATTTAGGAGGGGCAAGTCCAGCGGGCAAGAAGAGTTTCCTCAGGAAAGCCCGAATCACTGAATTCGCTTAGGGCTAACGCCTCAATCAACGTTCGGAATCCCGCCGTCGTAATGGAAGTAACGCCAAGACAACCGCAACGGCTGCCAATCCCCGCCACCGTTCGTCATGCCGTTGTGCGCCGGCAAGGAACGCAGTGTTGTTACGTTTCCCAAGACAACCGGCGCTGTGACCAGAAAAGATGGCTGGATTTACATCACCGCGTAGCAGTGGCAAGCGGCGGGCTTAATCTGGCTGAGAATCTAGCGTTTCTTTGTCACCGTCACCATCACGCGCTGCATGGGGCGAATCTCTCGACGTCGTAAAGAATCAACGTCCTGTGATATTATTCACCGCAAAGAATTGGGGGAGCCGTGTTGACTAACTTAAGGTTTATAAAGGTTCTTGCGGTTTTTAATACGCTGTTTTTTGTGGGACAGGCCCACGGCTTTGATCATACCCACGCGCAATGGGAAAAGTGGTTGAAGAAATTTGTGACCGTGAATGGTCCAGTGACTTCGGTAGACTACAAGGCCGCCAAAGCGTCGCCGGAACTACTAAAGCCTTACCTGCAGTCGTTGGAAGCGGTGACGCAGGCTGAGTATGCGGCGTTCGGTGATGCGGAAAAGATGACTTATCTCATTAATTCTTACAATGCGCGCACGGCGGATTTGGTCAGCGAAAACTACCCAATCAAATCGATCAAAGATCTGGGGGGACTGTTTTCGAGTCCGTGGAAGAAAAAATTCTTCAAACTTTTCGGCGAAGAACAAAACTTGGATTACTTAGAGCACGGTCTTTTGCGAAAGAATTGGCAAGAGCCTCGGGTCCACTTTGCGGTTAACTGTGCTTCAAAGGGTTGCCCAGCTCTACGCGCCGAAGCTTTTTTAGCCCCCAAGCTTGAAGCCCAACTTGAGGCGGCGGCAAAAGCATTTTTAAGTGACACCACGCGAAACCGCTGGGATGCGGCGGAAGGAAAGTTTTTTCTTTCAAAGATCTTTGATTGGTACGGCGAAGACTTCGTGAAAAAGGCTGGTTCCGTGCAAAGCTTTGTGTCGGTGAGAATGGCGGCTTCACCAATTGACGCGGGTAAAATGGCCAAGGGGTCGATAGCTTTTCTTGATTATGATTGGACCCTTAATGAAACCCTGGCGCGCACCAACGCCAGTAAGAATTAAGGGGTAAGCAGCGCGATTTTGCTTACGGTGACGGTGAATTTACTTTTGGTGTCATCCCCATCTGCGTGAAGCCACAGGGCCACCGTGGGCAACGGTGGTGAAAAGGCGTGGGTAAAGGAAACATCGCCGGCTTGGGTTACGTTGCGTACGCTTTGCGTCTCGATCCACTTTCCTTTTTGCCGGGGCACACCGTTAATTTTGGTCCTCTGGGTGACGTCCAAAAAAGTGACTTTTCCAAAGCCGACATCTTCGCCGGCCAGACTCACCAAATTCAAAAGCCATTTCGGGGCAAAAAGACGTTCCACCCAACTCGGCCGGTAATCACCGGGCTGCACCAATCCCAGGCGCAGTACAAAGTCGTCGTTGCCCTCAATCCCTTCCTCTTTATCCGCGGCAAGCTGCGGTAATCCTGAGGCTTTCGCTTTAAGCTCGATACTCCTTACCGAAACCATTTTTTCTAATTTGTGGAACAGCGGGCTCGAAGACTCGTTCACTCGCAGGGTAATTCCGGCCTCAGAAAAAGCGACTTCGTTCTGCGCAAAGGCGGAGTATTTTTCATGACGCCACGCGCCCGGGAGAGACAGCGGGAGTAAGACAACACTAACCAGGAGCGGCGATTTTTTTCTCACCCTTTGATCATAACCCAAGGGGGGCGTTTTTTGCGGTAGTAACGGCGCGTTAACTGAAACGGCATCGTTGCCAAGCCCTTTTGCCTCGCGCTATCTTAGCGCTTTTACCTTGATTGGGGCTTATTGGCCGATGAAGCGTTTCGATGCCATTTTTGTGGGCGGCGGCCTTGCCAGCGGGATCGTGGGCCTAAGGCTGAAACGGGCTCGCCCTGAGCTTAATCTGTTGTTTCTCGAATCAGGGGCGGCGTGGGGCGGTAACCACACCTGGTCGTTTCATCAGACTGACATCTCTCCGCAAGACCAAATTTGGCTGCGGCCTCTGCTGTCGCGGGAGTGGCAAGGGCACAGCGTTCGCTTTCCTCAATTTACCCGTGGCATTTCGGGTTCCTATTTTTCGATTCGCTCTCACGACTTTCATCGGGTGATGATGGCGGAGCTTGCGGCTCACACCCGCCTCAATACGCGAGTGATGGAAATTCGCAATGATGGCGTGGTGCTCGCCAACGGAGAAGTTTTAAATTCTAAAATGGTGTTCGATGTGCGCGGCGCCTTTGCGGCCAACCAAGCCAGCAGCGGTTATCAAAAATTCGTCGGTTGGGAAGTTGAGCTCGATGGGCCGCACGGTTTGCGTACGCCCACTTTGATGGAAGCTTTAGTTGAGCAAAAAGAGGGATTCCGTTTTATCTATCTTTTGCCGTGGGATTCGCACCGTTTGCTAATTGAAGACACCCGTTATTCTTCTGATCCGGTGTTGTACCGTGACGAGATGAAAACTGACCTGGCTGCTTACTGCCAGAAGCAGGCGTGGACGATCAAACGGGTGATAAGGGAAGAGCAGGGCGTTCTCTCCATCCCCCTTACTGAGCAAGAGCTCTGTCGTTATCCCAACACCAACGACGCCACCGTGTTTCGGTTGGGAGTTCGTGCCGGCCATTATCAGCCCACTACCGGCTACTCATTGCCTTACGCGGTCCGAATTGCGAATCTATTGGCTTCCTTGCGCAATTGGGAAGCTTCGATGGTGGGTGAGGCGTTGGTAAACTTCGAACGCGAGTCGCTCCGTTTTCAGCGCTTCAGCCTATTTTTGAACCGCATGTTGTTCAGGGGCGCGGGAGATTCTGATCGTTACAAGATTTTTCAACGGTTTTACTCCCTGCGCCAGCCGCTAATCGAACGTTTTTATTCGGGGCAATCGGGTTGGTACGACAAGTTGAGAATCTTGATGGGCAAGCCGCCTATTCCGGTGAGAGACGCGTTAGATTGCCTACTCGATGAATCGCGGCGAGAGAAGTCGTCTCTCGGTAACAAGATTTTGACCACCTTGCTGCCCTCGGAGGTTCGCTAGTGAAACCAGAATCGCCCGAAAAAATTGCCGATAAAATTGCGCTCACCGATTTCGCCATTGCCTGGCCCTTTATTCAACGCGAGTTGGTCGACCCGCGGGAAGAGTTTTTGCAACGCCCCTCTAAGAAGTTTAGAGGCGAAATGGTTAACTTGGCATTCGAGATGGCTCACCCCCTTGGTAAGTCGGCGCAAGAAGAGTTTCGCTGTGAAAAGGCCGCGGCGCTTTTGGAATCGCTTCACGCGGGCTCGCTCGTGGTCGACGACATTCAAGACGACAGCCGCTATCGCCGCGGAAAAGCCACACTTCATCGTCTTTACGGTGTGGCGCGCGCCATCAACGTTGGCAATTGGCTCTACTTTGACGCCTTGGATTCCATTGCCGAATGGAATTTGCCCGCTGAGCGAGAGTGCCAAATTTGGCGCTTGTGCCACCGTGCTTTGAATCGCGCCCACATCGGGCAGGGGATAGATCTTGGCGTAGCTATCGACAAGGTGAATCGCCAAGACGTTACCGCGCTCTGTCTTTCTTCTCTAGAATTAAAAACCGGTGCGTTGATGGAGTTGGCCTTTGGGTTGGGGGGAGTACTGTCGGGAACTACGGTTACCTCGATAGAGCAGTTTCAACAATTTGGGCGTGAGTTTGGCGTTGCCCTGCAGATGTTGGATGACCTGGGAAATTTGGAAGAGAAAAAGATTACCGACGCTTCAGTGGGCAGCATTCCCGACGGTAAACAGTTTGAAGATTTACGACTTCGCCGTCCCAGCTGGGTATGGGCCACCGCCGCCACGCATTTAGATGACGAAGGGTTCTTGCGTTTTGTCGGTGCCGTGCACGAGTTGCCCGACACCCAAAATCTTTTACCGCTATTGGCTTGGCTTCTACCGCTCGGTCAGCAGGGGGCCAACTCGCGTCTCAATCTAGCGTTAGAGCGGCTTGCCGATTCGAAATTGGTGACGACCGAACGTGGCACCAAGGCGTTGGTGCAGCTGGGTGAACAAGTTGCTCGTTTGAAGGGAGCCTATTTTGGAAAACCGAATTAACTCGGTGGTGATCGGAAGTGGATTTGGCGGCTTGGCGGCGGCGATTCGTCTGCAGGCAAATGGGCACCAGGTGACCTTACTTGAAAAACGCGACAAGGCCGGTGGCCGGGCCTACGTCTATGAAGACAAAGGGTTTACCTTCGACGCAGGCCCTACGGTGATCACGGCCCCCCATTGTATCGATGAACTTTTTGAACTGGCCGGGAAAAAACGCGAAGACTACATCGAGTTTTTGCCGGTGAGCCCCCTCTATCGTTTGTATTGGGAGGACGGCACTGTATTCGATTACACCAACGACATGGTTGAAACCATGGCGCAGATTAAGAAGTTGAATCCAAAAGATGCCGAGAACTATCCGCGTTTTTTGGATTACACGCGCAAAGTATTTGAGAAGGGGTACACCGAGCTTGCCCACGTTCCCTTTCTTAATTTTTCGTCGATGATCCGCTGTGCGCCAGATCTGATGAAGTTGCAGGCGTTTCGTTCGGTATACGGAATCGTTTCTAAGTACCTTCAGGATCCGCATTTGCGACAGGCTTTTAGTTTTCACTCTCTGTTAGTCGGGGGCAACCCCTACTCTACTTCCGCCATTTACACGCTTATTCATTTTTTGGAGCGCAAGTGGGGCGTCTTTTTTGCCAAAGGCGGCACGGGAGCGCTGGTTCGGGCGATGGTGAAACTGTTCGAAGATATCGGTGGAAAGATTCGTTACGAGAGTGAAGTGGCCGAGATCATGGTCGAGTCGCGGGCGGTGCGTGGGGTTCAATTAAAGAGTGGTGAAAAAATTATGGCTTCGCGAGTGGTGAGTAATGCCGACGTGGCACACACCTACCGCGACCTTTTACAAAATACGAGTGAAGTCAAAGCGCGTGCGAAGCGGATTGTAAATTCTCGCTATAGCATGTCACTCTTTTTGCTCTATTTCGGCAGCAAGAAAGCGTACCCGCAAGTTGCCCATCACAATGTGCTGTTTGGACCTCGCTACAAAGAGCTGCTCAAAGACATCTTTCAGCGCGGTATTTTGGCCGATGATTTTTCACTCTATCTTCACGCCCCTTGCCGCACTGATCCGTCGATGGCGCCCGAAGGGGGCGAGGCGTTTTATGTGCTTTCGCCCGTGCCTCATTTAGGCAAAGCCCCAATCGATTGGAAAACCGAAGGGCCAGTCTACGCCGATAAGATTTTAAAGTATTTGGACGAGCGTTATTTACCGGGCTTGCGTGAAAACATCGTTACCCAGCGTATTTTTACCCCCGATGATTTCACCACCGAGCTAAACGCCCACTTAGGCTCGGCGTTTTCGCTTGAGCCCCTTTTGCAGCAGAGTGCTTACTTCCGGGTGGCTAATCGTGATCCGGACGTGGCGGGTCTTTACTTTGTCGGAGCCGGAACTCACCCGGGCGCCGGTATTCCTGGCGTGGTGAACTCCGCCAAAGCTACCGCCGGAATCGTTTTAGAAGACGATCGGCCTACTCCATTGAGTGTGACCGCCCCGGTCTATGTTCCTAGCGTTAAATCGGCATTGGCCGAATGTAAGAAGATGATCGAAGTCGGGTCCAAAAGTTTTTCTTTGGCCGCTAAGTTGTTTGATCCGCAAACGCGTGATGCGGCGTTTTTTCTCTACGGTTGGTGCCGTTATTGTGACGATCAGATCGATCGCGCCCAGAATTTACGAATTCAGGAGGAGCGAATAAAAGAGCTTCGTCTCGAAACAGAAAAGGCTTTCGATGGCACTCCCTGTAACAATCCGGTCTTCATCGCCTTGAGTCATATCGCGAAAGAGTATCGCATTCCTCGTCATTACGCGCTCGAGTTGATCGAAGGCATGGCGATGGACGTTCGCCGTGAAGCCTATTGGACCATCGACGATCTTCGGCTGTATTGTTACCGCGTGGCGGGAACGGTGGGGTTGATGATGTCGCACGTGATGGGCGTGAGTGATCCCAGGGCGTTAAAGTATGCGGCTGATCTAGGGTCAGCCATGCAGCTCACCAATATTGCGCGCGATATTCGCGAAGATGCCGAAATGGGCCGCGTCTATCTTCCGCTGTTGTGGTTGGACGAGGGTGGAGTGCTTGAGGGGCAGATCATGCAGCCTCGTTATCGCCATGCCGTGAGCCAGGTGGTCAAAAGACTGCTCCGCGAAGCGGATGCGTACTATGATTCGGGCTTGAGTGGCTTAAAGTTTTTACCGTGGAGGGCCGCCGTGGCGGTGAGTGTGGCTTCTGAAGTTTATTCACAAATCGGGCGGCAAGTTTTGCGGCGCGGTGAAGCAGCGTGGGATAGCCGTACGTTTGTTTCCAAGTGGGGCAAATTAACTGCCGTGGTGAGAGGAACTCTTCGCGTGTTATTGAGTGCTCCTCAGCGAATGTGGCTCCCCTGGAGGCGAGTGGAGATTCAACAGATATGGAGGCACGCATGAGCCGAAGCGAAGCGCCACGCAACTTCGCGCAGGATTTTGTGCTCTATGCCTCGCGCATGGCCCAGTTTGATGCCATGGACTGGCGGGTTTACGTGCTGTGGATCGGCATGATGCTGGGGCTTTTTGGTTCGATTACCGGCTTTCTTGCCGTAGGTGTTTCTAAAGGCGTGGTTTATCCCGCTTACGTTTGGAATATTCCGGCCGGCACTTTTATCTTTATCATGGCCATTGCGTTCGACACGATTGGTCACCGTACCGTCTATAAAAAGGCGCTGCAACAGGGTGAAGCGCTGGTGCATCACATTACCATCGCGGCCGGTGTCTCTAGCTGCGTTCTCTTGTGCTTGGCGTACACCTACCCAGTTGGCTTGAGAGTTCCAGCCGTAGTGATGACTGCGCTCACCGTTTTTTACAGCATGATTGACGAGGGAATGCATTGGTTTCGCTACTTCGCCGGAAATTCTGATCGAATCGAAATGTGGAGTCATTTTTTTATTTTCGTGGGACACACGATCATGATGCTGGCATGGCTATGGTGGTTTGAAGCCGGCTATCCGGGCGTTGCCGCCACTCTCGTGGGTTGGTAGCCGCCCCCACTAGATTTGGGCTAGCGGCCAACCGCTAATTTTGTCGAACGTCACTGCGCGGAGCTGCCGGTGAGGCCATCAAAAACTCTACATCCTTAATCAGTTTGCCCAGCGCGGCTCCTTCGTTGCTGCTGCGGCACCCCTCGGCGCTTAAGTTTTCTTGGGCGTCTTTGAACCTCAGCACGAACGGTGTGCGGCAAGGGGAAACCTCTTTTGCGGCCGGGTTTTTCTTGAGCGCCGCCAAAATAGAGGAGGTTTCATTCGCAATCTTTGAGAAGTTGTCGAAAGAGATATCCATCTCTTTCATTAGGTATTGGTCTTTAAACGCCTTAATGGTCGCCATTAGTGGGGTTTCATGAAGAAGGTAGCGGTGAGAGTTAGACCCTCGTTGGTAGGAAATCTCAATCTGCACGTTTTCAGATTTGCGCATTGAGGCACACCCAGAAAGTATAGTTAGACTAAAAAGAACAATACGGCCGTTCATCGGAAGTGCCCTCACAATTTAGAATTGCCCTAATTTTAGGGTTCTCAGCAAAAATATTTCCGATGCGAATGGTTGGGTCGGGATAGAGCTCGGTTTCGGATTCGGCCACCCAAGGCTCTTGATCACAGAGATCGCGAATCGAGTTTATTGCGGCGTGCAAATTGTCTTCAGGTGTTTTTAGCTTTTCTTTGTATCTTTCCATCGCGCGCGCCGTGACTTCGGTGGCCATCCAGTCGGCAAAGGCTTCGCCCAATTGATTTTTTTGGTCGCAGCGCAGTCGATCGGGTTCGATTTTTACAATTTTGTTTTGATAAAAGCAGCGAGCGAGGCGCCGGTAACTGGCGGGTTCAATCTTTGCGGCCTTTAGCTCGCACGGATCTATGGAGTGGGACAATTCATGCGCGAGCGTAAAGACGCGGTTGAACCATGATTTTGCCGTCAATAAGTAGGCGCCGCCAACTCGAATCACTCGGCGCCCCGATTCGAGTGATTCAAAGTACATTTCGTTTTTGGTGAACAGGTCAGGCTCAGATTCATAGAGCGAAGCCGGTGGAGGCAACTCGAGTGAGGTCGAATCAATCCGCTCTTTAAGTTTGGCTTTGAGCGAAGGCGATAATACAGAGTTGGTTTGGCTATCAATGACTCGTTTGATCTCCTGTACGACCCAACCGTAGGCTTCGGTCATCCGCTTACGTCGCCTCTCGGTGTAAATATTTCGCACCAGCTTTTCGTCCACCTGGTCGCTCGTCCAATCCGGATGTTCGTGGATGATCTGTTCGTACAAGCGAAGGGCTTCAATTTCTCCGCGTACATTAGGTTGCACGTCACCGGTTGGATCTGAGGTAATGCCGCGACGCAAGCATGCCGCTTGAAAAAGCTCTCGGCATTTCATCCTTTTGGTTTCGGGCACCGCGGTGGAAGGCAGCTGGATGGCCGGAGAAGGCGGAGTGATGAGGTTTGCGCCGGGAGCCGAACTGGTCTGGCGCCTGGGGCTAAAAAAACTCCAAAGCACCACGAACGCGAGCACCATAGCCCCAAACCAAAGGCGCAAAGAGGGTGAGGGGTGCATCAGTCTATTCTACCCAAGCTGTTGAAAAACGTATAAATTTCGAGGTCTGGAGAGCTTCAATGAAAACTATTTTTCTCTTCCTCCTCGTGTTTTTAACGGAATGCGCCGTAGGCAATGCCTTTTTGACTTTGCCACACCGCGAAACCACTCTCACTAACGGTCTAAAAATTTACGTGGTGGAATTTCCCAGCCCGGGCGTAGTGGCTTACCAAATTTCAGTACGGGTGGGTTCGCGTAACGAAGTTGAAAAAGGAAAAACCGGTTTTGCTCACTTTTTTGAACACCTGATGTTTCGCGGGACCAAAAAACTCTCCGGGCCGGGTTTGAGCGAACTCTATACTCGCCTTGGCGCCGAAAACAACGCATGGACGAACAATGATTTCACCTCGTACCATGGGGTTGTCTCTACCCGTAATTTGGAAAAAATCGTGGATGCGGAGTCCGATCGTTTTCAGTTTCTTTCATTCGAAGAGGCCCTCCTTAAAGACGAAGCGGGGGCCGTACTTGGCGAATACAATAAAGACGTGGTGAAACCAGGTTTCGTGATGGAAGAAAATCTGCTGGCTACGGCCTTTACCACTCATCCTTATGGCCACACCACGATGGGTTACAAAGAAGATGTTTTGAAGTTTCCGGATCGGTTTAAAGACGTGTGGCCATTTTTTAGAGCTCACTACCAACCTAAAAATGTTTCCGTGACCCTGGTGGGCGACATAAAACAGAACGAAGCCAGTCAGTTGGTTGAAAAGTATTTTGGAAGTTGGAAGCCAAGTGAAGAGAAAGTGCCCCAAGTTCCCGCCGAACCCAAACAGACAGAACCACGCGAGAGGGATGTCACCCTAGATAAGCCCAGCCAGGTTCGGGTGAGCATTGGCTACCTGGTGCCGGGTTTTAGCACGCGCACCAGAAATTCGGCCATTTTGGCTTTTCTTTCCGAACTTGAGTTTTCGGCAACCTCTGAATTTCAGAAGAGCTACCGTTTCGATAAAGGCTGGGTCGATGAGGTAGATGCGCCCGCCACAGAAACCATTGACCCTTCGTTATGGGTGGTGAGTCTACGTCTGACTCAAAGTGGGGAGCCGCATGAAAGTGCCTTGAAAAAGGCGGTGACGGATCGGCTGGAGTCATTGGCCACTCGGCTCATTGAAGAGAAAGAGATCCAAAAAATTCGTTCCCGCTTAATGAACCAAGCGGTGTTGGAATGGTTTCGCTCGCCCGTGGAACTTGCAGGTAAAATCGGGTACTACACCGGGTTTGAATCCGATCTCGGGGTACTCGATCGGCGCCTGCTTCGGCTTACCGAAGTCACGGGTAGTAATATTCAGAAATTTGCGAAGGAATTTTTGGTGCCCGCTGCGCGCACCACGGTGACTTTGAGGGGGAAACGATGAAGGCCTTATTCATTGTTGGCGTGCTTGTCTTGCAACTCAATCCTACGAAATCCGCGATGGCGGCGACAAGATGGATTGTAAATCGCCAAGGCAAATTACCGCTTACCGCGGTTTCATTTACCTTTCAGGTGGGTAGCGCCGATGACCCGGTGGGTAATGAGGGGTTGGCTGGACTTACCGCTTCTCTTTTGCAAGATGGTGGAGTGAAGGCATGGAATGGAATGCCGGCCCTGCAGCGCGCTGACATTCAAGAGCTACTCTCTCTCTCCGGCGCGAATTTCACCGTTAGCGTTGAGAAGCAGCAGACGTCACTTCGTCTAATGGCGCCGGCCGCGGAAATCGATAAGGTGGTGCGGCTTGCGGTGCAGATGCTGGTGGCTCCGGCTTTTGACGAGTTGCAAGTCGATCGGCTTCGTAATGAAGCGCGCGAGGCTTTGTCTAAGCAATGGCCAAGGGAAGATCAAGAAGAGCTCGGTAAGGCGGTGTTAGATTACGCCACTTTCGGGCCGACTCATCCCTATTCCCACGTCGAGGAAGGGAAGCTAAAGAGCTTGAACAAACTCGACCGCCCTGCCGTTCAGAATTTTTATAAACAAAATTTTACCGCCGATCGCATTACGATTGGAATGGCGGGTCGGGTGGATGCCAAACTGCGCAGCTGGGTTGAAGTTGCCTTGAAAGGCCTGCCCAAATCAAAACATAAGCCAGTGCTGGTTCCAGAGGCCCCTCTGGTCACGGGGTTAGATCTGTGGATCGTCAAAGGGGATTTTGAAGGAACGGGAATTCACTTTGGATCGGCGATACCGGTGACCCGATCGCACGCGGATTTCCCCGCGCTCTATCTTGCGGCCACGGCCTTTGGAAAACACCGTTCGTTCGTTGGACGTTTAATGCGGGTGGTAAGGGAAGAACGCGGCCTAAACTACGGGGCCTACTCGTATGCCGAAGACTTTCCTGACGGGGGCCGCAATCTCATTGCGCCGACCCATAGTGCTCGCTCTATTCAGTCATTTACAATCTGGGGCCGCCCCACTCCGCAGAACAACGGCTGTTTTTTGGCCCGGCAGTTGTGGCGTGAGGTTTCTGCTTTGGCCGCAAGTGGCTTGAGCGAAAATGAGTTTACCCTGGCGCAGAGTCACCTGGTGGGCTCGATTCCCAGTCTGGCACTCTCGATTGATCGGCAATTGGGATTTGCCACCGACTCGGTGTTTTATGACGTGAAGGGAGACTTCCTAAAAAATTTGGTGAAACAGGTTGCCAGCCTGGATCGCAAGAAAGTGAATGAGGTCATTGCCCGATTCATTAAGCCTGAAAATTTTAGGATGGTCGTCACTACCGCCGATCCTGAAAAATTCAAAAAAAGCCTATTGGGCGAGAAGTGCGCGATCACTTATGGCGAGGGGATTGTAAAGTCAGCGGCAATTTTGAATGAAGACAAATTGATCTCCGAAACCAAACTACCGTTGAAAGCCGAGCGCATCTATACCTTGGACGCGGGTGCTATCTTTTAGCTTCGCCGAGCCGAACCACGGCCTTAAACTCGTTGGCCGTAACGGGCTGCACGCTCAAGCGTGACCCCTTTTTGAGCACCATCATCTCTTTGAGCACCGGATCGGCGCTGAGTCGTTCACGCGTGACCACCGATTTAAAGGCGGCGATGGCGCGCACATCCACCATCACCCAAGGGTTTTGCCCTCTTTGCTTAGCTTTTTCGTCGAAGTATTCACTCTCCGGATCCCAGGCCGCCGAGTCGGGGTACCCCTCAGTCACTACCTCAGCGGTGCCGACTACGCCCGGCTCGTCGGTGTTGCTGTGATAGAAGAGAACTAGATCCCCCTTTTTGAAATCATCGCGCATGAAATTTCGGGCCTGATAATTACGAACCCCTTCCCAAAAAGTGGTCTGCTTGGCCGCCTGCAAAAGGTCAGAAAAAGAAAAAACATCGGGCTCGGACTTCATTAACCAATAGTTTTTTGTGCTCTTTTTACTCATGGTTTCAGGCGTTTACTCGCGACCTTGAGTCTTGTCCATTTTTTAATACAAAAGGACGAGCCATTCGGCTAATTAACCTCCGACTTCTCAACACCAACAAGCCAGTACCGGGGCTTTACCGCCCCTTTTGGAGGATTAAATGGCTAATGTTTCTAAGTTTCTTTTAGGCGTACTTACCTTAGTAACCACTGCGCACGGGGCAGAAGTGGCTACCCAGGCCAAAACCCCAAGCGGCACCAGCCCCAACGCATCGGTTACCGGCACGGTTACCGCGCCGACGGCAGGTTCCATTATCGGGGTGGTGGATTTTCGTCCCAGCTACAAGAGCACGGCTGGTTCTTTTGCCAATGAACTTTGGGCGCAAGCGGGATACCGGTTTGCAGACGGAAACTCGGTTTACTATCGTCAAGAATTCAGCACCAACGTTTACAATCCTTCCGCTTCTTCAGGGCTAAACGCCTTGACCTTGAGTGGTTCCTTCCGCGCGAAGGTAAACAATATTTGGCAAAATAAAGAGAGTGGCCTATCGCTTAACTGGGAACCGCGCTTGTACGTACCGACCGACGGATTGAAACGCGATGCCGGCATGATTACCGCCGTTCGCAACTACGTAAAGATTCGCAAGCAGCTTTCGAGCACGGCGTATCTTCAGTTGTCTGACTCGCCAATTCTTCACGTTTACTCAAGCAAAGGCGCCACGGTGTTGGGTAAGATTCAGGCCAATCCCTTCGTGGAAAATCGAGTTCTGCTCGAAGCTGAAGTGGAACTTTTTATCAAAGGGCTTACACTCTATATGCCCATCGAGTTGCAATCGGTTCATTTCCACAGTTTCGGCGGAGCCGCCAATAACGCTAGCTGGGGTCACAATCTTTCGTTCTGGCCTGAGTTAACCTATCCCGTGGCGAAGACCATTCGCATGGGATTGGCGTTTCGCACCGACAACATGATAAAGCCGGACTTTTCTGCCACCACTATCTCTGACGCGTTCCGGCTTGGTGTGACGCAAGTGATTCTTAGCGCAGCCTTGTAATTGCGCTTGAGACTTTTTAAAGCCCTCGTACCGGTTCGGTGCGGGGGCTTTTTTTTTGGCGCTGCTACTTTGGCGGGAATGGCGCTATAATTTCTAGGTATGAAGCTAATCTTTTCGCTCGCAGTATTTTTTCTGGTGGTTTCGGTTTGGGGCTGCGCCAGTCGACCTTCCGATTCTCAGGTTGGCAATGCGGCGGATTCCACGCCAAGGCCGAATCTTCCCGGCTGCGGAAACATTGCCTATTTGACTTCGAACCCCAATCGTCGAGTGGCCGGTTGCAGTCAGTTAAACCAAACCTTGGTTCCCGCGAAGTAAAACTCTGAGGATCACCACGAATAGAATAGCGTGGGGCCAGTTGCGAAGTTGGTCTGGCTGGGGCTAGTGCGCGACAGGCTAAACTCTAAACCCAATTGCCAATTGGCATTGATCTCCCACTCCAGCTTTCCATTCAACGAGAAAACCCGGCTGCTCTGATAAGCAGACAACGCCGACGAGATTCCCACCGTGGCGGAAAGTGAGTTCGTTGGAAAAAAATCACTCTTTAAGAAAAACTGATTTAAAGCAAAGCCCGATAAAATGCCAACGCCAGTGGCTTGGGTGGTGGTGGCTAGAACTGAAGAGAGTGAAGTGTGGTCAACGGTGTAAAAATAGGCTGCCGCCCCCGCACTCAGGAGAAGGCCGGGGCTTAGCCAGGCACCGATTTCCACGCGAAGCGGAACTTGGAAAGGGCGCAATTTTTCGCCGTTAACGACAATATCGGGCAGTTCAAAGTGGACCACTCCACTTTGTAGCTTAAAGCGAAAATCACCGATTGGAACTGCGGTGGAGATGAGACCGCCGTAATAGGTTTCGGTTCCCGGCCCAAACCCATAAACTGCAGAGAAGCCCGCGGTTAAAGTGTTGAAGGCCCAGGTTTGGCCATTTAACCAAAATTCATTGGTGGCATTACCGCTGAGTTCCGATCGCGCGGCCATCACGCTTAACGAAGATCGAGGAGCCACTTCAGTTCCTGCCTCGCTCTCCAGTGCCCAAAGACCACCGTTACCCACCAGGCCGGAAGTTCTAAAGAAAGACTTCGGCGGGAAAACCATAGAAAATTGGTCGCTAAGAATAAGATCTTCTGGCGCAACCACATCCGGCGTGGCGGCGCCAAGCGTTGCCGTGAAGAGGCAGAGAAGAGCCGTGTATTTCCATGGCCAACCCAAGTTAATTTGCCCCCGGGGGACGTGGCGGTGACGATTCTGGCCGTGGTCGGCGCACGCCTTCTCCCTGGCGGAACGGGCGCGGGCCTGATTCTCTCAAACGATCGGGTCGTGGGCCACGTCGTCTATCGTCGCCCCGCTCGCCTTTGGTTCCCGGACCTTCGCCGGGCGGGCGCATGCGGGGGCCTTCGCCACCATCACGCTTGCCGCGAAATTCTTGAAGCCGCTGAACGCGTTGGTGCCGCTCTTCGGGCGCAAGTTTCATAAACTGGGTGAAACGGTCGCGGATGCGCTGCTGGCGATCGGGGGGTAGATTTCGAAAGGTTTGAAACCGCTGGACGACGCGCTGTCGGTCTTCGGTAGGAATGTCGCGAAAGCGTTTAAAATTTTCGCGCAGGGCCGATTGCTTTTGCGGATCCAGCGATTTCCAGCGATCGTAATTTTCGCGCAACTTTTGTTTCTGGCCGTCGCTTAAGTTGTTCCAACGATTTTGTACCTCTTGGTCAACGCCAAAGGCGGCCATACTATAAATAAATAAGGGGGCTAGCCAGAGTAAAAAATTCATTGCTGGGCCTCGCTCTTTTCTTTGGCATCGATCTGGTCCAGCACCGCTCCAAACTCAGTTAGTATTGGCATGGATTCCAAAACTTCCAGGGTCTGAAAAAACTCCAGATCTTTTTGAATCTCTTGGTCGCGCGGATCGGTCTCCACTGCCCACACTAGCGTGCAGAACAGCACCAGGATTGCCGTTTTAACGGTCAATGGCGCCATCATCCGCTTTCCTCAGTAAGCAGAATTTTCCACTCTTCTTCGGTCAGTTCGCTGAAATCAACTTGCGCCATTGCTTCCTTGGGGCCAACGAACAGATCCAGGTTTTCAATGAGCTCGGTCTGTTCGATCAGCCTTTCGTAGGGCACATCCGCAAATTGGTCTTCGATAACATTGCGCCGGTAAAGTGGGTTGTCTTTAAAGAGGAAAATAGCGAGTAACGCGAGAGCCGGCGCAAAAATCCAACGCAATAGGCGGGCGCGGGTTGGTTTCCACCTGATCTCGGTAGAGGCGAATTCTCCCTCGAAAGACTTCCAAAAAGTTTTTTGAAATTTAGCCGAAGGCTGGCGCGTTAGTTTCTGCCGCAAAGCCGAGAAAAAGTTTGGCTTATCCATAACTCTTCCTTTTCAAACAATCGACCAAGGCCAAGCGGCCGCGATGAATAACCGACTTTACCGCCGGTAGGCTACTCTTCATCGCCAAAGAAATTTCTTCGTACGCCAGTTCGCTAAAAATTCGCAACGCTAAGGCTTCGCGCTGCGATTCGGGCAGGGTGCCTAAACAATCTTGCAAGGCCATTTGATCAGATTTTTGAACCAGCAGTGTTTCGGCATCGTTGGGTTCGAAGCCGCGCGAGTCACCCATGGTGGACTCTTCGACGTTGTCTAATTCTTCGCCCAATAGTTTCTCTTTTTTCTTGCGCAAATAATCGATTGCCGCGTGGCGAGCAATGGTCCAGAGCCAAGTGGTGAAGCGAGCCTCACGCGTGTAGTGCATACGATTGCGGAAGACGCGCAGAAAAGTCTCCTGAGTTAGGTCTTCGGCCGTTTGCCGATCGTGAGTGAGGGAATATAAGTAGCTATAAATTGGCACCTGATACCTCTCGAACAGCTGCCGAAATGCCGCCGTTTCTCCGTCGGTCACTCGGGCCATGAGCTGATGGTCCTTCTCTTCAGGTGACACGTCGGAGTCATCGAAAAGTTTCGGTTTTTTATTCGATGAAAAAAGGATGGGTAACCTCGTGAATTGTCGTAAGAATAATCCACAACCCCCAGGCTCGTCCATGGTGATGTGAAAAGTGTCTGGTCAGAGACTTAGGGAATGCGCCGGTTCAAAGCGGTGGCGGCGGGTTTGCATTTCATAACGCACCAAGAGGTTCGTAAGCGTGTATTCCAGTGGTTTCATTGCGGTAGCGGTGTCTTTGCTATGGTCTTTGCATTCCGGCGTTGCTCAAGCGACTTCAGGACAGGCCGGCATTGGTCTAGACACGCCGGCGGGTGCTAAGGCTGCGAGTCTAGTATTTTTTTGGAATGGCGACGAGATCTCCACCCTTTATCCCAACGCCAATATTGCCGATGTGGCGGCACGCTACCAGTTGCGCGGTTTACGCGTGGTGCAGGCTTTTGGCCTGCCGCCGCAGTTTTTTCGTCAATTCGTGGCGATGGATCGAAAGGCGCACCCCGCAGATTACCGGGGGAAGCGGGTCACTCTGGTGATTCATGGTCACGGCATTCGCTCTGTTCCTAAGACAATTGAGATTAAAAAGGAGCTGGCCACGATTCAGGCTGGAGCAATGCCCGTCGAACCAATGGCATTGCTCCAGCCCGCCGCGACTCCGTCACCTATAGAACGGGTGAAGGATGAAGAGATTATTCTTTCGTTTATCGAAGGGATTGGCGAACAGGCCAAAGCTGAAACGATTAGCAGTGCCTGTTTTTTTGGGCATGAGTGTTTTGCGGTTAGCCTAGCTGACACTACGCTGGCGGCCCGGGTGAGCCTGCTCATGATTCCACGCCGCACGAGTCGCAATTCGTTATCGGAGTTGATTCCGGCTCCGACCGGGGAATCAGTACTTACGCGGCTTTCCACTATTCTCCTCCCCCATTCAAAATAACTCGTCCAACCAGCTGAAATTTATAGGTTAAAGCCAGAGAAACTTTTTGCTCGTTGGCGCGTGTCTCTCTTCAAGAAGGGCAATTCGCCCCGAAAGAGGAGTTTTTATGAAGTTGTTTAAAATCAGTGTCCAGATTGGCTTAGGCGTTTTGGTGGCGGGGGCCGTGCTCACGGGTTGCGGAAACCTATCTGAGCTTGAGTCATTGCAGTCTTCTTCGGAAGTGGCTTCGGGAAACATGGCGGCGGTGGCGATTGCTACCGAGAATAATGGAAGCTTTGCCACCAGCCTATTTAGTGTAAGCGGTTCACTCTTTGCGGCTCCCCCGTCCGGGGGCGGTCAATCTTCTGATTCTGCCGCCTGTCGGGAACTTAGGGAAGCGGCTGACTGCTCCGCCCACGATGGAGTCATTCAGATGGCTTTGGATCTATGCAAGAGAGGTCGCGCGCAGTGGAAAGGAATTGAGCAGCTAGCTTTCTCCGCCCAAGCTGTTTGTGAAGCGCGTTTGCATTCCCGTGGCGTGCCGGTGAGCGGCAGCGTAGTGCGCACTTTTATCGGTGTGATTGGCGACACGGCCAATCCCGCAACCTTCCGCCAAGAAGGGCCACGCAAATGGAGTTACGATTCCACCACGGCCTACGGCTATGCCGAAGCGGTATCCGGCGGAACCCAAGTGCAATTTGGTTTGGATGAGAGCGGTCTGTTGCCGTTGCGTACGGTTACCATTCGCGGCCTGCGCGTGGTGGCGGAAGGCGCTCCACCCCGCGGCCAAAAACCATTCCCCGGTGGCGTGGGTGAAGGCAAACAACGTGGCGAAGGCGTCGAGCAAAATCCTCCTCGCGAAAGTAACACGCCATCGTCGGGCCAGCGCCCTCCGGAGCGTCAAGAAAACGAATCAGGTGAAGGCAAACCAGCAATGGAGGTGAAATGGGATCACAGCATCTCTAACGATGCCGCCCATCCTGTAAAAATTGTTGGGTCGGGCAAAGACAAAAAGATTTTGGCCGGCGGAGTGACCAAGGTTCAGCACAACCTCAATCAGTTCACCTCTACCACCGTAATTGAAGAGGCGTTGGTCTTTGCCGAGGGATGCTGCCACCCGGTGAGCGGAAAAGTCTCGACCACTTTCACCGCCGATAAGGCAGGGGTTCAACGGGCTCCCGAAAGCCTTAGATTTACTAGCCAGTGCGGTGTCGCCGAACTGACCGCTTCCGACGCCAGCACGGCCTCGTTGCAGCTAAAGGGTTGTTTCTAGCCCTGCGTTTTTTAACCCCATGCCCTTGGGCGGACCCTGCGAAAGGGTCCGCCTTTTCTTTGTGATCTATTCCCTTTTTTGCTGACGCCAAACCCGGTATACCTCGTCGCATGTCGTTCATTAAAAATCACCTGTTCGTCGTTGCCCTCTTTTTTTATGGCCCGTTAGTTTGGGGGGATGCGCCGGCCAAAGGCAAAACTCTTTTGCCCCAGGCGCAGGTTTTTAGCTGCGACTTTGATGACAATATTTTTTTCACGGACGCTAAGATTTACCTTTGGGATGCGGCGAATCAGCGGGAAATACCGGTCACGACGCAGAACTGGGCCTTGGTAAAAAATAAAGTGGGTAAGGCCGGTGAATGGAAAAACATGACCATTCGTCAAGAGTCACTTCGCGATTTCCGTGATGACTCAGAGTTGGGCACCGACATCGTAAAAGTCCAGGTAGAAAGGGCATTAGAGAAAAAGGGGGCCAGGGCCTTTGCCCCTTCCTTCAACGCGATGAGAGATGCCTTGTCTCATCCCTCCACCCGAAAACGCTTTTTTGTAATCACCGCCCGCGAAAACTCTCCCGCGGCGATATTGAAAGGTTTTGAGGTGCTTAAAGAGCGGGGCTACCTCAGCGCCTTACCGCTGGTCGAAAACATTTTCCCCGTGTTGTGGAAAGAGTTTCCCCCGGCCTTACGTGGAGACAGCGTTAGCGAAAGCAAAGCCAACGTCATGTTACGTATATTGGACGAGCTCGAAAAAGAGCCGATGCCGTCCGATGCGTTGGAGGTAGATGGTCGCGATGGCACCGTAAAAGAAAAGCTCCACCTCTGGGGGTTTTCGGATGATGACTTTGATAATTTTAGCAAAGCCCGAGAGGTTTTGGCCGCTCAGGTGGCCAAAGGGCGCTGGCCGCACGTAAAAGTATCGCTGTTCTTTACCGGCTTGAATAATCCGTTGGAGAGTTCACGCGCCGAAGTGATCATGAACAACGGTCTGACCCGACCGGCCACAAAGAATGAAGGCACGCGCATGGGAAGCAAACCCAAGCCGTAAGCATCGCTGCACGGCGCAACGAGTCAGTGGTATCTGTGTCCGTCGCCGCGTAATTTGTTATGATTCACCCGAACATGACGGGTGAGCTCAGCATCGAAAATATCGAAAAGAGTTTTTGTCTGCCCCACCCCTGGGGAGTGCCTTGGCTCGCCAAAAAGGCCGAGGTCATTCGAGGTTTTTCTCTCCGCCTCAGAGTGGGCGAAATTGCGGCTTTGGTAGGCGCCAATGGCGCGGGAAAAACCACCATTCTTAAAATTGCGATGGGAATGTACCGGCCAAGCCGCGGCCGGGTGCTGATCGACGGCCAACCGGCCCACGCCGTGCCCCGAAAAAATTTGGGAATGATGATGACCCATCGCCTCTTGTACCCAGCGCTTACGGGCTACGAGAATCTGGCTTATACCGCTGCGTTGTACGGTTGCCGCGAGATTAAGGCCGAAATCGCCGCTAGTTCAGAGCAATGGGGCCTGCAAGCTTACTTGCAGCGCCCGATGCAGGAGTATTCGCAAGGCATGCGTACGCGTTTGGCCTTGGCCCGCGCCACGATTACGCGCCCCCGCTTTCTTTTCTTAGACGAGCCTTTTTCGTTTCTCGATGACGAGATCGGGCTTCCCCACGCCATTAAGGTGATTCGCGCCTTGGGGGTGACCACGCTTATCACCTCGCCGGTGCGATCGGTGGTTGCTTTCGCCGACAACGTGGTGGAGCTGCAAGCCTTATGAATGCACTCGCGGTCTTTTTTAAAAAAGAGTTGGCGCTGGAGAGTCGGTATGCGGTGCCGCTGCTGCAAAGCTTATTCATAAGTCCTATGGTAACCGCCCTGCCACTCTTTTTTGTTTACCGTAGCGTCTTTGTAAATTCGCAACATCAAGTGGCGGGGTGGAATGGTTCAAATTATTTGGCGCAGATCGGAGTTGGCCTGATTTGCCATTTTTGTTTGAACAGCGGTAGTTACGTTCTCTTCAATCGCATTCTCGCCGAATGGCATCACCACACATTTGCCCTATTGTGGTTCTCCCCTCTACCCCGTTTGGCAAATTTACTGAGCCTTTCGCTTCCCGATATTTTTCGTTCCGCTTTTTTTGCGGGCGGGGTTACCGCTTTATTATTTTGGCGACAGACCAGCCCTGCGGGATTGCTCGGGGCAAGTTTTCTGTTCTTGCTTTTTTTTCTCTTTGGGGCGGCATTGGGAATATTAAGGTTTTTTCAGCACCTGCTTTTTCCGGCGGCACTCGACTTCGTCAATTTTTTTTACCTGGGACTTCTGTTCACCTCGGGACTCTACTTTCCGGTTGGGGTGCTGCCGGCGCCCTTTAATTCTCTGGCGGCGTCTAATCCGCTTTTTCACGGCAAAGTGGCCATTCTCGCTTTGCTGCACGGCAATTCGGCCCTGGCATCGGGCATTTTATTTTTGGCGCCGCTAACTTTTATTTGGTGCGTGGTGTGCCTGGTCAGTACATTCTATGGCGCCCGGATAAACGAAGCATGCCTAAAGAACTAACTCCTCTAAAATTTGAAGTCGGAAGCCACAGTATGTGGCCCCTATTGCGGCAGCATGATCACATTTTGATTCGTCCCCTAATCGATAAAAAAATCAGGCCGGGGCAGGTGGCCGCCTTCGCCGTGAATCACCGCCTCGTCTGCCACCGCGTTTTAAAGATCGTAGAATATCCAGGCTATCCGGCCAGGTATTTTACCCGGGGTGATTTAGCGATCTCTACCGATCCGAGTCTAAGCGGTGACGAGATCTGGGGAAGGGTGGTGGGCGTGCAGGGGGCTCCTTTTCGTTCGCTTTGGCTCGGGCCATTGGCGCCCGTGTTTTTGTTTTGGGTCTACGCGCGCGATCAGGTTTTAGAACGGGTGGGCGTCCACTCTAGGTCGGGGCTCTATCGCGTAATCTATTTGGCATTTTTCCCCTGGGCTGTCTTTCGTCCCGGAGGAAAATTTCGTTCTGGACCTATTGCTCCGTTAATGAGGATTAAGGCGGAGATTTGAAACAGGCGATCACTCCGATTGTGCCGTCTTGGATTCGCGATCCACTGGCGCGCTGGGGTAGCCGGCCTTGGCTTTGTGCTTGCGGACGCCTGTGGTACAACCGTTCGGCCGCACACGTTGCTCGCAAAATCAGTGATCTGGTAAACCCCACCGAAATTTATCTCAAAGGTAGCGCGGCTTGGAATGATGTCACGCCGGGTCTTTCTGACTTCGACTTGGCCGTGATCGCGGCGGAGGTATCGGAAACTGAGATGGTAAGCCAGATGGTTTCGGTACGACGCTATTTGGCGTCGGTGCCTCGTCCCTGGATTCCTCTGGGTGAGGTCTCGTGGATCTTAGAAGGGGAACAAAATCTCTTTCAGCGAGTGTCACTAAGGCTACCGGCGCGGCACTATTATCTGAAGAAATTTTCAGCGGATCGCCGCGGCTCTTGGGGGGGAGGGGGATGGGGCAAGCACGCCACCGCGCAGGGCTTATACGAAAGCGCACTCGAAAAGTACTTGGACGGCTATCATCAACTTCAGTTTGCGGTACAGGGAGTCTGCTCGACTGAACTTGCTCATCTGCAGGCCGCTAAATTCTGGAAGCGGTGTCTCTCGTTTTTACAGGCCAGCGAGTCGGAACAATTCCCAAAAGAGATCTCCACCGTGGCGGGGCCGGTGAGTTGGCCGTTATTGGGCGAGATGGCGGCGCAGTGTCTGGCTAAGCTTGAAGCTGCGACGCCACTCATCGGTGAAATTTACCCCAGCCCCGAGATGACTGAAACCAATCTGGTGCGGGCCTACGCCGGTCAGCTGGGGCAACTCCTTGAACGAGAATTGGGGGTGAAGGGTTGGTTGCGGATTGAGCCATCGGCGCCTTACTATTTTGAAGTGCGATCGACTGACGCTGGCCTTCTGGCTAAAACAATGAGGTTGAATTTCGAAGACGCCAAGCAAGTGGCGGTTAAGCTGCAGTTTCCTTTGCTGACGCCCCGAGTCGCCGCTTACTACCGAGCGAAGGTGTTACCGAGGGTGATTAATTATTCGGCACTATTTAGAAACCAACAATCAATCGCTCCGATGCCGGTTGAAGAGTGGCAGCCATTTATCGCCGACGTGTTATTTCGGTCCACAGAGACGTTGATGTACCGGCGTCCAGAACAACTTTTGAACTGGTCGCGTGCCTTTCATCGTTTGAAACAAGAAACGGAAACTTTGTTGGTGGGCGTCGAGTCTAAGCCTCTACTGGCGGCGATCGACAGGCGCGCCCAACTTTTTTCAAGGTGCGCCGAACGTCTGAAAGATGACCAGCTGCGTTGTTGACGTTGCATCCGAATATTCGATAATTGCCAGCATGCTAAGGCCTAATCTAGTTCTTCACCCCCGAGTAGTTGCTTCACCCCACGCGGCAGGTTTTTGTGTGCTGCAATTGGTAGGCGCCCTTCAGTTTCAATTTGCGCTGGAGCAGCAAGCTTGGTTCGAAGCCATGAAATCGGCAAAGGACTGGGATCAGGTGGCAGCTTCGCTTCCTGGTGAAACCAAGGCAAAAACCGCCTTCCTGCTCTTTCTACTTGAAAAACAGGTTCTACTCGAAACCACCAACGCTGGGACAGGAGATCTTCCCGGTTGGGGGGGGGCGGCTTTGCCGGACTTAGGTAGTTTGGGTCAAACCTTTTCCACTGCGAAGCCGCAGGAGTGGCAGTTGGGCTTTGCCTTTGCTGATACCATCGCGAGCTCATTGCTTCCGGCGTGTTAACCGACCTGCTTTCTAAAATTAAAGTGGCGATCGACGCCGCCAATCTTGGGGCGGTCGAATTCAGTCGCCGCGCCGACGCGATTGCGCTGGCTCTTGAACAAGTTTCAATTCCGACTGACCTAAGTTTTAAAGAAATAAACTTAGGGCTACTCACCCATTTTCCATCCGCCGATAGCAGCAGCCCCCTCGCGGCTCATCGAAGATTTCTGGCGATTGAACGGCCCCTGTATGATGTTGAGTTGATAACGTGGCTCGGTTTCGATACTGCGGTTCACAACCATCCGTTTGACGGTGTGCTTCACGTTTTGACCGGGGAGAGCCTCAATCTCAATTACTCCTTTTGCCAAAGTGGCGAAGACGGTGACTTAAAGTGGGGGGATCTAAACGTTACCTCGGTCACTCAGGTTGGCCCCCACCGCCGATTTGTTTTTCGCAGCCATTCTGATTTCATCCATAAAGTGATCCACTTAAATCACGAGTGCTGCTCACTTCGCATCATGGCGCGTTCTCCCACCCTGCGTGAAGGGCAGTGGAGTTACCCGGTTCAAGAACTGGCCTTGCCGGTCGTGGCGCGGAGGCAACAAGGATTTTTCATGCGGGTTCCCCTGCTTGACTACTGGTACGCTAACGACCGATCTGCATTTCGCCTAGCGATTGAAAAATGGTTTGCCGCCGGCCACCGTGCCGAGGCGATAAGCTACCTCGCCTTTCTGCGGGCGAAATTTGATGATGTCGTAGAAACTGAAAATGCAATTGTTGAATCGCGTCACCTCTCGACAGAAGCAAAGACCAAGATTCTCGAAAATTTCTCCGGACTTGCCGTTAGCATGCTTCCTCCTTATGCAAAGCGATTAGGTCGGGAGACGGAACTGTTTTTGGCTTTAGTAGCGACATTTGGTTTCGGTCGCAAAATGGCCGGCGCGATTGCCCCGACCCTCAATCGGGAAGCGCCGTTGGCCTGGGTTACGCAAAGGCTAATGGAAATTACCTTGAGCGTCCGTCCAGAACGGGCGCTAGCCTTGTCTCTGCTCAACCGCCTTAACGAGTGGGAGCGGGGAGGGCATGGTACGATGGCGACACCCACTTCATTTATCTCCGAAGCCTGGCGGGTTGACCAATTCGAAACGTTTTTATCCGATTTGAAATCGGCCAACCTGCTTATTGGGGGTGGGCAATAGTGCGCTGGCTGTTTGCCTTTCCGCCGCTTTTCTTATTAGCGAGAGTCTTTTTTCGGAACACCGCTTCCGAGGGAGAGTCTCCTCGTTCCTACCGATCGCAAGGTAATTCGCTAGCCCCCTGGTTGTTTGTCGCACTGGCCTTCACCCTAATCGTGATGCTGTTTCAGCCGATGAATTTCGATGAGCACGGACAGCTTGTGCGCGCCCTTGGTTTCGACCCGAACCCGCCCTCAAATCATTGGCTGGCGCGAGTCTTTTCTCGATTCGGAGTGCAGGCCGTCGGCCGTCTTTGGGTGGGCGCTCGGTTACCCTCAATTCTGTTTTCTTTTTTTACTATTGCGTTGTGGTATTTCGTTTCTTCGCTGTACTTAAGTCGCATCGCCGCCACTTGGTTTTCGGCCGCGCTGTTTGCCAATGGCCTTTTTCTGTTCAATGCGGTCTCATCCCGCGCCTATTCCCTAGGCATGTTTTTAACCACGGCGTTAGTAACGACATTGGTGAGCTATACCGAAACCAAACAAATTCGCTGGGCTACGCTTTCACTGGCTTCTCTCGCTCTGCTGCTAGGCCTGGGTGGTGTGACCCACCGCATGCTGTATTTGGTTTCTATTGTTATTTTCATCGCCCTACTTTTTTGGAGTTGGCAAAGAGTTGAAAGCCGTATGATGCCGCGACTGGCGGGGCTGGGCGCGGCGCTATTTATCTGGTTAGCCTGGCCCTATTTGTGGGGCGTATTTGATACCGAGCGGGAAAGCGGATTGTTTTTTCGGACGCTTACGTCGGCAGATTTGGTCTGGAATCGGCTCGAATCGATCTCCTTCCTCTATGTTTTTGGTTGGGACCGATCTTGGCAAGCGTTGCTTGGGTTTGCTTTTGTCACCACGCTTTTAGCCATTCGCCTTCGTTCATCAGTGGTGCTCTTTGGGGAATACTATTGGGTTTTGCTTCTTCTCGCGCTTCCCGCCATCGGCTGGGGGGTGGGGAATCTGGCGTGGGAACCCCGTTTTTTTATTTTTTTTCTACTTCCGGGTGTTTTCTTTCTGGCGCAATCGCTAGATGCCATTCAAACGAGGCTAAAAAAGTTTTGGTGGTCGGTGGCCTTTCTGCTTTTTGTCTTTCTGCCTCTCTTCCAGGCTCCTCGCCTGTTTATGAATTCCGGCGGTCAAATGGACTTAGTGAAATTTTTGGATGTGGCGGCGAAGCGTTATTCCCGCCATCAGGATTCTTGTCTATCGTGTTCAGGTAGCCATTCGTATTGCCGGTGGGTTAAAAACATCTACCTGCCCCCGGAACGGGGTTTTGCCTGGTCAAGCCAGTGCGCTCATCCCTGGGTGGTGCGCATTACGGGCAATGACCAAAACCCCATGCCGCCGGGGCGCTGGTTGGTCAACTTTGGTTATGGAAGGGACTATTTGTTGTATGAGCCATTGGCGCCCTGAACTTGGCAAAAGCATTTTGCGTCCCAATGAGTCGGATGCGATGCCCGGCCATTCTGCTTTTCAGACGCCGTTCCACGGCAATGTGGGGGGAATTGGATTTGAAGTGGCATCCGAAATTCCAGAAATCAATCGGTGGTTGGCTCGTGACTACTTGCCTGTGCCCAGCATTGCGCCGACCCCGCTTCGAGTAAAAGTGCTTAATTCCCCTCCCGCTAAGATTCGTTCGTGGTTTCACTCACCGCGATCGACGTGGAAATTTTGGGGCGAAGTAAACGAAGCCATTTTTTTCGGACGCGTGTCCGTACACTATCATTCGGTCGGGCGCTTGGCCTACGTGGCCGGGCAGCACGCGGCGGAAGTGTATGAAGTGGTGGAAATGCTGCTGGCGTCCTTTTTGGGAGAACAGGCCGATGCTAAAGGTTGGCACCGCGTTCATGGCTTAGGGGTCAGCTTTCGTGGTGAGGCCACGCTTTTCGTTGGTACGGCGGGCGCCGGAAAGACCACCCTGGGGGCCGATCTCTTCTACCACCCCGACGCCAATTATTTTTCAGACGACATTCCGTGGGTAGCGCGAGAGGCAACTCTGCATCCGTATCCGCATCGCTTTAGCTTTAAAGAGTTTCCGCAATTTCCCCACGCGCAAGTTAGGCCACACTTTCGCCCTCGCTACGGCCAGCGTTTCTACGTCGATGCCGATGTGTTTGCTGAGCGCTGGTCGGCGCCTCAGCCGTTAAAACGAATTTTTTTATTGAAGCGCGGTGAGGTGAGGGGCTGTTTCTTGCAGAGTCGATGGCGGGTGTTTGGCTGGCTGCTCCGTTGGTTAGTATTGGGGCTCGAAACTCCGCAGATTTTTGAGTTGCGACTAAGGCTTGGGCCGCTGAGCTTCGGGCGCGCAATTCAGGCTTTTGTCTCTCGGCTTATTACCGCAATTCGCTTGGCACTCTGGGTGGACGGGTATTGCCTCACCTATCTTTCGGGCGATCGCCCGTCGAAAATTCTCGAAGACTATAAATAGAAATGCGTCATCAAGTAAAAAAAGTCGCCGTAGCTGTCACTCAGGGCGCGAATTTGCTGCTTTTGAAAACTCAAGTTTAGCTCCAGGTGGGGCCGTAGAAAAAGTTGGGTGCCAATGCCAAACGCTTGATTTTCGCTAGATGTTTTGGTCCAGTCTAATTTGCCGTATTCGTGAGTCAGGTAAAGGTGGATGCCCTTGTAAAACTCGTGATCCAGTTTGAGGTAGCTCGTGAGTCCGGCGCCGATCGGTCCCGTAGCGGGAGTGAGATGCTGAAAGTCTACTTCTGCCAATAAGAACCAATGGGGCGTGAATCCGAGAATGGCGTAGGGACCGGCGACGTGCCGGTTGCCCAAGGGGCTTGATCCATAGAAATAGCTCGCGCCCACCTTGTAGCGGTCGTTTAAAAAACGGCTACCTCTAATTGAAACGCCGCGGTCGCGGTTTAGTTTTTCATTATCCGGACGACCCAAGCTGGCCGTTAAAAAGAGATCGTAGTTTTCTCCTAAGTAAGCCGCCTCTAAATTATAACTCTCGCTACCATCATCCCACCTCAGGCCCCGTTTGATGCTCACAAAATGGTCGGCTAAGTTGATGCCGTAAGGCAGCTGAAACCGCCCCAGCCGAAACGAAAAGTTGTCGGTAGGCCGGTAGTTTACGTAGTGGCGCCGGCTAAGAATGGTGCTGCCGGTATTATTGGCGCTCACTTCGGATTGCCGACCTAGGCTTACGGCTACTGTCCATTTTTCAATTTGCGCGGCCGCTTCGGCATCGATTTGCATCAATACCGTCTGGGCTCGCTCCACCACGCGATTTCCTTCGATTCGATTAGAAAAGGCTTGTAGTCCACGAACGTCACCGCCCAAGTTTAGCCACTCTGGCGTTGTGACTAAGTAGGCAAAACGCTCTTCCCCTTCGGCCCCCCAGGTACTCAAGACTTCGCGCGAAAGGCTGCGGCCGTAGGCGGTAAGTACCCCGCCTCCATCGGGAGAAAGGTGACAGGTCATGCAGTTGGCGTATCCATGTCTGACCATTTCGGGAAAGGCCTGACTCTGGTTGCTAACCACAGTGGCCAAAAGGAGAGCGATCGTTAAAACTAAACGGTTTGAGTACACGGGTGTCCTGCTATTTCAGTTGGCCGGAAACGGTCGAAGTTACCTTCACCGCTTCGGTTACTTTTATGCCGAGATAACTCGGGGTTTCGATGCCAAAATCTGCCGTGGGAATTTCGAATTGAAAAGTCATATCGACCTTATCCGCTTTTTTAGTCACCTTGGCCGTGCCCTTGATCATTTTTTCTTTGCCGTGAAACGCCAAGTTTCCCGAAAAAGGGACCGCATCAGCCGAAAGCTCTTTGTCGGCCGAGGGCAATTTCATTTCGGTAATGTTTAGTGCGGCCTTGGGAAATTTGCCGACTTCTAAATATTTCTCTTTCATGTGTTTGTCGCGCAGATCGATACCCGTTTCGAAGGCATCAAGTTGGAATTCCGTTTTTCCCGAAACCGAGGCGCCCTCAAAAACCAACTTCCCGGTAAGGGGCTGTTTGATCTTTTCAGTTTTCATCTCGCCGCGGATTTTTATGGCGCTTGGTTTGCCGATCGCCAAGAACTCAACCCGGTTTTTGGGATCGTTCAACTCCAAGGTAGCGGCTCGGGCCGGCAAACTGAGGAACAAGGCGACAAGTAAAAAAGTACAAAACTTCATGTTGTAGATCTCCTGATGGTTAGTTGTTTAAAGCGCCGTCTAAAATCCATTTTTCAATGGTATCGCGCTCGGCCTCGGGAACTTCGGGCCGGGGCGGTGGAGGCATTCTATCTTTCTCTTCAAAGGCCGTCAGTTTTTGTAGAAATGAAGAATCAATCGGTTCGTTTTTGACCACTACCCCGGGAGTTTGGAATAGTGATTCGTAGGTACGAAGGTCTAGTTTTCCGGCCTTTTGGCCACGGTGGCAGCCGATGCAGCGTAAATCGATAATCAGCTGTTTGATAGAAGAGTAGGTCGGTTTTAGAACGGGCGGCGGTGGCACAATCACTGGCGTCGTTGGCTTTTCGGTCGGCAGGGCCGTGGCGCTGGCCCCGGCGTCAATCCAAGCGCTGAGTAAAGCCAACTCTTTTTCGGTTAATCTGGGGGCGAACTTCGGCATGTTGCCTAGTTTTACGCATTGGTAAAGGACACTGGCCTCGGCATCTCCGGCAACCACCTTCTTTGAGTTCATTAGAGCTGAGTAGTCAGTGAGATCTACGCCACCGAGTGCTTTTTGGGGACTGTGGCAACCGATACATTTAGGTTCCAGAATAGTCTTTTGCACTACGGCAAACCACGTCTTCGGCGGCTCGGGCTCGGCAGACCCATTCAATGTTCTTTCGACGCGGTAATTGCATGAAGCTAAGCAAAACAAAGAAAGGAGCAGAAAAAAGGGTCTGTTTTGGGTTCGGTTCACGATTCGATCCCCCCATAAATAGCGTCGCGACGCTCTGTGGCACTTAACACGGCCAAGCGGACGATATCCAGCGAGAAACGCTAGAACGCGCCGACTGGCCGTGAAATAAATTGGGCGACGATTTTAAGTTAAGGGCCTTTGCCGATTAGGGCTTGGGCGGACGAAACATTGAGTGAGCTTCGCCTATGGTCGATTCTAGGCGCTTCAGAGTCGCTTTAGAGGCCGTAAACTCACGCGTGCTGACGTCGGCCTTGTTTAGTTCAGTGAAGTACTGAACTTCGAGATCGGCTAGGCGGGCTTGAGCGGCGCCCATAATGGCGACATACTGTTCAGTAAGTTTCTTTCGTTCTGCCGGATCGGTGGTCTCTTCGATCTTCCCCGGAAGCAATTCGCCTTCGCTTTTGTCGATCGCTTGTTGCATTAGCGAAGAGATCATTCGGGCGCGGATGATGGCGGTCAGCAAGAGGGCGTCGGTCGCTTCTCCCGCCGGCTTTTTGGTAGGATCCACTACCATGGCGAGATCCCGACCGATGGCCTTCATCGTGTAAGACAACATGACGTTACTTTTGATCGCTGCAGAGGCCGTGGGCGTTGCCGCCAACACAGACACAAGAACGAGCGCGGATAATATTAGTTTCATGAGCGGCTCCTGATTGTGGATGTGGGAAACGAGCTGCGGCGACGAACCTCGTACCCCAAGTTTTACTTAATTTACAAATATCACCGTGCGTAGCGGTTGGTGAGTAAAGGCGAAAGCTAGCGGTAACGTTGGTTAAGAGCGTACGAATATTGGCTGGTTCGGCCTTAAAAAACCCAGCCCCCGACCACCTTTGGCGATCGGGGGCTGTGCGGCCTTCGCGGTAGTAAAGTGGAAAAATGGCTCTACAGTTCAGTCTGCCCGAACGGCGTCATTACCAGTTTTTTTCCGCCCTGTTCGCGCGTACTGCCCCATAAATAGACCAGCGTCTGGCTTGAGCTACTTCCGCAATCGTTTTTGGCGGTAAGGTGGTATTCGGTGCTGATGTCGGGGCGGGCGTAAGTGACGCAGGCACTGGCGTCGGTGAGCCCTTCGGTTGGCAACCAGCTGCATTTGGTTCCCGCGGCTTGCTCGACGCCAATTTTCACCGGATCGCCGGCAACCGCTTCATGCAAGTGAATTTGTTCGGCATTGGGGGCGACACAGGGCGGTTTGTATTGCACGATTTTTGCTGCGACTCCAAGCCCGCGGTTTAGTCGGCCGTTGCCGCATTCCCACTGCAAACGCGAAACGCCATTCAAACCGTGGCCTTTGCCCCACGAATTCCAGACGTGCGCAATGCGTTTTCCTTCCGCGGTGTCCCAGCCAACCACGGTCACCATGTGATTGCCGCCCGAATTGATGGCGCTGCACGAATTCACGATGCCATTTCCGCTCACTGAATAAGCGGACACCGTCACCACGAGCGGTGATTTCCATTGGTAGATGGCGTCCATCATTGCTTTTACTTTAGTGCCTTCGCGAAAACTGCCGTCGGCCGTACGCAACGATCTGGAGAAGGTGAGGGAGCTGCCAACGTACGGTGTGTTGGGCACTTTTGCATCCCAACCGGTTTCGATTTGGCCACTGTTGAATTTGCACGACTTGTTGCTGGCCGCGTAGGGAAATTCACTTTCTAGCGGTAGGCCATGGCGCAAAAAATCTACCGCGCTCATATAGCCACCGCTGCAGCTTCCCTGACGGGAGCACGACAATACCGTCTGAATGGAATGGTCGAAAACCTTTTGGTCGTGTACGGCACGTGCCAATTCTAAGCCGTGATGAGTGGCCCACGCCCAACAGTCGCCGCATTTTTGCGTGCGCAGGTCGGGCATTCCGTTTTTCATCAGATCGCGAATATCAAAATTGTCGGGAATGTCTTGGGGCGGACTTTCAAAAAACGTAGTTTGGGGCGCGTACGCCCATTCCGAGTCTTCGAGCAACCCGGTCTTTTCGGTTTCGTTTTTAAAAAACAGATCGTCTAGTCTGACTTGGTAGCTGCACCGATTGTCTAAAGCGCGTCCCTTGGCGCCAACGGCGCCTTCGACGATGCCGGGGCCGCAGGCTTTGACCAACTCTTGCAGCTCGCGTTTGGCCTGACGGTGCTTTTTTGCGTTCAGGTCAAACTTGGCGGGCACTCGGGCGGTAACTTCGGGCGGCAACTTCTCGGTGTCGCGGCTGGCGGCCACCACGATAAGAATCACAAAGGTGAAAAATATTCCGGCTAGAATTTTCATCGGGGAATCTCCGTAAAATTTATTTTGGGAAAATACGTGGGCAATTGGGCTCGGTAGTGTGTGTATTTAGATTAGGGGAGATTCCAGTGGCGGGAGCAATTGAGTCGACCTTCTTTTAACCCTTGTTACCGGGGCTCATCGGGACGTCGTTCGGGGAGAAACTGTGGCGGGGGGGGATTCAAAACCCTCATTTTTTTCGATGGGATACGCTTTTTCTCTGAGCCTATTCATAGTACTTTCTCCTTACATGAAATACGCAAATAGAATCCTCCTATTAGGCGCGGGAGAGTTGGGCAAAGAGGTGGTTATTGCCGCTAAGCGTCTGGGTTGTTACGTGGTGGCGGTAGACAAATACCCCAATGCCCCGGCTATGCAGGTGGCCGACGCCTTCGAAGTGATCAATATGCTCGATGCCGAGGCGCTTGAAGGCGTCGTGGCGCGGCATGCGCCGGATCTGATCGTTCCCGAGATAGAAGCTATTCGTACCGAAAAGCTGCGGCAATTTGAGCGACAGGGGATTACCGTAGTGCCCACCGCCGAAGCAGCCCACCTCACCATGAACCGCGATGCGATACGTGACGTCGCGGCTAAGGAGCTGAAACTGCGAACCGCCAAATATGCGTACGCTACGTCGGTGGGAAGTTTAAGGCTAGAGGCTGAGAAGATCGGCTACCCCGTGGTGATTAAACCCGTGATGTCATCTTCGGGAAAAGGGCAGTCGATCGCCAAGTCAGCCCGCGACATCGACCCCAGTTGGCAATTCGCTGCCGCCGGCATGCGCGGCGACACCCTTAAGGTGATCGTAGAAGAGTTCATCGATTTTGAATCAGAAATTACCTTGCTCACCATTCGTCAGCGTAAAGGGCCGACTCTATTCGTGAGCCCGATTGGCCATCGGCAAGAGCGGGGTGACTACCAAGAGTCTTGGATTCCCGCCCGTTTAAAGCCTACGGCGCTGGCGGCGGCCAAGAAAATGGCTAAAAAGATTACCGATCGGCTGGGCGGCGCTGGGCTATTCGGCGTCGAATTCTTCGTCACCAAAAAAGAGGTGATCTTTTCCGAACTTTCGCCCCGCCCCCACGACACGGGAATGGTGACGTTGGTGTCGCAAGATCTTTCTGAATTTGACCTGCACGTGCGGGCCATTTTAGGGCTGCCCATTCCCACCATTCACTACCGAGGCCCTTCGGCCTCGGCCGTGATTTTAGCCAATCGTGATTCAGAGTCGGTGTCCTACCGGGGCTTGGATAAGGCCCTTGCGATAAAAAACACAAACTTAAGAATTTTTGGTAAACCCTCCTCTCGAAAATTTCGGCGCATGGGCGTGGCCCTTGCAACCGGAATCTCGGTGGAAAGCGCTAGGCGAACGGCTCGCCGGGCAGCATCATTGGTGCAAATTCAATACGAATAATCAATATCTATGTGGCTAGTCGGACAACGAGTTACTGCAGAATTGGAACCAGAGTTGGGTTTAGGCGCCGTCGTGGCGATTATTCCCCCGCGTTGGATTGAAGTGACGTTTTCGGCGGTGAACGTTACGCGCCGTTATTCGGCCCAGGGCACCCCGCTTCGCCGCCTGGTGCTGACCCCCGGTCAAAAGATTCAAGATAAGAAAAAAAAGAGCCACGTCGTGGCCAAAGCCCACGAAGTGAAGGGGCTGTTTCGCTACGAGACCGAAGGCGGCGAAACGGTTTGGGAGTCAGATCTCGACGCTATTCTGGCCGACGAAAGCCCGCAAACCCGTTTTTACGCTGGCCATTGGGCTCATCCAAAAACGTTTCAGCTGCGCGAGCAGGCCTGGAAAATTCGGGCCCGCAGCCTTGAACCTGAGGTTCGCGGCCTGGTAGGCCCCCGCATTTCGCTTCTCCCTCACCAGCTTAGTATCGCGTCCGATATCGCGCGCCGTGAGTTCCCGCGCGTGCTTTTGGCCGATGAAGTGGGATTGGGCAAAACCATCGAAGCGGGGATGATCTTTTCCTCGCTCCGCGCTTTGGGCCGCGCCAACCGGGTACTGATCGTCACCCCGGAGGCACTCGAAAACCAATGGCTCGCCGAAATGCACCGCCGCTTCAATGAAATGTTTTCGCTCGTTGATGAAGAGCGCAGTGAAGAAGAGCAATCGAGTCAGGGTAAAAATGCGTTCGAGATGAACCAGCGGGTGATCTGTTCACTCTCCTTTTTAGAGTCCAGTCCCGAACGTTTGATGGAGGCCGCCGGTGAAGACTGGGATCTCTTGATCGTTGACGAAGCCCATCGCCTCACCTGGCATCCTGATGAGCCGAGCGTGGAGTGGGAAGTGGTGCGGGTACTCAGCGAGAAATCGCGAGGGCTCATTCTGCTTACCGCGACACCCCAGCATCAGGGCATCGAAACTCAGTACGGTCTGCTTCACCTTGTAGATCCAAAGAGATTCTCTGATTTCAAAGCCTTCGAAAAGCAAAGTAAGAAGATGGGCGAACTCGCCGTTACCGCCGATCGCATTGCCAAGGGCGATCGCGACCCCTCTTTTTTAGGCGACATAAAAAAATGTTTTCCCGAAGATAAAGATTTAAGCAAAGCGATCGACATTTTCGGACTGGGCGGTGAGTCGCAAGAGCTCTTAGCGCGGTTGGTAGATCGGCACGGTACCGGGCGAGTTTTGATTCGTAACCGGCGCAGCCGCATTCAGGGTTTTCCTGAGCGGCGCATGATTGCACACGCCTTGCCCACTCCTCCCGAATGGGAAGCGGCGCTGGCCAAAATTGATTCTAAAAAACTTTCTGATTCCGAACTGTTCGATCTCTCGGCTGGCATTGATGAAGGGATGTCGCGCAAGAATCGCACCGAATGGTTTGATGCCCGTTGCGAATCGTTACTGAAGTTATTGAACAGTACCGCTAACGAAAAAATACTGCTCATCTGCTCAAGTCCCGAACGGGTTGAAGACTTGAGGGATTGGCTGCGCGATCAAAGCTCGATTCGCACGGCTTTGTTTCATGAAGACATGGAAATTGTTGAGCGCGACCGGCAGGCGGCCTGGTTTGCCCAAACTGACGGCGCTAGGTTGTTATTGTGCAGCGAGATTGGTGGGGAAGGGCGCAATTTTCAATTTTGTAGCCACCTGGTTCTTTTTGATCTACCGCTCCATCCCGATACCATCGAGCAGCGTATCGGCCGTCTCGATCGCATTGGCCAAAAAAATATCGTACAGATTCATGTCCCCTATCACCCCGGCACTCCCGAGGAGGTTTTGTACGCGTGGTACGAAGAGGGGCTTAAGATCTTCAGTGATCCGTGGAACGGAGCCCCGCTGCCCAAAGAGATGGGCAAACGGCTGATGTCCACGCTGCGCGCCTATTTGCCTAAGGCGCCCAATTTTGCAGAGCGCGACAAGATTCTCCAGGATTTTCTAGAGTACACGCGGGTCACTTCCGAGCAGATCCGCGTTGCCCAGAAAGCCAGCGTTGATCGGCTCATCGACATTAACTCTTTTAACGAAGGGCGGGGCACGTCGCTGGCGACCAAAATTGACGCCATTGACCACTCGGCCGACCTGCGTCAGTTTCTCGAAGGTGCGTTTGACTACTTTGGGGTGGATTCCGAAGCCGTCGATGAAAAAGGAATCTTAAAGCTCACGGCTCATTCCCTAACTTTTGTCGAACGCATACCCGGGTTGAGTTCAGTTGGCGAAGTGATGGCCACCTTTCGTCGCGAAGAGGCATTGGTACGCGAAGATCTCGCCTTTTTGAATTGGGAGCACCCCATTGTGGATGGGGCTCTCGAAATCATTCTTCACGGCGAAGTTGGTAAAATTACCGCCGGCATAAATCCTGATGGTCGGGCGCCGGAGCCCATCCTTTTAGAGCTATTGTACGTTTTGCGATCCACCGCTCCGGCCGCCCTGGAGCTTGAGCACGATCTCCCGGTGCAAACCTTTAAAGTGTTCGTAACCATCACCGGAAAAATATTGAAGAGCGCGCTTAAAGTCGATAGCGCTGCTTTAAAGCCAATCCCCCTGCACACGGCGGCGGAGTTGTTAAAGCCGTTGCGTGACCGATTGCCGGCGGTTTTTGAAAAGGCACACCAGTCTACCCTCGAATTTACTAAGCCTATTCTCACCGCCGCCATCGCCGCCTGGACCATCCGACAGGATAATGAAGTCACTCGATTAAGAGAACTCTCCCGGGTGAACTTACTCATCACGGCCGAAGAGATAACGGCTCAGATAAGAAAAAAAGACGCCGGAATCCTCGCCATCAAAGAGACCACCGCGCGTCTCGACGCCATCCGCCTTTTAGTCTTCTCCGATTTGTGAAAACACGCGTACAATAGTCCGCATGAAAAGATCAAAAGCCGAGTGGGTTTTTATCGTCTTATTTGTGCCCTCTATCATCGCCTTTTACGCACTCTATAAATACCCTGATTTTTTACTGGGGCCCGGTGCCGACACCCGAATTTTGGGCAAGTCTCTCTCCTTTTGGTACATGTTGGTCTACACCGCGGTGGTCTGTGGAATCGCAGGAACTGCGCTCTTCGTCGACAAGAACGTTTACTCTTTTAAGGCCGTGGCCCCAGCGGGCATGGGCCGCTACCAGCGTTCTAAATTTACCAGCATCTTCTGGGTGCAGCTGGTGGGTTTCTTTTTGCTTCCGTTCGTCATTCTACCCCTTTCGCGTGGTACCGATTTTTGGAACGACACGATTAGCGCACCGGTAAAAACGGCGCACGTCTATTTGTTTCCGGCCTTCACCAGTTGGGGGATGGCGGCTTACCTGTTCGTCGTGATTCCGGTTTTCGTTTGGTTTTTCGGCAAGCGCTACTGCTCGTGGATCTGCTCGTGCGGCAATCTAGCCGAAACGGTGGGGATTACGGTGTGGGGAAAAAAATGGGTGAAAGAGGGCACTCCCCGGGGTGAATTTGCCGCCAAAAGCGAATGGGTGCAAAAGGCGATTATGTTCTTTGCCTTGGCCTTCGGGGCTTTGCTGCTTTTTGACACCATGCAGGTGATTGCTGCGCCGGATGTGGTGGCGCGCATTCGTGAAGTTCAGGATTTTGGCGTAGATTTTGTGTTTGGTTCGGTTATCGGCGTCGGCGCCTACCCCTTTTTCGGAACCCGGGTGTGGTGTCGGTACGGCTGCCCGCTGGCGAAGTTTATGGAGCTTTCCGGAAAGTACACCGGCTCAAAGTTTGCGGTGGTGGCTAACGAAAAATGCACTGGCATCAATCTTTGCACTAAGGCTTGTCCGATGGGAATTGATGTAGCGTCGTACGCCCACAAAGATCGCAAACCGACCCTGGGCAGTTTTGGGTTGCACGAAACGGTTTGTATCGGTTGCGGGGGGTGCATCGAGGTTTGCCCGACCAAGGCGCTGTCGTTTAAACCCATCAAAAACAGAAGTGCTCAAGCCGGTTAAATCCTTCGGTTTCAAACCGCGGCGCGATCGAGATTTAGTAACGGCCCCCCAAGGTTGTCCGGCTTTTTTCTTTAAGCGCATCACAAACGCTTTTAGTCTGGGTGCGCATGCTGCCGGTCCACTCCAGCGAAAATTCGGTAGTGTGCCCATAGTTTTTGTCTTCGATTATATCGAATACGCGGTACGGGGTGAGCTCTCGGTCATACTCCATCATCACTCCCGCAATAAAGCCCTCCATGCTGCCACCCGGAGTGACAAAGGAATACGGGCTCCGCCTGAAGCTCATGCTCCACTTGAACATCGACTGGTTTCGTCCCTCCATCACGTAACGGAGTTTGCCCATGCCTTCATAGTCGCCGTCGAGATGAAATCTATTTTCATCGTCGTTAAATGACTTTTCGGTTGAATCTAAATACCACTGCAGTGAGTGCGTGGTTTCAAAGTTTGGGGGAAAGAAGGCTTGGTACTCTTCACAGTTGTACAACCCTCCCAGAATGGCGAAGCGATACGCTTGGTAATCTGTACTTTCTAAAATCCGGTGGGCCACTCTTCGGTAGTTAAGGTAGCCCATGGTTTGCGTAAATTGGCTGGGCGCCACTCGGCCCAAGCCGTACTTTTCGGAAGGGTGACCGTTTACAAACTGCGCTTCGAGTCCCCGTAAAAAAGCGAAACGTCCGCGCCCCGCCTGCCGAGTGTAAAAAAGATCAAACCCGTCGTGATCGTCGGTGCGGTAGCCGAAGCGATATTTTTCTCCTGGGTGCGCAAAATCAGTGCGTGGGTAGGCCCCTTCCCAAATGCTGTAGCTTTCCCAATTGGGGCGTAGGTCATTGGCATGGCCATGACAACCTTGGCAGAGCGCTTCGTTGATCGGGCGAACTTCAGGCGCTTTGCGCTGGTGGCTATCAAAAATAATCCGACGGAAGCGAAACCCTTCGCTTTCGTAATTTTTTGCAAATCCTTCGGGAATTCTTTGTGGAGCTTGGGTTGCAAACTCAAGCATCTCAAGTTCGTCATAACCCTGAAGCGCGGGGTCGCTGTTGAATGCCATCACGAACCGGCCATTGTTCAGATGTGAAATCACCCTCGGAAATTCGTAGCTGGCCCGCTGTCGACTTTTACTTTCGTGCATGAGCACAAAGTTTTCTCGCAATTCGGGGTAGGCCTTCCCCAGTTCGGTAACCACCTCTTCTAGCGAAGTGGTCCGAGTTGCCAGTTGCGCCACTGATTCCAGCGTAGGAGTTGCCCGCCCCTTGACGCTGAAACAAAGTGCCAAAGCCATTGCTGCCCACGCCGTCCCCAAAGTCCCCACTTTGTTCCCCCTGCTGCCAATTTATTTTGACTATGAGGAAGTTTTTGAAGTGATGCGAATGCTTTTCGAAGGGCTGGCGCAAAGCGTTAACCTTTAGTTTCGCGTGTAATTTTTTCATCTTTTTATAGATTCAAAAAAGGGGAAGTGCTATGGCTTGATAATGCGGTGTGTTTTAAGTATTTTAGGTTTGATATTAATGACTTTTACGCTGGCGCGCCCTCTCTCGGCCAGCCCCGAAGGCGACGTCAAAGGGGCGCAGCCGGCGATCTGTTCTGACCACTTAATCGCCGATTCGACAGACGACAATGGAGTAACGGAACCTGGGCGCCGGATTGCGGATTCAAACCCCGACGCCGGCGGAAATGGCGGCGGTGGATCGGGCAGTCGCGGCTTCGAAGAGGGCGGCGGCGGATCGGGCAGTCGCGGTTTCGAAGAGGGCGGCGGTCGAGGCGATTTTTAAGAGCTGACTGATCGGAATAGATCGCACTCTTTCGGAATCTTTATCCTTTGCATTCACCTATTATTTGTCTAGCTTAGGGCACTTTCCGTGGGTCCATAGCTCAGTTGGTTAGAGCGCTACCTTGACATGGTAGAGGTCACAGGTTCGACCCCTGTTGGACCCACCATTTGATTTCAGGCTAAGTCAGTTCAAAGAACCTAAATCCCTAAAATTCAATACGAATGGTTTCAACGACTTGAAGGTATGTGCTCCGAGGAATCATCACAGAAAATCACGCATAATCACGGGGTGTGGCTACCGTTTGGCTACTTTTTGGCTACCGTAGAATGCGGCTCTCTTTGATGTCATCAGCAGCGTCGAGCGAAAGTCCCACGCTCGGGCCACGCTTGATCGCAAGCTAATCAATCGAATTCCAACGAGGCCTTCCGTGCCCCGAAGGAGACAGCGGCTTTGGCACCACGTTGAGCCCTTTCTTGCACGGTACGCCCTCAGATGAGGGTTTCATCGGCGTCGGTGCGCTTTGTTGTTGGTTGCACTGGTTGGGTAGAATTAGACGGCTTTTCATTACACCTCACGATGCATTACAACTGCCAGCAGGTACGCGTCGTGGCACCCATGCTACGGAAATAGTCGAGCTTGTCCTGCGCTGGGAGAATCCAGCATTGGGGCACATTGATAAAGCCGATGTGCGGATAATAGCGCTCAGCTTCCGGAGCTGCGGTCAAAACCAATGTCGCAAGCGGACCGCCCAGCAACTGCGTCCGTTTAATTATTTCCCTGCCTATGCCATGCCTTTGATGGCTTGCGCGGACGGCAAGGCAGTGCATGTACGTGACACAACTATAATCAGTAAATGATCGACCTATGCCGACGAGTTGCGATTCGTCCCAGGCCGTAACGATCAGGTTGGCAGACTCGATCATTTTCTTCATACGCGACCTATCATGGACAGGGCGTCGTTTAGCCAGCGTTGATTTCACGTAGAGGTCGATAACCTCGTCCAAATTAAGATCGCGGCCGACTTTGTAGTTTATTTGTGTCTCCACCAGATTCACGCATCCCTCCCCAAAAACGTGACGCCAGCTTAATTTCGTTCTGGTAGAAGGGAAATGACCAGATATATGAAATTCGGTTAGACCAGATGCGCGACTTCGTCGTTTCCATTCCAAGAGATAAACGCCCGCTTTACCTGCGAATCACTGCGGCGCTGCGCGATGCTATCAAATCAGGCTTAGTCCAGCCCGGCGAGCTACTACCATCGTGTCGGAGACTCGCAGTGCAGATCGGAGCAAACCGACTGACCGTGATGACAGCCTTGGATAACCTGGTGGCGGAGGGCTGGGTGCACGCCGAGCTCCGCAAGGGCTACCGAGTCGCGCTGATACTGCCGTCGCGCTTTTCGTCAGGTCCGGTGCCGACGGCGACAAAAAGCGTGGCGAGCGCCCCCCGTATGGTCCCAAAGGCGCCGAAGTTGCACTGGGACTTCCGCAGTGGACGACCGGACCTCCGCCTTTTCCCGTTCGGCGAGCTCAAGGCGTCGCTGGCCGAGACGATGCGACGCTGTACACCGGCACTGCTCGATCTCGGCGACCCGCTTGGTCATCCGCCGTTCGTGCGCGAGCTGAAGTGCTACCTCAGGCGCGTGCGCGCGCTCGCGGGTCGCGAGTTGATCGTGACACATGGTTCACAGGAAGCGATTTTCATCACTGCGCAGGTGCTGCTGCAGCGAGGCGATGTTGTCGCGGTCGAAAGCCTCTCGTATCCATCAGCGCGCGCGGCGTTGGCTTCGACAGGCGCCGTCCTCCATCCCGTGGCGATCGACTCCGAAGGTCTGGATCCCGAGGATCTCGCTAAGCTCTTAAAGCGTCGCCGTATCAAGCTCCTCTACCTAACACCGCTTCACCAGTATCCGACTACAGTTACCCTTTCCTCACCGCGGCGCTTGGCTATCTACGAGATGGCGGTGCGGAACGGGGTCAAGATCTTGGAGGACGATTACGATCACGAGTACCACTATCGCTGCCAACCGCTGCCGCCCATGGCCGCCGACGATCCCGCGGGGATCGTCGTCTACGTTTCGACGCTATCGAAAGTACTTTTTCCATCATCGCGTATCGGTTTCGCGGTCCTACCGCCAGGCCTCTTGAACGACTTCGCGGCGGTGCGCAGGATGACGACGACGCAAAACGATGCTCTGCTTCAGGATGCCGTTGCGCGCTGGATGCGTAACGAGGGCTTCCAACGGCATTTGAATCGGACTCGTCGTACCTACGAACGTCGGTTGTGCGCCGCAATCGCGATGCTCGAACGACAACGTGCTGCAGACTTGCCGTTAGCATGGCGTCCGCCCGATGGCGGCATGGCGATCTGGCTCGACACGCCTTGGGATACGACACAACTCGCCAACGCCGCTGCGGCGGCGGGGATTCTTATCCAACCCGAAGGGCCGACACGTACTGACAGAGGAAGTGGTTCACATCTCCGCCTCGGTTTTGCTGGGCACAATGAGCAGGAGATGGCGGCTGGGATGGCACGACTTATCGAGATCGGCCGGACACTTTAGCGCCCCGGATAGTTGGCAAGAGGTTCGCCACCAAGCCGATAGCGCCGAGATACACATCGCCGATGTGAAAACCGATCAAGGCTGTGTACTAGAATTCCAACATTCACCCATTAAGCCTGAGGAGCGCCGGGCTCAAGATGCTTTTTACAAAAAACTGGTTTGGATCGTGGACGCGACAAAGCGAAAGCGTGACCGAATCAAGTTTCAAAATTTGTTGAAGGAGGGGGTACTGGTTTACGAGAAGACGCCGGTGCTGAAATTGAGAGGTTCTTTAGGGGAGTGTGCGCTGCTGAGGGATTGGGCCGATAACCCTACGCCAGTTTTCTTCGATTTTGGTGAGGAGTCGACGCTTTGGTACCTTCTTCCCCAGGCTTCCCCCACAATCGCGTACGTCGTGAAGTTCTCGCGCGAGTACTTCATACAGCTCCACCGAGATGGAATGCCAATGGCTCAGCAATTCGATTTCTGGTTCACGGAACTGGGTAGACTCATTTCGAATTACGAATCAAATCTTCGAGGTCAGGCATCTCGCCAACCTCGTTTGCAAGTTCGGAGTGGTCGTCGCTATCCACCGCAGACCTTCCTACCGCATTCTTCTGGACGTGCGCGGTTGAAAAACCGCTTATAGGTGTGCCCCGCTCGCAGTCAGAGAAGTCCTACTTCTTTAAAAGGCGTTTGGCTCCGGACAACCAGGAGCGTTTCTTCTTAGAAGGCTTCGGTTTTGGTGTGTCTTCACTCGAACTTTCGGCTTCCTTATAGAACCGATCTTTTGCAGACTTGTCTGCCGTTCGACCACTTTCAATTCTCGATTGAGACCATTTGGAGGCCCACTCCACTTTGTTTTCAGTGATCCAGTAGTGCGATTTGCACGGAAGGCTCCAGTTTCCAATGGAGGGACTAAGTGACACAGACACTCCATTGAAAACCAACTTCCAGTCTGTGGGCGTAATTGGCGTAACCACTTCACTTCCACACCCGCAACAGCACCGGTGCGACGCCGTCGCGTACTGCACTGAAATGTAGATAACCCCATCCGATAAATCCTTCGGAATGAACTCGACGAATTCATGTCTTAGTTTTTCATATTTCAGTTTTGTCTTCATTTCCAAGGATATTCCCATCTATCGTGTACGTGCAGAAATGTTCACGCTCGAAGTCGAGATAGAACCCCAAATATTTCTTCCATCTAATTACAGCCAGCGCTGCGTTAAGAGCATTTAGATCTGCAATTTGAATATTTCGGTTGTACTCATTGTTGGCGTCGCCGCCGAAGAATGGAATTCGGTTTGACTCACGCACATGCTCTCGCTTCATTTCAGTGCTTGTTGTTACTCGAACGATTCCGCCCAACGAAGCATTATCGGACAAATATAGACCCATGCCGACGTCGATAAAGGGTGGAGTTGTCCCCGTTTAGACGAACACTTCTTGGGTTAAGTTAATGCCTCTCGGTACTCCAGAGGCGACTTCATTTGCAAGCCCGAATGTGGATGA
>JAYSWN010000166.1:0-3260 GCA_043718025.1 Pseudomonadota bacterium
CGTTTTGGCGGAGCCCGTGGGCAACAACATCGGTTGGATGGCCTACGGTCATACCGACCAATTGAGCACCAGCACGACGATAAACATCAAAGGCTATCCCGGCGACAAAGCCCTTGGCACGATGTGGCACTCCGACTGCAAGCTAAAGGCGGTGGATACTGATACCGTTGACTACCTTTGCGACACTGAAGGGGGCAATAGTGGTAGCGCAGTTTACGTGTACAAAAAGGCGACTAACGAACGTACGATCTACGCCATTCACACTAATGGTACCGCGCCCAAGAATTGGGGAACCCGCATCACCAAACCCAAATTCGATCGAATCAAAGGGTGGAAAGCCGAGCATCCATAAGCGGTTTCTCCTGAGCTCTCTAAAGAGAGCAAAGGCCGGGCGAAGAGAATTCGCCCGGCCTTTTTTCTTAGGCCTAAGGCAAATCAACCAGTTTATTGACGGCACGTCCGTTGGTAACCCGTACGTGGAGTAAGTGAGCGCCCACCACTTTTTGGTCGAGTTCGTGTACGTAAACAAATCTCACCTTGGTGAAGGCGCAATCACGATCGGTTTCGCGGTAGTCCATAATGGGTTGCACCACTACGGTGTCCGAGTACTGATGAACTCTGATCTCTTTCATCGAGCTGCAGCGGCTCGAAAACATTCCCTTAAGTACCAGATTGTGTTTGAGGCCGTCGTCTGAAACTACGATATCGGCGTCGGAAACCGGAGCGTAGAGAAAGTCATCTGGCGCGCTCGTTTTTGCGGTAAGTACGGAAAGAGAGCCGAGATTTTCTTTCGAAAAGACGTCGACGATTTTGTAGTTACCCGATCGTAGTATTCCTAAATCTACGACGTTAACAAACGGCACAATCATGCGAAGGCAGATCTCGGAGTATTTTAGCGCGGTCTGTTCGATGTACACCGTACTACTTGCGGAATCGACCTGGACCCGCGCCGGACCCAATTTGTGGCAAGTGTCGGAAAAAGTTCCGGCAACCATCACTTGGCCGAGGTCATTGTCGTCGAAACCGATGGGCACAAATACTTTTTGCAGTGCCGCCGGCACTTGCACGGGGTCACTCCCTGCGAATGCCGTAAATTGCAACGCGGTGGTTAAGCACACAAGTGCCAAGCGAAACATCATAAAGAATTCCTTTTTTTAAATTGAATTGAGTTAGAGCGAGGAGCGTAAACCGGGCGAGGAATGTCTTGCTCTGTTTGCAAGACCTTGGCCAACGCTTTGATGGGGGCAAGCGTCGTTTTACGCGTCTAGCTACGGACAATATGTCTCTGTCGGCGAGACACTCTGTCGACGCGCGATGCGGCAGACGGCTCGATTTGTAAACGCCACCCCACCCCCACGAGTAACGCAGGGAGCAGAGACGCCACGCCCCCATTTCGGCCGCTTCGGTTGTCGACTTTTTTGCCTCTGGTCAAGGCTTTCCGCCCGGCGTAGAGTCTTTTTCTTTACTTTCACGAGGGAAAACTATGCGCGACAAAAAAACAGAAACCCACGAATCTGACGGCGCGTCAGAGCTAATCGACAAAGGGCGCCAGATCGCCGCAGAGTCATTGGAGAGTGCCGAGGAGCTTTACGGTGACTTAGTAAAGAAAACTACGAAGCTGGTACGAAAGCATCCCTTAGAAGCGTTGGCGGTTACGTTCGGCGTTGGCTGTTTAGTTGGCTTGATCATTACGCGACGCTAAGCAAACGGCATGAACCCCAACGAACTAGAACCGAAAGAAAAACCTAAACTCGCCATTTTGGCCGGCGAAATAGTGCAGGACGCGCAAAAGCTGGTGGAACAGCAAGTGGCTTTGGTGAAGCTGCAGCTATTTGAGGACTGGGGAAACCTTAAACCTTTTGCTTTGTGGATGGCGGTTGCAATTGTTGCGCTGTTTTCGGCGGGCCTACTTTTTTCGCTCACCGTTGTTTTTGTGCTTCACGATAACAGTGGCTTGCCGCTGTGGGGGTGCTTTGCCATCACGGTTGTTCTGTTTCTCATCGCGGGTGGAGTGAGTCTGGCCATTGCGCGAGCTAAATCCAAAGACTTGAGTTTTGTGAATGAGTAAAAAATCAGACCGTATTAAAAATGAGATTGCCCAGACTAAAGCTGACCTGGCGACCAAGCTTGAATCACTCGAAGACACCCTGCGCGCAGATGTCGGTATGGCCAAAGAGAGCCTGGAAGGGGCAATCGAGAACGTAAAGGCCACCGCTCGTTTTTTTTCACTTACTCATCAGGTGCAAGAACGCCCTTTATTAATGGTCGGCGGAGCAATGCTGAGCGGAATAGTTTTTACGCGCTGGTTGGTAGGGGGGAGTGCAACCCAACGGGCTCCTTTAAGAACCGACCCATCCCATCGGCAAGCTGCCCGTCCGGTTTCGGTTCCTCTTTTGCGCGCGGTGGCGCAAAATTATCCTGACGAAGTGAGAATGATCAAGTCGATGGCCATTAGTTTTTTAATCAATTTCATCGCGGAGAAAGCCAAAGCTAACCTTCCCCATCTGATGGATACTGTAGGTGAGTTTGAACAACGGCTCAAAACTGAGCTTAATAAAAAACAACCGAGTTAGCGATTCTTAGTATTTTGGCTTTGAGAAGAAAAATGCAGGGCGCGTCGGATTTGAACCGACAACCCACGGATTTGGAATCCGTTGCTCTACCGTTGGAGCTAGCGCCCTAAAAAAAGACGGACCGCCGCATTGCCCCAGGGGGGTGATGCAGCGGGTCCAAAAAAAATCAGGAAACTACGATTTGATTTCTTTGTGCTTAGTATGGCGACGGCAGTGTTTGCAATACTTTGCCCGTTCCATACGCTCTGAGTGCGTCGACTTGTTTTTGGTCGTCGTGTAGTTGCGACGACGACAGTCGGTGCATTCCATATTAATAATCGTTTGCGACATAGTTTCCTCGACTTACTTCTTAAATACGAATTTAGCTGATGATTTCCGTCACCACACCCGCACCTACGGTACGTCCACCTTCACGAATTGCGAAGCGAACCTCTTTTTCCATAGCGATTGGAGTGATGAGCTCAATTTCCACCGCGACGTTGTCGCCTGGCATAACCATTTCGGTGCCCGCAGGGAGGGCAACGACACCGGTTACGTCAGTGGTGCGGAAATAGAACTGAGGGCGATAACCAGTGAAGAACGGCGTATGACGACCGCCTTCTTCCTTGGTCAAAATATAAACTTCAGCTTTGCATTTTTTATGAGGAGTGATGGTGCCCGGCTTACAAAGCACTTGGCCACGTTCCA
>JAYSWN010000167.1:0-21981 GCA_043718025.1 Pseudomonadota bacterium
GCGCCAGCGAGGCCGATACCAAAAGAATTCGGCGCGGAAACAACCCCGTCACCTTCGAAACCGTTTTTGAAATGCCCGATCGCGCCATGAGCGATCTCATCAAGTACTACCGCGACCGAAAAGCGGGCGCTGCCACCATTGACGGGGTCACAACAACTCCCCCCTACAACGTGGCGGGATTTGGGCAGATGGATGAAAGCATGCCGGTTGAAAATTGCGTCACCTTCGCCCTCTCCTTTACCCAGAGCCATTGGGCCAAGGATTATCCCGGCATGCAGTTGGTGCGGCGATCCGCCAATATAAATCAACTACCGGGTGGCGATATTTTGAATGGCACCACCATTCCGCAATTTTACATGGCCGCCAAGCCGCTGGCCGTGGTGGTTTTCGGTAAAGACGCCTCCGAGCCAGGCTATCGCCCCGAGATTGATATGCTCGAGCAGTTGAGAGTCATGCGCCGGCAAAAGCTTACCGCCACGGATATTCGAATCGAAAAAGAGTGGAGTCCGACGCCAACACTCTCGATTCCCGTATGGCAGTAAACTTCGGGAACTGCGGATAGGGGGGCGGGGCGCGGTAGCTCTCACGTTGCTCGTGGGCGTTGGGTGGCGCTTCCATCTGGGTGTGGTTCGGGCGCCTAGTGCAAGGCCGGGCGTTGGCGGCGTGACTAGTCTTTACTTCACTCGCTTTGCCTTTTTGTCTTGAGGGCCACGACCTCACTTCGGGGCTAGTGCTGTTTAGGCGGGCTCAGCAATCGAACTAAATCAAAAGCGTTCCACCCGTTCTCGGAGTTTTTTTTTAATTTTTCTTTGTCACCGCCACCACCGCGCGCTGCACGCTGCGAATCAACTGCCGTGATAAAGCATCAGTGGTGTGGACAAAATTTAGCCACAGTATCAATTCACCATCCAATCGACCGCTTGTTTTTGGATTGGCTTCGGCGCCAGGTAGCCGGATGAAATTTCCCCCTGCCTGGTTATCTGTTTTTATGGCCGTGGTTGGCTCACTTTCGCCTGCCCAATCGGATCCGCCGCCGCCCCCGGTCAGTTGTCCCGAATATCTCGTCGCCGTGGTGAACGAACGCTTGCCTGAGCTAGAAGCGCAGGAGCGCTTTTTTTTAAACCAAGGCGTCGCTGGCAATCGCATTCTTTTGCAGCAGGTTTCTCCTTTCGGGGGAGCTCTGCTCAACTTCGACCTAATTGATCTAAGCGGCGACCAGGCTCGCGTGGTCGGGCGATTTGAAAACATGACCCCTTCACACCTTTATGGTGGCTTAGCTCCCCTTTTGAGTGCCACCGGCAACACGGTACTATTTGCTAACTCATATATTGACGGTGAAGATCTTGGTGTTGTGGTGACCGCCCGCAAGCTTCTTTTTGGGGGGGCGCTCATCGAGCCGTCCTCGGTTGCCGTGAATGTGCTTTTCACTAGGGCGATGGAACTTCCTTCCCCAGACAGCGGGGATGCCTCCCTGGTTCCCCCTTCCGCGTCCCTGGCGCTTATTCCCGGTAAGCCGCAGCACATTGCGCTGGCGGTGCGAGCTTATGCGATGGATAAAAAAATACAGCTCTCAATTTTAAAGCTGAGTGAAAACGGCAAGACCTTCGCCTTTGATCTCGTCGCCACTTTTGACGACTTAGTTATTAGCGACAGTATTCACTTTGAAGGGGTTGAATACAAAATGTCGCGAGAAACGGGAACCATTGGCAGCTATGAGGGCTTTAGCCTAATTTCAGCTACCAGCGATTATTCAGATTATGTACTAAGACAACACCATCCCTATTCTGATTGGGATCCCACTCTGGGGCGTACGCTTAACCAGAGAGGGGATAATCTTTTTATCGTGAATGGAAAAATGCTAAACAGCTATCCGGTCCGAAGCCCGCAAAGTTCGCTGGCCATAATGCTGCCGAATCAATCTGACGTCTTTATTTGGGAATGGCCTATGACGGTTCAATCGCAATTAGAGATTCAAGTGGATGCTCTGTTTGCCGCCTATTCGTCGGCCGAACTTTGGACCGCGGGAATTCGGATTGTGGGGCGGCAACGTCCTATGCGACGACCCGAAGGTAACCCCCTTCTTTATCTTTGGGATCCACAGACGGGCGTAAAGACCGCCGTTCAAAATGCACAATCTTTAGTCGGGCGGCGGAGTGAATTTTTAGTCGCTCTGGTTCACCGTGAAACCATGATCATCGGCACCACCGTCGGCACACTTCTTTGGTTTGATCTGAAGCAGAATAAATTGGTTAGGGAGCAGTCGTTTGAAACTCAGTCGCCAATTGACGATTTGCAATGGGATTCACAAAAGCAGAGATTTTTGGTGCTCCATCGATCTGGCGAGATAAGGTCCGTAGCGCGCGAGGCTCAAAACGCATCGACTCCTTGATTGCAGAAAAAATCCCCGACAGGCATTTCAGATTGAGGGGAAATTCTAAGAACGTATGGGCAAGGCCCGCAAAGAGCGCCGCCTGCATCCCCAGCCGGTAGTCGTAGGCGTAGGCGGATACGATTGCCAAATAGAAAACTCCGATGAGGACCAGGCGCCGGCGACTGATTCGGTGCCACTGAATGACCCGAGATTTAGAAAACCAATTTAGGTAGTGGTAGGTGTTGGTAAAGGCGATGAAACGCACCGCCGAAACGAACTCTAAACCCGAAGTGTTCCACCCCAGTAATCGAGTGAAGTCATAGTGCAGGTTACCCGCTTGGCTCATGGTGTGCGCAAGGTAAGCGCTTAACCTCAGGCTACTGGGCGGGGGAGCCAACAAAATTCCCAGCGCCATGAGTGTCATCACGGCGAGCGATAAAAAACCCGATCGGCTCTTTGCCTTCATTGATCCGTAGAGCACAAATAGCCACGTCGAGCCGCAGCCATGAACCATTAAAATCAAGGTGCCAAAAGTAAGGTAAGAAAAATGGGTGCCCAAAACTCCGGCGCTTAGAAACAGGGTGGCCACGGCAACTATTTGCCAGATCGGTTTGCGGATTAGTACGACGGCGAGGCCCGCGCCTAGCGCAATCCATGCCGGCTCGTGTTGTGAAAGCCAACTGGCGGCCATGCCCAGCGGCTGTAGTTGGTGGCGTGAAAGCCACGCCGCCACTTCGGTGGTTTTTGAGCAGGCCAAAAGGGCAAGGGCCCAGAGCCAGAGGCAATCGTATCGTCCCCGGGCAAAATACTTTCGGTCGTGAAGCCAAGAGATTTCGGTCAAGTAGTGCAGCGGGCCAAGAATGGCGTAGGCGCCGAGAAATAAATGAAACGGCAAAAAATAAGCCACCACGCCGGTGCCCAGCATCAGCCCGATATTTAGGTAGTTTATGCGGTCGAGGGCCGGGGTCATGTTGCAGAAATTTTACTCTAGTTCTTCGGGCGGGGGAATTTTAAGAGGTGCCCATCCCCTTTCCGGCCGGAAAGGTTGCGGGTGCGATTCGGACTTGGTCCAGAGCTGATGTCCTATTGCGAAACGATCTCTAGCGCCGTCTTCTTTTCAAGATCAGAAACTTGGGTAGAACCGTTTCCAGCGAGGTCAAAAATGTTAAGTGTTTCGAGATGGTAATGGCCAGCCGTGGCATTTTTAGGAACCACAAACCGAATTTCGTACTCGCTTGCGCCTATTTTTAAAATGGGCGCCGAGATATGCATATCGGCCACTTCGCCGGTCGGCCCCTTTTCAGTGCTCAGTTGCAGGTGAAACGTAGAGTATTCGGAACAGAGTTTTTGCTCTTTGTTTTCTTTAGTGCAGATTGGTGAATTTTCTTTATCTTCAACCGAAAAGCTTAACACCACCTCTTCATTGGGCTTGGCACTTTTGCTATTGAAGCGGCTTTTTAGGACGATGGGCGGATGGATATCGGCAGCGGGGTGCGACGGCACCTCGATCCCCTCTGCTTTCAGTCTGTTCATATCCCCGTAGCAGTTACTGGTCGGTCCAGAGGCATTGAGAAAGAGCCACCCTATTTTGTAGAGGCCTTGGGCGGTTTTAGGCACTTTGAATTTGCGTTCGAACTTGGTCTGAATCGCCTTGTTATTCTCTTTTACGAAAAGGTTATCCGAAAAGCCCAGAGAGCCCAGGATTTCATTTCTAAATAGCACCGAAATGTAAACTTGGGAGTACGGTTTGAGCAGCGTTGCCGCATAGTCAGTGAGCTCAAACTTTATCGGCAAAGTTTCATTGCCGGCCACTGCCTTCTGCGGCAGACCATCGACCTGAAGAATGGTCTTTTTGAGTTGCTCACAGTTTTCGTCGGCCAAAAGTAAGGAAGAGGCGGCAAGGGCGAGAGTAACTATCCAAAGGCGCATAAGTTCTCCTAAATTAGGGCGAACCTATCATAGGCGTTCGGTTGGGCTCAATACGATTCATAACCAAAGTTATGCGACGCTATTGGGCTATTTGGCAGGCAGGGAAACGCGAAATTCTAGTTTGTAATCTTTGCATTCGGTGGGAGAATTCAAACCTCCTATGAAACCATCATTCTTTGGCATTCTGTTGCTGGCTCTTTTGCTTTCTGCCTGTGCCTCAAAACAGGCCCGACTTGTTGAGGTGGGCCGGGGGATGACCCCCGAGCAGGTTCGCGATCAGATGGGCACGCCCCAAGACAAAACCTTTCGCGGCAGCCAAGAGATCTGGACTTACGAGGTAGACGGCCAGAAGAAGGCGGTAATTTTTGAGGGCGGCAAAGTAAAAGAATTGCTCAACGCGGCGGCCGACGGTGGCAAGAGCCACATGCTGGAGAGCGGCGATGTTTCCACCCGCGACGCCGTAAATTACCGCTGCGCCGAGGCAAATGATTTTGGCAAGTTTGTTAGTGGCGGAGGCTGCAATCTATACGGTTGCTGGCCGGCCGGCGGGTATTGCAATCAGTTTGGGTGTTCGGCCTCGGGTAGTTGCACGGCGCGTAACTGCAGCAACCCGATTAAACCAGTTGTTTGTCAGGATTAGGAGCTAAGCAATGAAACATAAATTCACTTGGGCGGCGTTTGCCGTGGCGGTCTGCGGATTGATATCCGCGTGCGGTTCAAAAGAAAAAACGGTGAGCATGGACGCTCCCGAAAAATTCGACAAGGAGTACGTCACCAAGACGGGCGAGCGCAATGAGGTTGTCGGCGAAAAGGGTGGCAGCATCGTTATTCAGAAAAAAGTGTCGCTCGAAGAAGACATGTCGAAGGTTCGCGACAGCATTGAGGAGACCGAAAACTCAATTTACGGTTCTAGCCGCCAGGACCCCGGTGGTTTGTGGTTGAAGCTAAAAGAGTGTCGAAAAAAAGTGACTGACCCGCGCTTAGGCGGCAACGGAGTGCCCGACGCCATGGAGAGCTGGGAAAAGATTTCGATCAATGACGCCGCTCAGAAGTACCGCGTCGAAGATAAAAAGAAAGTGGTGGCGGTTAACGAAGAGCAACTCGAAGACAGGCTCAGCCGAATGCGCAATGTAAAAAGCGTGCTCGATCGGCGTTTCGGTGAATTCAAAGACCGGCTCGATCGCTGCGAAGAAAAGTACCACGCCAACTTAGTTCGGCATGGCCTTGACCCCGAAGACACCAAAGCCACCGGTGAATGGGTGGAAGGCGCGGGCGGTTACCGCGTGTGGAAGATGAAGCAACTGCCTACGGATAACCCAGAAGAGTTGATGCGCCGCAAAGAGCTTCGAGAGAAAAAAGGCTCTAATTGAAGCGGCTCGTCTCTTTGGGGCTGGGTGTTTACTCGGCCTGGCTTAGCGCGATTCCCATTAAAACCAATCAGCTTAGCGTTCCCAATCCACCGGCGTGGATAACCGAACGGCGAATGCAAAAGGTGGTCGATGCCATTCAGCAAGCGCTGGAGTGGGATATTCGTCGGCTGCCGGTCTATTTCTACGCCGATGAAAGCCAATTTACCGACGGCTTAAAGCTAAACTTTAAGGCGGCGGGTTTTTTTCGCCGGGGAGATTGCTCCATTCACCTTGGCCCCGCGGTAAACACGGCAAATTTTGATGAGGTGTTTGGGCACGAGTTGGTGCACGCCATCTTCTTTCAAAAATATAAGTCGGCGATACCCGCTTGGTTAGAAGAGGGGCTGGCCAATTTTCTCTCGCGCCGCGAAAAGGTTGATTACGGGTGGTTGAGTAAGCAGCCGGCGGTGGATATCACCACGTTGAGCCACCCCAACGCCGAAACCAACGGCGCCCGCTTTCACTACCAAACCTCTACCGCCGCGGTAGAAATGATTTCAAAAAAGTGTTCGCTGCCGGAGTTATTAAAATTGTCGGTGGGGCGAAAGCTCACCACTTACTTGGGAACCTATTGTGAGATCAAAGACGTTAACGCCGATTTTCGCGCCTGGCTCGTAAGTAAGGCTAAACTTCGCTAATTTATAAAAAGCCGAATTCTTTGTGATGGCTCAGCAATCGAACTAAACACAAAGCGTTCTGGTATTTCGCCGTCATAGCGAAGGCGCACGCAGTGTGGCTGAAGCAACCCTTTCACTGCAGGCCAAAGGTTGCCGCGCCTGCTACGCAGGCTCGGTAAATGACCGGAACGCGGCTCTACATAAGGTTTTGAGACACTCTCTTAAGGAAAACGCCCACCCGACTCGATGAAAGGCAAAACCCCGCTGTCAAACCATCAAAAATTATCTTTGTTGAGAAACCACCACGATTTCTCCACAGTTCGGTAAGCCTCTAAACTCATTGAGAATACATCGACAAACTGTAACAATCTTAACATCTTGTGCCGGATTGGGGCTTTCGGTAGTCTATTACTTGTGGCTCGAAACGGTACGTTGGTGGATTACGAGCAGTTACATTTTTCTGCGCGTTCGCCCCTCCTAACGTACCTCTCGAACTAAAAACCTATCATCAATTTTTTGGAGTGCGCGTACCGTCGTGGGCCGCGTGTTGCAAAAAGTTTCTCAGGTGAAAAACAATGAAAAGTTCAAAGTTGTACGTAATGTTGTTACTCGGAGCAGTGATGTTCTCGGGTGTGGCGAAGGCCGGTTCGAGCTGCTCTCCTACCAATGATGGTACGGCGGCTAACGATAAAAACTTTATGCTTGTTGCCGTTCCTGGTGGAGAAGAAGGCACCGACTGTACTACGCTCACCACCAAGATTCGCGCTTACGAAGGAAGCAATATCACGGATGGAACTTACGACACCATGTTTGTGGTGGCGGCGCCTCCGATTGGTAACGCGGCTCGTACGCTTACCAGCTCTGATGCTTGCGCTAAACGCGATAGTGGCACGGTGAATGACGAAGACTTTAACGGCGCCACGTTAAACGGCCATGTGGCGGTTTTGGTTAACAACGAAGAAGCTTTGCCAGTTCGCTTAGCCCCTGCTGTGTACGTAAAAGGCGCGCCGAAAAAGGGCACGAAATGGTCGAAGTTGTTTTTCCTCACGGGCAACGGAACTGCCGGCGCCGCTAAAAACGTGTGCATGCTTACCGATACGGTTACTGGGCTTGTCCAAGCTTATTGCCGCGTATGCACCAGCAAAGCCAAGGATAACAATTAAATTAAACGGCCATTTTTAAAGGAGTTAATTATGTTGAAACTTATGTTTAAAATTGCCGTGCTAACGGTGATGTTAGGAACGCAAGCCGGGTATGGCATCTATGTATTCGCGCCGCTGGAAGGAGATTTTAAGTGCGGAGGCAATTTAGAGGGCTATGAATATGGATTAGCAACCGAGCCTTCGAACGGGGCAATCACAATTGTTGTACAAACGAGCGGTACAACTGCCTGCCGAGCCGGTCAATTTCGTGATGGAAGTGTTAGCGGACCACTTAGGAATAATGCAAATAACACGGCTGAAGATCCGTTGAATACCGTAGCGGCGGTTGAGGAAGCTCTGATATCCTTAGAACCATAACGAACCCCACTATTCTCTAGTTTAAAGGGCCGACAGCACTACTGTCGGCCCTTTTTTTTTCTGTTTTCACGAGGCAAATGCGGGCGCGTTGAGCAGCCAATCTTCGTAGGTTACGGCATTCATCGTCTTTGGCTCTTCGTGGCGCATCGCCTTGGGCAACAGCCTCATCAAAAGCGGATAGCCAATCGTTTCCGAGGGGCACATGAGCAAATACCCCCCAATTAAGGCCTTGAGCGGGTAATTTAGATCAAGCCCACTCGTGGCCTTAAACCACTGCCGCATCGCCAGGGCCCGGCCGCGGGTACGCGAATAGGCGCGGTGAATGGCAAACAAATTTGCCGCCAGGTAACCAGCCCGCTCGGCCGTCATTTGGTTGGTTTGATTTAGGGCCTTAATCCATGCAATGAGAATGGATTCCCAGTTTTCAAGTTGGGCCGCCCCCGCGAAGGTCGAGATTCGATCGGCGCCGCCTACCCGCCAGTAGTAATCGCGTCGGCCAAATTCTTGGTAGCGCGCACCAGCCACCAGCGCGCGAAAGTGCAAGTCGGTGTCTTGCCGCTGAATGTAACCGTCATTAAAGCCGCCGATTTCTTTCAGAAACTCTTTTTTCCAGATACCGCTGCCGGTCATCCACGCAAAGTCGTGGTACAAAATTCGGTCAATAGGGTTTTGCGGCTTAGCAATATTTAAGACGTAGGGAAGGTCTCCGGGAAGGTGGTGAAAGATCTGAACCTGAAAAAAGCCCACGTCGAGGTCAGCCCGCTGGGCCATCGCCGCGCGTCTAGTTTCGAGGCAGCGGGGTTCTAGTACGTCGTCGGAGTCTAAGAACACCACGTAGTTTCCCCGGGCCATCGAAATTCCAATGTTGCGGCAAGCCGAGGCGCCGGCTTTTGTGGTTGGCTGGCGTGGCACGAAATGAATGCGGGCGTCGGTGGCAATAAATTCTTTGAGTTGCGTAATCGTAGCTTGATTCGAGCCGTCGTCGACCACGATCGCTTCCCAATCTTGGTCGCTTTGCGCAATCAGGGAACCAACGGCATCAATGGTGAGATCGGGGCGATTTTTTGTGGGAATGACGACAGAAATCATGGGGCTCGTCGCCATCGTACCATAACCGACCGCCGCGGGTGAGTGCAGTGCCTGCATTCGGCCGGGGCTTAATTTAGACCCCGTACCCCGCCGCCTTGGTATTGTGGGCGTGCGGGAATGGGCACTGGATTTGGAATGGCAGCCGGCGGTTCAGGTTTTTCTTCGTCGGCGGGGAAACTGGGTGTGGGATTATCAGTTTTAGTTTTTTTGCGCACGATCAATACCGAGCTATCCATTTGTCTGCGGCCCAGATGGGGGATGAAGATCTCGCTCTGTTTTTGCACCGTACCGATTTCAATCGCGTCGCCGTACGTTGATTTTAAAAAGGGAATCACCTGATCAAGTTGCGCGGCCGAAAATCCGTAGTGACGTGATTCTCCGCCCACCGTGTTGATGCGAATGGCCTCCATCAACACCCTCTTTTTATCGGCCATAACCAGATTGTTAACTAGGTGGTGGCTAAAAACTAGGTCTTCCGATTCGTCGGGTAGCGGTATTTTTCTAGCGTCGCCGTTAATCAATGCTTCGGGGGTCTTTTCGTATTGCGCTAAAAACCAATGTAATGTTTCGGTGCCTAAGCCGCGCGGGTAATCGTTTCGTCCGTACCACACGTCGAGGGCCCGGGCGTTGAATCCATTTTTTCTTAGCATCATAACCACGGAGCTGGTGCCTTCGCCGAGGCTAAGAATTTTTCGACCTTTAAAGACCTTAAAGTTTTCGTCAGTCCAAGGGGCGTTTTGAGTGGGAATGAAATCAAGGTTGTTTAGCACTACTGGTTCAGAAAACTCGTCTTTTCCGGTTAGGGCCAGGCCCTTAAACAGCACGCCCGATGGGGTGACCACCCACGGCGTGGCCGGTTTAGTTTGGGTTTGAACCGGAGGCGGTGGTTGAACTAACCCTAAGTACCTGAGGCAATCGCCCACTAGCCCAGCGTGCGCATTCGACTGAAACGCAATGACCACAAGCAGTGTTCTTAAAAATGCCACGGCCCACTTGTAGTGCAAATTTTGAGCCGCTAGTGAAGCAATTTTGTAGTCAGTGAGAATTCACTATTGCCGGATCGCCCGTTGCAGTGATTCACGCGCGGGGCTGGCTTTTCTTATCGCCACTCCGTAGTGAAAGAGAGTGGGATAGAAATCAAAATCTTTTATGAATTGAGGATGCTCGACCAACGCCCTTAAAATGGCCGTGTAGTCGCCATGGGGTAACCAAATGAAGTCAGGTTTTCTTTCCAAAATATAGTCGGCAGAAAAACCACCGCGGGCGATGCGTTTGTCGTGCAACCCCAAGGGATCAACGATGGTCATCTCCGGGTGGCGGGCGCCGATATAGCCGTATTCGGAGGCCACTATCACCAGCTCTTTGGGTTGCGACGACAGCACCTGGTCCATCGCGACAATATTTTGCCACCAATCAGTTACATCGGGGTTTGGTGGTGGGCTTGCCAACGTAGTTACCACTTTTGCCTTTACCGAATCTGAACCAAAAACAATCACCAGCGTGAGCAAAGCCATGCACTTAAGGGCAACCAGCGGTTTGGACGCCGTTTGCAAACGAGTGAGGCAATCCTTATCCATCACGGCAGCGGCGGCACCCACCAGCAGTGGAAACAGGGGTAGATAAAAACGGGCGTGCGTGCCCATGATTTGAGTCACGGTGGCCAAGTAACCTACGGTTAACACCACCGGCGCAAGCCAGGCCGCGCCCTTCAGCGCATTCTCCTTAGATACAAAAAAGGCGATGGCCAGTAGGGGAATGAGGCACAGGCGGCCGAATTCAAAAAGGTACTCGGCCTGATTCCAGTACCAGGCTCCAAGGTAACCTTCGTAAAAACCATTTTGCTTGGCAAAAAAGGGCAGCGGTACGGCACTACCCAAGAACCAGAATTTAAAGCCAGCATCGACGGCTACGACGAGGAGAAAGAGCGTCAGGTATTTAATGGCAACGGCAAACTTTTCGCGCGACTGCGCCAACGCCGTTAGCGGCAGCAAAATGGCCCCGGCGAGGCCTAACTCGGGGCGTGCTTCAAAGGCGAGAAGGGCGCTTACCAAACACAATAGTAGTCGCGCGGTCGACGGCACTTTGAGCCAGCTCACCACCGCCACTGCGTGCAGCGCCATCGCGGCTAGGGCTAGCGTGGTTTCCATTCCCGTGCCGGCGTGGAAACGAAAGAGCGGGCTTTGAAATACGATGACTGGCGGGAGTAAAAAAAACCAAGCCGAGCGGATGAAAGTCTGAGAGGTCGCTTGGAAAAAGAGGCCGGCTAGCGCTACCGCGGCAGCCCAAGCGCCCGCAATCGAGGTGTAGATTAGCAAGGTGTTGTCACTCATCGACGTGCTGCCGCGAATCGCGGTCACCAGGGTTAAGTACAAAAAGCTCGTGCAGCCGTAAGCCGGCCCGTCGGTAATGTTCCAGCTAGGGCCATGGCCGGCCAGCCAATGCTTTGCGTAGCGCAGAAACATGTAAGCGTCATCGAAGGTGGTGTGGGTCAGCTGACTCATGGCACGAAAAAAAGCGACCCCGGCTAGGGCCGTTAGCGCCATGGCAACGATACGTAAAGTGCGGGGAGGGGCCAGTGGCATGAATTCCTTTGCTGACGGTAACGCGTAGTAGGATAGCAGATGGGCAAAGGGAGTTACAGCCGCGGGATCTTAGGTAAATTCAAGTTGGCAAATTAGTTTACCGAAACGTAGGTAATGGAGTCTCCGTTATTTTTAAGCCCAGTGTTCTATTTCTTGGGATTGACCGTCTTCTATTTGCTAGCGCATGGGATTGCGCGTCATAGCGCCTTCTTTAGCAAGCAACTCGCCACCGATTTGCGCGCCACCACGCAGATTTTTCGTCTTGATGGCTTACGTGGATTGCTAGCCATTTCGGTGTTCTTTTCGCACGCGGTAATCTCCTATTTCTATTGGATGACGGGGTCATGGGGGCTTCCCCCGTCCCCTTTCTATGCGTCGCTCGGTGGAGTTCCGGTGCTGCTCTTTTTTTGTCTTTCCGGATTTTTGTTTTGGAACAAATTGCTGTCCCCCAAAAAACCTATCGTATGGAGCTCCTTTTATTTTGACCGCATAAAAAGGCTTTGCCCCGGCTATTTTCTCGCCGTGAGTCTAGCGTTTCTAATGGTGGGCGTAGAAACCGGTTTTAAAAGGCAGGTCGACCTCGGGCCGCTAGTTTCAAGTATGCTGCGTTGGCTATCGTTTGGGCTTCCGTTCGCAAGTTTTCCCGCCCTTAATGGCTTTTCGGCCTCAACCGTAATCAATGCCGGCGTTTTTTGGACGCTTACCTACGAATGGCTGTTTTATCTCTCTCTGCCGGTGCTCGGTTTTTTTGCGCGAGGAAACCGTCTTTTTCTTCTGCTGGCGGGAACGCTTTCACTCTACTTGATTCTGAGGCGCGGCATCTTTGCGCGAGAGATTGTGGACGGTACCGCCCACTGGCTGGTGCCTAACCTGTTGGCGTTTCTTACCTACCTTGCCTCGGGATTCGGCATTGGAATGTTTGGTGCTCATTGTCGAAAACGATTTCCTCACTCCGATTTTGGCAAGCGACCGGTCGTCGCGGTTTTTGCCGTGGTCTGTTTTCTCGTGGCCCTTGCTTTTCCGCTCGGAGAAAACTCCGTAAGATCCCTGGTGCTCGAACGATTGCTCATTGGCACTTTCTTTTTTTCTATAGTCTTCGGCAACACTCTGTTTGGTCTACTTGAGTCCCGCGCTTTTAGATTGATGGGGCTGGTGAGTTACAGCGTCTACGTTCTGCACGGCATTTTTCTTTACGGCTCATTCTTGGTGCTTTCAAAATTTTCTTTGGTTAACCAGTTAAATACCGCCACCTTCTGGCTCTTCACGGGCGCGGTTGGCTTGGCGGTGGTAGCGCTGAGTGCGGTGAGCTACCGCTGGATTGAACATCCCTTTCTCGTTCGCCCGATTGCCCGCAACGACAACAAAGACGTCTCTCAAGCCCCAGAAAAAAAAGCCGCCTGAATCTACTTTCGGCTTATGCCTAAGCTTGCCAGCACTACGTCGGAATAGATCTGGTGACCAAAGTCATTGGGGTGATTGATTCCGTTAGAGGATAAATCTAGATATTTTTTTGATTGAAGCACTTTACTTGATTGCCCATACACATCGGCCATCACCACTCCCGGCTTTTCTAACCGGCGAAGTGCGTCCCGGTACCGGTAGATTAGCCCAGGGGAAGTAAGACTCCACTCTGGATTTCCGGGCATTGAGCTTAAGACAATAAATTCAGACGACGGGTTTTTAAGCAGAATGGCTTTCCTATGCCGCTCAACGCAATCAACAAATTTGTTCGGCGGTATTTTCGAACCCGAATCATTCGTGCCGTAGGCAATCAGCACCAAAACTGCGCCCGTGGGCGGCACACTATAGTTCAACTTGAAACCATCTTCACAACGGGCCCCCGGAAACGATTGATTGGCCAGCAGATGAGCTTTCCAATCGATCTGTAGCGTTTCAACTACGGTGGAGAGAAAGCCCGCCCGGTTGGGGGGCCGTCCCACCAGGCCCGATGAGCCTTGTCCTTGAGTAATGCTGTCGCCTAGGGCAAGGAGTGCCACCCTCTCGCCGGCCGCCACCGCCTTCGTCGTTTTTGGGAGAAGATTCTTTTTGCTTGGCACTTCAAACGCGGCCCCCTCTGCCGCCGCGTAGGCGTAAGTCGCTGCGACTTGCAGCGAATGAAAAAGCGCCCCGTCGGGCGAGAAGAGAAGACTGACTCCCCTTTTCCTCTTGTACCCTTCAATGGAGTCTTGAGCCCCTCGCGCGGGAAAGAGCCGTGCTTCGGGCAATACCGGAATTTTTGATCCGGCGGTCAGGCAGATTTTTCGGCCTTTCACCTCGTAATCAATATCCGCCATAAAGGTGAGTTCACCGGCCTGGTCTTTGATCACGACCGGCGACGAGGGCGAGAAAAGAAGTGTGGCGCAGGGCGTAGTTTCAGCGCTTTTCTGAATGAAGAGAAGCGGCTCGTTGGAAATTTTTCCCGCCCAGAAAGGTGACCACGCGAAAGCACCTAAGGGCGCTAGACATCCGAGAAGGGCGAGTAGGTTAAATCGTAATACCATCCGCGAATTGTACTTGGATACTTACGGCAAACCTAATTCTTCACCCACAAGAACGGAGCGCGAAACCTGGTTCACCACTGCAGTTTCAATTGCGAATTCAAAACTATCGGTCGGTTGGTCGCCCCGCCAGCGGCAGAGGTTCCATAGGGGAATGGCATAGGTGTGCCGCTGGCCGTCGTTTTTTAGGGTGAAGGCGATCTTAATGGTTTTTCCGCGGTGGCCTGGCCGTGCGGAGATTCGCAGGTAGGCGGCCGGGTCAGAGCTTACAATCTCCACCTCCCACCACCACCATTTTTGTCTGGGGTAGGCCTGGGCGACTCGCCGAACTCCCCTGGCCCCTAACTCGCCGAAATGGAAAGGGGCTCGTTTCATATTGGATTGGTAATCTAGGGCCTCGGGAAACAGATCGCCCAGTGTCTGTTCAGTGACCACCGCTTTTTTCAGTGCGACGTAAGGGCCAGCCATCCCCTCGTTTTCATAGTGGGCAAGCACGTAAGCGTCTAAAGTGTGGAAGAGAAGATTGTAGGGAGTCGTTTGCCAGAAAGCCAGGTCTCTCACATTGCGATAAAGCAGTGACGGCGGCTGGCGTTCAATAATCCCATTTAGCATCCGAGTCTGGTCGGCAGGTTGAAACCCTGCATGCAGGGGAATAAACGGCCTAAAGCCTCCGCCTTCAAGCCACAAGGCATCGAGCTCGCTACCGGATAGGTTTGCGAATTTTTTGTGGGCGTTGTTCCATTTAACGAGCGATATAATCGGTTCGGTGTTTACGCTGGCCAAAGGGCCCGTTCGCGGAAGGTGGCCATTGCTCTGGATCGGGCCTAGAACTCGCTGGGAAAAATAGCCTCGCAAATTAGGTTTGGTGACGCAGACCGCCGCCAGAAGAAAAACTAAGGAGGGAAAAAGGAATACCCGAAGGCCAGGGCTTCGAGAAAAAGCAATAACGAGGATTATAGCGTCGACCAAAACCGTTCTTTGAACTCGGTCGGGGTCGTCACTAAATGTTCCGTAAGCCACCAGGCAAGCGGTCGCCAGAAACGGCAAAATCATACCGCCGTCTCGTGACCGCCACCCTTTTTGCATTAAGAACCAAAAGCCAACCGCGATACAAAATAGGTGGGCAAGCACCGTCGGATGGAAGGGGTTTTGTTCTTCCCACCGCGCGATGAGATGCCGGCTCATGTCCGCCATCTGGGGAAAAGAGTGAAGAAAGCCCGGCAGAATTCCGGCCAGCAAGGCCACGGTGACCAATAACAGGGTGGCCACAAAAAAGTATGCCGTGGAAAGGCCGACCTCCTTTCGCGATAGGGGGTGAAATCTCCAACCGAGTGCCAGTGCCAATAAAAGCCCCGCGGCAAATCCGCTTCCTAATTCCGGGGTAAGAAAAATAAGCAGCGGAGTCAATGCGGCGCATGCCGCCAAGGACCGCGCCCGGCCCGTGCAGAAGTAGTGGAGGTAGCAAAAGCTTACAAGGAGCCACGGCTCCATGCGAAAATAATCGTTGGTCGCGAAGCCGGTCAGGTAGCCAAATGAGAAAATGATCAAGGCAACCACCAAAGCACTTCGCCGCTTGAGAAGGAGATTCAAAATTCCCAAAATGGACAGGGCTCGAAGCGCGGGAACAAGTAGGCAGCTCAGTAAGCGGGTAGTCGAGAGAGAAAAGCCAAAAAATAATTCGGCCAGTAGGCCTGGCAACAGATCAATGCCAACTCCATGCATCATTGAAAAGTCTCGAAAGGGCAGTTTTCCGCTAATCACATTCCAGGCCGGAATCATGTACTCGGCCTCATGGTGAAAATCTATGGGCAGAGCCCAGAGGTTGGGCTGACCACAAGCTCCGATTATCGCGCAGGGGAGCGCTACCGACCAGATGAGGCTTAGGTGAAAATTGGCCGGTTTGTCGCTACAGAGTCGAAGATAACGATAAAAGAGAAAGGCAAAAAAAAGCGTGGTCAAAGGTAGCGCAGCCCTAGGCCATTGAGAAAAGTATAAAAGCGAAGAGAATAAAGCTACCCAAGCAGTGCTTTTCAATTTCCAGGAGTTGGCCTTTTCTCCCCGTAGCCACCATCCCGCACAAATTCCAAAGGCTGCGCCCGAACAGCCGATTACGGTATGCACGCCCGCCCATGAAAGTGATTTAGCGGGAAAAAGTCCGTAAGCCGCCGCAGAAAATCCGCTGAAACAAACCATTAGGGCGAGACTATGGTCGCCGCCGTATTTTTCAGCCGAGACTAACCACAGCAGGAAAACTCCGATTGCTCCCTGCGCGAAAAATAGTCTTTGGTCCGGCGTTAAAAAAAGAAATGCGCAGGCAACAAAAAATGTCCAGACTAGACCCAGATTTTTAGGGGAGGGAGTCGCTCGGCCGGATAGGCCGACTTTAAGAAGCAGCAGCAGTAGTAGGCCCACCAGTAGCGAACGTAGTAGGCCGGTGAGAGCGTTCACACCGCTGACGGCCGCGTTGCCTAGAACTCCCGTGAGAGGAATGTGGTAAGGGACAACAATATGGGGAAAGAGATAGTGCTGAAAAAGTTTAGGAAAAAAGACGAGAGTGGCAATGATAACAAATAGAATCGATCTTCGACGGCGATCTTCGGCGAGAAGTGGCCCGGTCATGCGGCAAGTTTTTCTGTTTCCGAAGGGGGGATTGAGGTCATCGGGGTGTCTAATCCAGTTTCGGTGATCAGAGCCTTCTCTTGGTAGCTATCGTAGTCGGAGTTGACCGACCAGAGATCATGCTTAGCGCCCAGGGCAATGTTTTCTGCCGCCAAAAGCCCCATCAATATGCTGTGATCTTGATTGTTGTACTTAAAGGATCCGTAGCGGCCAATCAGCGATAGATTCGAAATTCCCTTGAGGAACTGGGCAATGGTATTCACGTGGGCCTTATAGCCACGTCGATAGACCGGGTAACAGCGAGGAATTCGTATGACCTTGCCGGCCAAAACCGTCTGCTTTCCAATGAGTTCCGCTTTGCGAATTTCCGACTTTGCAAGATCGATCAGTTTTTGGTCGTCTTCTTTCCACATCGCGTCGTTGTCATTGCACCAGTACTCGAGAGCTAAGATTGAATTTTCAGCGCCGTTATTAATGTCGGGAACCCAATTTTTGAAATTGGTCACTCGTCCCATTTTCAGATCGGGAGCGTGGACGTAAAGCCAATTGTCGGGAAAAAGTTTGCCACCTTCAACGTGGAGATAGACCACAATGGTATTGCGGTAGGTGAGCGAATCTATCGCGGTAGCCACCGCATTTGGTACCGCTGCAATACTCTTGGCCAGCACCGTCATCGGCATCGTCGACACCACGTGATCGTACGCGACGGAGTTTCCGTTGCTCAAGACGAGACCCACGGTCTTACCCTTTTCAATTTGAATGCCCTTAATTGCGGTGCTTAAGAAAACTTTACCGCCATTTCCTTCAACGAAGGTCGCCATTCGCTCGTAAACCGAGCCCGTGCCCTGTTTAGGATAGGCGAATTTATCCACTAACGTACGGTGGCCGCCGTTACCAAAAAGCGCGCTTTTTGCGACTTGAAAAAGAGAGAGCTTACGAATTCTCTGGGCCGCAAAATCGGCATCGAGTTCGGAACAGGGAATTCCCCAGAGCTTCTCGCTATAGGACTTGAAAAATATTTGAAACAGACGCTGGCCAAATCGATCTTTTACCCATTGTTCGAAACTGGGTTCTGAACTTTTAGGTAAGCACTTTTGCCATAGGTAACTCAGGCCACAGTAAAAGGTTTCGAACACTCCAAGTTGGGTAAGCGAATTCAGGGGTTCTAGTGGGTAATGAAAAAATTTTTTGTTGTAGTAGATGCGCGTCAGACGATCCACCATGGCGTAGTCTCGGCCAACGACTTCGAGCCAAAAGCGATTTACCCGCAAGTCGTCGCTAAAAAAACGATGGGGTCCAATGTCTACGGTTTGTCCCCACAAAGATAGGGAGCGCGCCATGCCGCCGACTTGGTCAGCCGCCTCATAGACGTGAACTTCTACGCCACGTTTGGCCAGTTGGTACGCTGCGGTGAGTCCGGCGGGTCCAGCACCAATTACGGCAGTACGCATGGGGGGAATCTCCTCGTCTCAACTTGTCGGTTTGATTTCCAAGGGGCTGCAGAGATATTTGCAGTTATGGGCTTCGATTAATGGCTGAGCGCGGTCAATTTTTGGCCATTCGCGTTAGCGAAATTTAGATGGGGAGCGTCTTTTCTCTTCTTCTGGGGCTGCACAAACAACGGCCGCTGACGTTCTTATAAAATTATACGCTAAGTTAGGAGTATGGCGTTCTTCTTTTGAACCAAACCGAGTGAATAGCTAGGAAATTAGTTGCGGATTTGAGCCCGCAAGGTCACCATTTAGAGACGGCGGTTGCCCTCTAAGGATAACGCGAGGCGCAGTGAGATCTAGTCCCCGGCCCGATCGTCATTTTTCCCGCAAAATTATTCAAGCTGTTCATCAAAATTCCCGACTCCATGAAAACTGGCGCACTATGAAAAAAATCCCCTTCAATTTGCCTACCCCTTTGGGAAATGAGCTCACCTATCTTGCGGAAGCTTTGCGCTCGGAGAAAATTTCCGGTGACGGGGCCTTCACCCAAAAGTGCCACGATCTGTTGCAAAGCTGGGTAGGTTGCAAAAAGGCCCTCTTAACCACTTCGTGCACCCACGCCCTAGAAATGGTGGCCCTGCTTTTAGACATAAAGGAAGGCGATGAAATTATCGTGCCCACCTTTACGTTTGTTTCTACCGTGAACGCTTTTATGCTTCGCGGAGCGGTTCCGGTATTCGTGGATAGTCGAACCGACACCCTCAATATTGACGAGCGTTTAATCGAGAAGAAAATTTCGAAACGAACTAAGGCCATCGTGGTGGTTCACTACGGCGGGGTAGCTTGTGAGATGGATGAGATTTTAGCGCTTGGTCTCAAGCACAATATTCCCGTCGTCGAAGACAACGCCCACGGTCTAGGTGCCACCTATAAAGGTCGGCAACTCGGTTCCCTTGGCACCTTCGCCACGTTGAGTTTTCATGAGACTAAAAATTTCTCATGCGGTGAGGGTGGAGCCTTATTGATTAACGACCCTCAGTATTTTGAGCGGGCTGAAATCATTCGCGAAAAAGGGACCAATCGTAGCCGTTTTTTTCGCGGCGAGGTAGACAAGTACAACTGGGTCGACGTTGGTTCTAGTTATCTTCCGTCCGACTTATTGGCGGCGGTATTGTTGGCTCAACTCGAGGCCCGTAACGAAATCTTAAATCGACGTAAAGAGATTTGGGATTTTTACTACCGGGAGCTTGCCCCCGTTGCCGAGAAGTATGGCATTCAACTGCCGACGGTTCCCCCGACTTGCCAGAGTTCTTACCTTCTCTTTCACCTTATTGCGCCGAGCGCTGGCCAAAGAGATTCGCTGTTACGCCATATGAAAGCAAACGGGGTCTGGGCACTTTTTCACTACTTACCATTGCACCAGTCTCCGTTTATGAAGGCCGGGGGGTACGTGGGGTCTTGCCCGGTTGCCGAAGATTTGTCTGAAAGGTTGATTCGTTTACCGTTGTACTTTTCAATTTTACAAGAGCAGCAACGAACGGTTGTTGATTTGTTGCACGCCTTTTTTAGCGCTACCGCAATCAAAGTAGCGGCCTAGGTTCGATCGTGCTCGATTAGGCCCGGGTAGAAAACTCGCCATTACCCCCCCTCGTACGACCCTCTTACGTTAAGGCCAGTTAAATTCAAAACTCCGCAATTGCCTCCGTCACCGAAGGCGTCGACACGAATTGAGATCAGCAATCTTCCGCCGACTAAAAGCGACGAGGGTGGCACGATATGTCTTAAAGTTCTCTCCGCAGTCCCAGTCACATAAGAATCGGTGACCCAACGGCCTCGGCCACCCCGCTGCCGGTTGTCCCATAGGCCGATTTGAAACGCAGCTTCCGTCGTGATGGGATTGATACAATTGGGATTGGAATAGAGGGCGGTGCCCCCCTCGCCTGTGGCAACCACCACCACCTCGTTGTAATTTTCAATGTCAGAGGGGGGGGCGAAAAGAGCATCGACTCTCAGGTGATAGGAACCCAGCTGACCGGGTGGCATCGTAGTCGTTCCGATTAATTGATCAAGAATTTGCATGGGCGTAGTATTGAATAGTAAGGGAGGATTGCTCCCTTCCTGGTTCAAGAACTCAATATTACCGGCACCCGCGGTTTTGGAAATTCCGATGAAACTCTCCGGATTAGTGAAAAAGCCCGCCGTCGCCGGGACGCAATTCGGAACGCGGTCGGGCGTGGAAGCAGAATAAGTAGAGGTCAGCTGAATTTCCTTCGATGAGATATCCACGGTGTTTTGCGCCAATACGTATTCTTGGGGCGGCGAGTTTGGCACAAAGAGTTGGGGCAGCGTCGTGGCGTTGGTGGGGATGGCGCCGTGAAAACCGAGCACCGAAAAGCGATAAGTACCGGATGCCAAGTTTAGCGAAACCCCGCTTTTCGTAAGCTGGGTGTAGGTAAGGGGAAAAATTACGGTGCCGTTAGCGTACAAGCAAGACAGCGAACGGTTTTCTAAAGAGTTTGTTGCCAAGGTGTTGTTCAGATTTCCCGAAACCACCAATGCATAATATTGAAACTCAGCAATCGGCGGGCCACTGCGTGAGTTGCTTGCCGTAGATTGCATGCGAATCATTACGGTTGGGGGGGAGGGGGAAAGCGAGCAACGCGACGCGCAAACCAATAGGAGTAAAACCGCCAACATTCTCATTGGCCAAAGAATAGCATTTTTTTTCGTAGCGATCGCCCGAATCACGTCGCGGCGATGACGCAGTCGCAAATAGGTCACCTCGCTAAATTAATATAACGAAACGGTTTCTATCGACGCTACGCAGGCGTGGTAGCAACGGTTGGCCGCCCGCGCCGGTAGGCTTTGCAGCCAGCGGTAGTGTAGGTAGTCACAGGTTTCAATTCCGAGCTCGCCCTCTCCGAACGAGTTCAGCTCGTTGCAAGAAGCGTTGGCCACTACTGGCGCAGGCGTTGGTGAAATTGAATTGTTGATCGATGTCGCCAAGTAAAGGTATTGGGAAAGACCATCGAACTGACTCTGAATGGGAGCGGTAGCTAGATTTCGAATTGGCTGAATTCCAAACAGCCCAACCAATAGTTGATTGCGTAGCATCGCGTCCGATTCGCTCCGAAGGGTACCGTAAAGCTCTACAAATTCGCGACTCAGAGGAATGATGGGATTGGGTTCCGCCGGAGCGGGTGGCGGTGCGATGGCGATGGGCATCACATCGGCCGTAATCGCGGTAAGGACCGAGCACACCCCGTAGTTATTGCCGTGGCACAATTTATAAGCATCCCCGACATTCATGGTGCGGGTAAAGTCGGCCGAGGTACGAACGGAGTTGGTCGGAACTCCCTTTTCGCAGAAAAAATTTTGTATGTGGATGATCTGGCTATTGGCGTCAACCATATGCACGCAGGTATCGAAGTCTTTTCTATACGACACCGTGATCTGATTTCCTGATTTTGCAATCCGATAGAGACTGACGCTATCGGCATTGGCCGTTCGTGGAAAAGCCAAGGTTGTGATGATGAGAAAAACGAACGCAAGTGTGATCTTACTTAGTGTGATGCCGTACATTGCTGCCCCCTAGTTACGAATCTAAATAAGAAGAGAAGCAGAAATCATACCTAGTCTCACGCCGACCAAAAATCAGCGCTAGACCGGCTTTTTGATTGGGTATTTCGCCGACGGTGCGTCGGTGTGCTAAGGCTTGAGCATTTGGATAACTATTAGGCGATCGACTGATCTAGTGACAATGTCGGGGCTCTTTCCCCTAAAAGTTGGCGGTACGTTCGCCATCCGTTAAAAGTTGGCGGTACGTTCGCCATCCGTCCTTGCGAGCCACGAAGTGGCGCGGCAATCCTTGGCCGATGATTGATGAGAGACAAAGTTTTACTTACCTTTATTCC
>JAYSWN010000168.1:0-3225 GCA_043718025.1 Pseudomonadota bacterium
GTGCTCGGTTTAGTGGGATCAAAATTTCGAACGACATTCGATGGGCCTGATTCATGGGGGCCGACCCCACTTAAAAAAACCAAACAAAACATACCCCAAAATAACGCTCTCATGTTCGAATGGTAACACTAGGATCAACCAAATAGAAGGATACCAAGCTTACAGGTGCACGCTAGCGTGGCGGTAAATTTCTATAGAGGCCCCTAGCTTCTTGGCCCTAAACACCGCAGAGCCTTTTTGTTTGAGTTGGGCTAACGAGCCCTAAGCCGACCCAACAGTTTATTCATTTTCACTAGGCTCAATGAACCGCCCAACAGAATATAATTCAATAGCTCCAGGGCGGTATGAATCTCTTCGCGCACCACTTTCAACCGCTTTACCTGAAACTCACCCAACTCACCTTTGGTCTTTTTAGGAATCGTGTGCACCAGACCATCAATGCCGGCCCGGGCCTCATCTAAAATGCGCAGCTCTCGGGTGCGAAACACGTTGCCGACCGATCGCCAAATCTGTTCGTCGGCGCTAAAATAAAAATTGCGATCGGCCGCCACCCTAATTCGCTTCACGCAGCCCCAGGTTTGCAGTTCGGTAAGGCCGCTGCTCACACTCCCCGCGGATAGCGACAACAGCTCTTGAATGTCGGTGGCGTTAATGGGCTCGTTACGCAAAAAAAGGAGCGACCAAATTCGCCCCAAATTTCGGTTAAAGCCCCATTGTTCGACCAGGTCGCCAATGATCTCAGAAAAGGCAATTTCCTCTTCTGACATGATGATCTTACGTGTTTCAGCCATGGTTTCGGAAAAGAGACAGAGATACCATCCCTTTTCCGAATAGGGAAACAACTCGAATAGGCACCAGGCCCGCCGCCTGGGCCTCGATTGCCAACCCCTCGGGCGAAACAAAGTTCATCACCGAGTCGCGCAGGTAGCGATACTCAGCCGTACGGCCAAAAAGGCGCCCCACCAACGGCATTACTACGTTCCAGTGCAAGTCTAAAATAAACTTCATCAAACCCTGGCGTGGGGGGTGAATCTCCAGAACGGCGCACACGCCCCGGGCTTCCAACACCCGAGCCCACTCGCTAAACGCCTGCTGCCGGGAAGTAAAATTTCTTACCCCAAACGAACAGGTAATTCCCGCCACGCTCTGGCTAGGCAGCGGTAAGGTTTCGGAAGCCGCGCCAATCCACGTAATTTTGTGGTTCCCCTTTGCTTGCCCCTTAACCAGCATGGCCGCACAGGGCTCTACCGCCACCACCGCATTGTCCCCACTCGCCGCCAAAAGGTTCGCCACATCGCCCGTGCCCGCCGCAATATCGGCAAGCGGGCCCGCCGAAGGCAGCTCAAGCCGCAGCTCTTTTACTAACGTACGTTTCCAACGCCGGTGTAACCCGAGCGAAATGGCGTCGTTCAAAAAATCGTAAACCGGAGCTACCGTAGAAAAATCTAATGGCATCGTGAAATTAGAATATTGACACCGCGGTGCACCTTTCAATATATTTTTTTAAAGTTTCACACTATTCTGAAACTTCAATAAACAGGAGCAACTATGAAAGATAGCAATACCAATCACGCGGTAATTAACGAAGAGACGATCTTCGGCTGTTTTGCGGCCGCCCAAAAGGGCGAAAAGCTTGAACAATCGGCTGAATCGTTCGTAGACGTAGAAGAGTATGAAAACGCGGTGATGTACCCCGAATTTGCGCGCTGGGCGCGAACTGCCGGGTACCCCGAAGTGGCTGAACTGTTTTTAAAGGTGGCTGGCGAAGAGAAGCTGCACTCGGTATGGCTGCGCGAGCTGTATAAAGACATGGGCACGCCAGCGGAAGGTAACGACACCGCCCGGGCCAAGGCCACCATTCAAACGATCAAGGCAAATTGCGAAAAGCTGATCTCGAATAACCCACAGAAGGTCATCGAAAATGCGCTCAAAGTGGCTATTCGCGTTGAACAACGTGAGTTTGAACAGATCTATCCTGCTTTCCGCGACCAAGCCTTGGCGCAAAACAACGCCAAAGCCGCCAAGGTGTACCAACGTGTAATCGACTCTGAGCGCGAGCACGCCAGCTGGTTTCAAGACGCCTTGGTAAAAGTGCAAGCAGCGGAATCTGTGTCGGCCTAATCGGCGCACCGATGAGCAAAGCACTCAGCATACCGTTACGGGGATGGCAGGCGCTTCAGCCTGCCATCTACCTTATCTCCGTGATTCCCGTTCTGTGGTGGTTTAGCGCCCGCACCGAATGGAACCAGGGAATTTGGCTGCTTACCGCCGGCCTTGGCGTCACTTTGCTTCAGCACGCGGTAAATGTTTTTAACGACGCAAATGATTGGAATCGCGGCGCCGACTCTGAAAAAGGGAACAGCTGGGTTCGCTATCACGACTTCAACGTAAAAAGGGTTTTTCTGCACGCCACGCTGAGCCTGATTGCGGGCGTAACCGTGGGTCTCACCGCTTTGATTGCCACGCAAAAAATTTGGGTACTGGCGGCAGCTTCACCCTGGCTGGTTCTCGGGCTGCTGTACAACTTGGGCCCTAGCCCCTTTGCCTACTCACGTTGGGGAGAGCTGGTCACCGGTCTGTGTTACGGCTCGGTGTTTGCTTGCCTGTGGCTTACGGTCCCCGCCGCCTCACCACTTGCGGCCGTGCTTTCAAGTTTGGGCTGCGGCTGTTTAGCCGTTGCCGTTTTACTTGCCCATCAGCCTCCCCAGATTCTCACCGATGCCGCCGCCGGAAAAAAGACTCACGCCGTAATCCACGGCGCCAAAACCACGTACCGAAAGGCACGGTGGCTGTTTCGCGCTTCGCTAATCTTCTTTGGCTTTAGTCTTTTCCCCATGAATAAATTTCCGGCGCTTTCCTTGGCCGTTCTGTTGGCGGCACTGCTGCTCGGGGCAGATCCAAAGCTAAAAGACTCACCGAAACATTATTTAATGCGAACCACGGGTCTCATTGGCGCGTATCTCGCGATTCGCGTCGTTCTTGCTTTCAGTGGAGGTTCTTTTTTATGAGCTATCATGTGGCCGAGGCCTTTAGCAAAAATAGCGAATTCATTCGCCAACTAGATCGCGCGCCGCTGCTACTCAAGGCCGAGCCCCTCACCGAAATCCGCGCCTCAATCGAAACGCTCTGGAACCGAAAGGGAAAAAGGCTTCGCTGCCATTGGCTTTTTTGGTTTGGCGAGTGGGCCGAGGTTCCCAAGGCAGAATTGGAAACCTACGCGTGGGT
>JAYSWN010000169.1:0-50934 GCA_043718025.1 Pseudomonadota bacterium
CTGGGCTGGCAACGTGGCCATGCCCAAATTCCTTCGGGTGATTGGGTTCTTCAGCGCCTCTAAAATCATTCTCGATGATTCGATGGCGTTGCTTCCGGCAAGCGCAAAGGCGCCGGCGCGCTGAACTTCAAAGGCCACGTCTTCGCCAATCTGATCCCTTTGTTTCATCTGTTCGGTTAAAACCATCATTTCCGAAACCTGATCCTGAAATTCCAATTGGTTTTTTGGTTTCTGATTATTCTCAAAAAACAAAGCGAAATCGCGAACGGTTCTATGACCCGCTTCGGCGCGCGTAATGGCACCGTGAACAAATTGCGCCTCCTTGTTCGAAATTACCTTGGCCTCGGCCAAGACATTGGTCACGGCTCTGGCGTCTTGAGGTTGGAGCGCCGCCAGTTTTTCGATGGTACGCGGCCAATTGGGTGATCCATCGTCATTGGCCACAATGCGATCGTTTTCTAGTTCACGATCAAGAATTCCACGCACCATCATTTTTGAAGTAGGTTCGTGGTTGGCTGCAGCATTTGTCAAAACCCCTACTGCCAGAAGCGTCTTTCGAAATTCCACCGGGTTTACGGCCGCTTTCACATCGCGAAGACTTTCACCAACTACAAATTTAGACAGGGAGAGCGCCGATGAAAACAGCTTGGCCACTCCTTTGCCATCCAATTTTCTGTCCCCGAGCAGATTGAGCGACTCTTTGAAAGTTTTTTGCGTCGTTCGGAACTGTTGTTTTCCTTCCGGGGTGAGGCGAACTAGCGTGATCGTCTGACGGGCCAAGATTTTAAGGGCTTTCACTTCGGGGATTAATTTCCAACGTTCCGACACCTTTTTCTCAATCGCGCTGGCAAGCCCAAGCCAGGCGCGCACTCTTTCGCCTTTTTGCGCTTGAGCGACATCACCGATGGCCGCTTGAATTTGATCATCGGTCGCCATTTCCAGCACGGCGGTAAGAATGGCAATCTCTTTTGGCGAAAGGTTTTTTTCAATCATTTGGTCAAGGGCTTGTTGAATCAGACGAATGCCCTCGGCCTGTTTCAACCGCACAATTTCGCGAAGACGCTCTTCCACCTGCTGCGCGGTCTCCATGGCAATAGACTGTAAAATGCTCTCGAGGGTGATCGGCGGTTGGGCCGACACAAATTTATAAGCTTGATTAGCGGATGCTTTGTAACGGTTCACGTGCCTGGGAACTTCTGCGTGCGTTGAATAGGTAGTGAAACCAATAAGAATTAAGAAAAAGACGCGTTGATACCCCATACCGGCCCCCAGGAGCGCATAAGATGCAAGGCCGGGGCCCCGAAATTCCTCAATGGTTGCAAGGCGCTCAACCCGTAAACTGCCTCACTTTCGAGCCCCTTGTCCGATCTTTTTGCAGCCCAAAAAAAACACAGTAAACATCTAATATTAAAGCGTTAATTGACGCACCCATTGCTTCCCCCTAAGAAAATGTGTTACTCCACGCCCTCTTTAAAAAAAGGACGAACCGGTGATTTTTTTTTGTGCCTTAGCGCTTATCGTCTTTGGCTCGCAAAACGTTTTGGCCGACCCCCCAAAACTGCTGACGCGAGCTGAGATTGAGCAAAATATCCGCGCCCACGCTCCCATTCCCGAACTGGGCGTGGAGCTATTTGCCCTTTTGGTAAGAGAGAGCGAGCCCGCTACGTTGACAGCTGCGCCCGCCGCAGCGGCTGCAAATAATCTGGTTCCTGTCCTCTCGGCGCCATCGACGGGTCTGGCCATTCAGCAAAGACTCTCGGTCATCCTTTCCACCGGCGACCGGGCGACTGACCAAGCGTTAGAAACACTCCGCAAACGCACTCTGCAAATCGCCATGCAGGCCGCTTTACACTTCAAATTTCAATCCGACATCGCCCAACCCGACGCCGATCGTGATTACAAAAGGGGCATTGAAATGCTCAAAGTCGTGGTGGGAAAAGGGGCCGACGGCGTCTTTGACGCTTTAAACCAAGCCTACCTCTTCGAATGGGGAAAAGTTCAGTACGAGAATGAACTCAAACTTAAATTGCGGGCCCTGCTCACGCGCGGGCTCGCTTCACCCGATGCGAATGCCCGCCTTGGTTACTTACACGCGGGCTTACGCCTTTTGCCGGTGGAATCGCGAACTGACTTTTGGCAACTTGGACTTGCTGGCGAATCACAAGATCCAAAAAAAGCTCGCATGCGCGAATTCATAGGCGTGCGCGATAAAGTGCAAACCGAAATTTACCTAGAATTTCTTCCGCTCTACCTAAGCCAAGCCCACTCAACCCAAGGAGCGGGCGTGATGAAGCTAATCGCCGGCACTCAGCTGCGCGACACGCTCGTTGTGGCCGAAGTGCTGAACTGGAAATTTAAGCAGATAGACAATCCAACCGAACTTGCCGCCGCGGTGTGGGGCGAGCTGCAAGACGCCGCCTACTCGCGCTTTAATCGCAGCGGAAAACTAAGTGATCCTCAAGCCAATCCACTCGAAGCCTTTAAGAACGAAGGCACTCCCGATGCGCCCGATGTTGAAGAAAACTTTTTTTCCGACGTTCTGACGGCTGCCCTCGCGGTTGCGGAAACTAAACTCAATGGCCAGACCGAGATCTTTCTTGGGGCTCTGTTTCAACATTTAGTCCAAGCTACGGACTCGCCAATCTACGCCTTTGTGCTCGAAACCCTGCTTTTTCACATTGATAAAAAATTTAATGAAGAGGGAACGGCCGCAGCGCTTGTGATCGAACACATTCAGCCGTTTTTAACCCAACTTGACTCTTTTCTCGGGCCAGAAACAGTTGGTTTACAAAAACGAGAGTGGCGATTGGCGCTGCAGGAAAAAACTCGCTACGTCCTCGAAGAGGCCATCCTACGCAAGTTAGGTTGGTTTCCGCCCACGCCCGCCATCATTAGCGAAGCAATGACTTTACTGCGTGGCGAACTGGCCACGGGCCCAACCATACCGTTGAGCCATACCGGTCGCGCCGCCTTTAGGCTTTTAACCGACACCCCCGAACTGTTTTTGCCTGAGGTGCTCAGCGGTACCCGGTTAAACCCCCACGCGGTATTGGGCAATGACACTACGGCGGCCAATTACGAAGCCTGCGTTCATCTCCTCCTAGATCTCTACGAAAATTTACCGCCAAAAGAAAACTGAACCCTTCACGCGGTGGCGATTAACAGGGGGGACCCTTTTCGCCGCAGATATTCAAAGCTAAGGCCCAAGGCCACGTAGCCTATGGGAAATAGCACCACATCCCAAAAAATAATTTGGGCCAACGCGGGAAACAGCGTGGTCACCGAGGCCGGCGTAAGAATGGCGCGAACGGTCTGCAAGGTGATGGTAAACGGGGAAAGAAGGCTAAGCCCGGTGTGTAACCAGGCGGGTAAAACGTCTAACGGAAAATAGGCCCCCGCAAAGATCGCCGCGAGTGAACTCACGTGGTCAATGGCAGAATTTCCCCTCCCCAAGCGCACTAAGAGCGCGGCCGCAACCAGGCCTAGCCCCACAAAGGCCGGAGCCGCCAGCGCCAAAACACTCACCGCGCCAAACAGACGAAAAAAAGAAAGCCCGGACAAAAAATCGGGAAAGAGAAGTGCCGCCACTAAAAAGGTGGCCAGCGATCGCGCACATTCACGTGGCAAAAGCGCCAGCCCCGCCATGAGAAACGGGTTTTGCACCCGGGTGGGCTCGATAAGAAACAGATCCATCGTCCCGTTTGCCGCGGCCTCGCGTACGGCGCGCCCCACCCCGATAAAAAGCGCCAAAGGCGCCACCAGAAAAATGTCACCGATAAGAACAAAGGTAAAATAATTGCCGCCAAAACCGTTGGCACTCCCCTGAAAACCTTTGGCCAAGGCCAATGCCGTAAAGCGGTAAACCAACACCGTAATGACCACCGTCAGGGCCGCATTGAATACGCCGAATAAGGTGGGACACTGGTCACGAAACTCTTTGCGTACCAAGTAAAGAAAAGCGTTTTTCACGCGGCATTTCCCCGGCCTAAAACAATTTCGTGGCTCGCCGGAAAGGTTTCGGGCGAGTGGGTCGAGAAAAAAACCAATCGTGACTCTGAGGTTTCTTTAAGCATTCGGCGCAAAGCCGCGGCGGTTTCTGTATCCAGACTTCGGGTGGGTTCATCCAAGAAAAGAACCTGGGGTTCACTCAGTAACGCCCTGACCAAATGAAGCGACTGCTTCATCCCTGATGAGCATAGGTAGTAAGGCGTCGCCATCGCCAACCGCACTGGTTCAAAACTAAGCCACGGGGCAATCTTACGGCGGACCTCTTTTGCACTAAATTTTCTTAATGCTCCAAAAAAGCCGAGATTCTCTTCCCCATTGAGACGGGGAAAAAAACCGCCGTCCATGGCCGGCACCCAGCCGATCAGCTCTTTCACCGCCCGCAAATCGCGCTTAACCGATCGATCGCCAATCCAAGCGTCACCTTCGGACGGCAGCGTCAGGGTGGTTAAACAGCGCAGCATAGTGGTTTTGCCCGAGCCATTGGGGCCACGCAAAGCCACCGACTCGCCAACGCGGGCTTCCAGAGAGATGCCGCGAAAGATTAACTTGTCGCCAAAACACATCCCGAGATTTTCGATACGAAGAATGGGTTTGGCCATATGTGAAAAAGGGTATCACAATCGGCGGGTTTATTTCTAAACCGTCTAACCGAGGCGGTAGGTGCGCGCTAAATCAACGTAGTGATCGGCGCTCCATTTCAAATAGGCTCTCTCTTCTTCGCTGATCGGCCCCACCACTTTGGCCGGGCGGCCAAACGCTTTCATGCCAGAGGGGATTTTGTTATTTCCGGTCACGAGACTGCCGGCGCCAAGCAAAACGAAATCACCAATTTCGGCGCCGTCCAAAATTGTACTGCCCATGCCAATCAACGAAAAGTCTCCCACCGTGCACGCGTGAAGAATGACCGAGTGGCCTACGGTCACATTGCTACCAATAATTGCCGGGTTGCCCTCGTAGGTGACGTGAATCAACGACAACTCTTGAATGTTAGTGCGCTCGCCAATGCGAATGAAATTTACGTCGCCCCTCATCACCGCGTTAAACCAAACGTTAGATTCTTTGCCGATCGTCACATCGCCATAGATACGCACGCCATCGGCCACCATAACCGAAGGGTGTAGCTGCGGTTTTTTAAACCGATGCGGGTATTTGGATTGCAGTCTCGCCAATTCTTCGGGCGACAATTGGGTTGATAACTCTCGGGGCTCCGACATAAAAACCTCGCAACGCCGAAACGTTTCCGGCGGTAATTTCAACGTCGATCACTTTACCTAACGTGGCGTGACCGGCGTTTTCAACGTGAACCAATTTATTATGGGGACTTCGGCCGGTGTAGCACAGCCCTTTTTTATCCATCGATTCGATAAGCACTTTTTGTACTTTACCCACCTGCGCCACGTTCTCTTCTTCGATGTATTCAAAAGCGCTGTCTTGCAATTTTTTAAGCCGCTCTTCTTTGACCAATTCGGGGACGTCGTCACCTAAAGCAAAGGCCTTAGTTCCGGGGCGTGGTGAGTACTTAAACAGAAAAGTTCCCGAGAATTTCACATCCTCAATCAGTTCCAGAGTCTCTTCAAACTCAGCTTCGGTTTCACCCGGAAAGCCAACGATCGCATCCGTAGAAAGTGCAATTTCGGGACACGCCTCGCGAAGCGCCGCCACTTTAACCAGATACTCTTCTTTGGTGTACAAACGCGACATGCGTTTCAATACGGCATTGTTGCCGCTCTGAAACGGCAGGTGCAACGCCGGCAGCAACTTTGGCAGTTTCCCAAACTGGGCAATCAGGTCCATGCCCAAATCACGCGGGTGCGAAGTCACGTAACGAATTCGCTCGAGCCCTTCCACGGCGTGCGCCTCTTCAATTAACTTGGCTAAATTTTCGGGGGTACCTTTTCCGTACGTATTAATGTTCTGCCCAAGAAAAGTGACCTCTTTGGTTCCCCTCTCCACCAACCGGCGCACATCATCTACAATTTCAGCAATCGTACGACTTTTTTCTCGCCCCCGAACAAACGGCACAATGCAGTAAGTGCAAAAGTGGTCGCACCCTTTCATAATCGTTAAAAACTCGGCGGGCTTGGCGCGGTGAATGACCGCGGGCTGGGTGTAGCTGCGGCCCGACTCATCTAACTTCGAAGCCACGCTGCGTTTGCCCTTAAGCAACGCTTGATTCACCAACTCACCAATTTGATCCACTTGATCGGGGCCCAACACTAAATCCAGATGCGGTACGCGCTGCAATAAATTGCGGCCCATGCGCTGCCCCACGCAACCGGTAATGCCCAGCACTCGATTGGGAAACTCTTCTTTTAGGGGCCTAAGCTGGCCAAGCAAGCTCAACACTTTGTGTTCAGCTTTGTCGCGGATGCTGCATGTGTTGATCAAGATCACATCGGCGCGCCGAAGTTCGGGCTCCACCGTAAACCCTTGCTGTTCCAGCAGAGACTGCATGCGGTTGGAGTCATAGACGTTCATCTGACATCCAAAAGTCTTAATGTGAATAGACCTAGGCTGGGTTGGCATGCCGCGCAGTTTAGGCACGATTGGCGGTGGGCACAACCATTTTCCCACCTTGGCGGAGGCAAACCTCGTTGGTACCCTTTTCACCAACCCGAGGGATTCATGATCAAAGTTCCGCTCTTTGCACCGAAACGACAAAATGAAGCTTTAATGGCGGAACTAAAAGACAAAATCCACTCGGTTTTGACCTCCGGAGAGTACATTCTGGGGCCCGAGGTCGAGGCCCTAGAAAAATCGTTGGGCCGCATGCTGGGCTACGATCACGTCGTCGGCTGCGCCAGCGGAACTGAAGCGCTCATCCTGTCCCTCAAAGCGGTGGGGGTTAGCGCCGAAGATGAGGTGATCACCCCGGCCTTTTCGTTCGTAGCGAGTGCCAACGTCATCCCCTGGGTAGGCGCCAAACCGGTCTTCGCCGACGTTTCACCCGACACCGCGTGTGTCACCGCCGAATCGGTTTACCGGGTGCTTACCCCCAAGACCAAAGCCATTATTGCCGTCGACCTTTTCGGACGCCAGGCCCCTATCGCCGAACTTCGCAAACTTGCCGACGCGCACGGAGTTTATTTGATTGAAGATGGCGCGCAGTCGATTGGCGTGCCCAAACAAGGGGCCCACCTTTACACCACCAGCTTTTATCCCACTAAAAATCTCGGTGGCATCGGCGATGGCGGGGCGGTATTTAGCGACCATGGCGAACTGGCCAACCGGGTGCGCGAAATGAGCCGCCACGGGGGAATGATTCGCGATCATTACCTTAGGCCCGGTACCACCGGTCGCCTCGATGCGATTCAAGCGGCCATCCTTAATGTGAAGTTGCCCAAGCTCGAACTGTGGTTGGCGCAACGCCGTACCGTCGCCGCTTGGTACTCCCGCCATTTGGGTGCGTACGAAGCCGCCGGTGGCATTACCCTTCCCTACGTAAAAGAAGAGGACGCACAAAAACATGTGTGGGCACTCTACTCCCCGCGATTCCGGCAACGGGCCATGGTGCTCGAACGGCTGCGCAGTAAAGGCATTGCCTGCGCCGTCTATTACCCCAAAGCCATTCCCGATCAGCCAGCGTATTCGAATAAAGCCAAGGGCGAATGGACCGAAGCCCGCAAGTGGGCCGACGAGGTTTTGAGCCTGCCCCTGTTCCCTGAATTAACGGCGCGCGAATTTGAAGTTGTGGTAAAAAGCGTCGCTGAATGCCTGACACGACCTTCCACATAGTTCTGCATCAACCGGTAATCCCACAAAACACCGGCTCAATTGCCAGACTGTGCGCCTGCACTGGCGCCAAATTGCACCTGATTCACCCGCTGGGCTTTCGCACCGATGAAGCCTCCGTGAGGCGTGCTGGACTTGACTATTGGGACCACGTGGCGATTTCGGAGCACGCCTCGTGGCCCGCTTTTCTGCAAAAACACCCTTCGGGGCCGTTTTTTTTCTTTAGCAAGTTTTCGGGCAAATCGTACTTCAACCAGACCCTCCCCCCCGGGGCTTTCCTAATTTTTGGCAGCGAAACTACGGGATTGCCTGATGCCCTGCATCAAGAATACAAAGAACGCTTCTTTCAGATTCCGATGCGCACGCACCTGGTGAGAAGTTTAAACCTTTCGCAGGCGGCCGCCATAGTGCTTTACGAAGGGCTACGGCAAAGCGGGTTTGAAGGAGACGGGGCCCCCATCAACACGATCGACTAGGGGAATAGAATTGTTTCGATTTGTCTTTCACCTTATTGCCTTCACGCTGGCCTGCGTTTTTTCGCGGCAAGGGCAAGCCACCATCTCGTGCGCCAATCTGACGGCAGGCTACGCTCAGGCCTTTTGGCAGACCGCCGAATTCACCAGCACGGCCGCCGCCATTCCGCGCAGCATTGTGGCCGAACGGGAATTAAAAAAACGTTACTCCACCGATGTAAATGGCCGTTACCAAGAGGGCGAGCAGGGCGTATTTTTTGGCCACGATTTGCATGGCCTGTCTTATCGCCGCATCCCTTCTCCCTTTGAACGTGCCACGGTAGTTTTGGTCCCGGGCATGGCCGAGTCGATGACTTACTACAAAGAGCTTATCTACACGCTCACCGAAGAGGGCTACACGGTTTTTATCTTCGATCCGCGCGGCCAAGGCTGGTCGGGAAATTTAGGCCGTAGCCAGCAGGTGGTTCACGTGCGCGATCACTCTGATTACGTCGACGACCTAAAAATATTTTTGGAAACGATCGTGTTGCCCCACACCAAAGGCGACGTCACCACGTTAGGAAATTCAAATGGGGCGCTTACCGCAATTCGCTTGGCCCAGAGAAGCCCCTTGCTCATTCCCCATTTGGTAGCGGTGGCTCCGCCGCTACGTATTTTCCCCGATCGACTGCCGCGATTCGCTTTTGGCTTGGTGTCGCGACTGCGCGCGCTAACCAACGGTTATTCGAATTTCGCGATGGGGGTGCGTGAAATCAATTTCTCTGATGAGGCGAAAAAAGCGGCCACCCGCAATGGCCGATTCAATTTGCCCGCGAAAGAACGGCTGGCCGACATCACTATTGCCCGCAGCGGTCCAAGCAACGGTTGGGTAGCTGAGGTGGTAAAGGCGGGAAACCGAGCGCTAAATGACATTGACCAGCTAACGACCCATTCTCTGCTGTTAATTCCTGAAGCCGACAGACTCGTAGTGCCCCGCGTGGGAATGCAGTTTGGCGGCCAAGCCCGAACGGTATCTCCGTTTTCGATTGCGGGCGCCGGCCACTTCGTTTTGTTTGAACGCGACTTAACCCGCAACACGGCCCTTATCGAAATCTTCCGCTTTTTAGTCAACCCAAAGGCTTTAAACATGCCCCCTGAAGGTGATGAGATCGGTAATCTGGAAGCTGCGGCGACTTTTTATTTTTCACGTGGTGAACTGGCCTTTGCCCGTTACGCCATGGACGAAGCCATAAGGGTACACGAGGCCAAACGACTGCGTAGCCGCGAATGGAATCAACCTGAGTTTAAATTGGCTCTGAATGAACGTGATCAGTTGATGTGGAAAAAAGTAACGGGGATGCAAGCTAGTCAGGTTGCCCTGTACAAAGCCCTAACCGAACGGCGGCTGCAAGAGATTCAGGGGCTGTACGGCAATTAACCTCATTATAGGATAGGCCGCCACCCCGTCGGTCATCGCGACTCGGAGAGCGGATCGGCATTCTTCAACGAACGCATAGCGTCAACGACATTGATTTTGTCGACGTTGACCACGCCGAATCTTCCCCCCCATAATCGCGATATGAAGCACCTAATCCTCGTTGCTCTGCTCTCAATCGCGACCCAAACCATTTTTGCCATGGGGGAGCGATCCCCTGAGCCAAAAAACGATTTACACGGATGTGAAATTGGAAAAGCTTGCGTGCGCGAGCTGCCCGGTATGGTCTGCGCCGACGGCACTCCGGCGTTCTACTCGGTTACCCTGCGCGACAAGGCCAAAAACCTGGCCATTTATGTGGATGGCGGCGGGGCCTGTTGGAGTTCAGAGTCGTGTGCGAATCCACTCTTCGTGCGTAATCTCACGCGCCCAATAAAATTCAGAGGCGACTGGACCAATGGCGAAGGTTTGTGGAATTCGCACGATGTGCGTAACCCCTTCGCTAGCCAATACAACATCGTCAGCATTCCCTACTGCACCGGCGATGCCCACATTGGATCGAGAACGGCCACCTACCAGATCAAGGGAAAAACGGTTTTGCTTCGCCATCATGGCTATACAAACCTACGGCTGGTCTTTGCCAAAATTAAAGAGCTGTTTCCTTCGCCAGAAAAAGCGGTGCTCATGGGAACCAGCGGAGGAGGGCTAGGCGTGGCTTTCCATATGCGCCACTTTGCCTCGCTTTTCCCCGACGCAAAAAAATATGTGCTCAATGACGCCGGCCTGCCTTTTCTTCCCCAGTTCTTAACCGGCAATGGTTACGAATCGGCAATTCAATCTTGGGGCGCCGAAGACAATTTTCCGACCGCAATCGATCGGCGCATTAAAACATTTGGTGACGTTTTGGATTTCAACCGCGACGCTTTTCCCGAAATCAAATTCGGATACGTTCAGTCGTATGGTGATCTGGTGATGATGATGTTCGCCTCGGCACTAGGGGCTAAGGTGCCGGGCAATGTCGTGCGCGACACCTCGGTTGAGGCCGCCAAAACTCACATTGGGGAAGCCACTCCCTTCCAGAAGGTTTTTTTCTTCGATAACCTTCAGCACGTCCACTTATTTTTTTCGATGGAAAAACAGATTTCTGAGAACGTTAGTTTGCGCGATTGGATTCGCGAAATGGTAACCGACGGCAGTCGCTGGGAAAATGTAATCCCCTATCCTGGCAACCGTAAAAAGTGATCAATAAAAAGGCGCGTTATTCAAGGTCTCAAAGATGGTGTCGGCAATAAACTGCTCACCCTTGCCGGAAAGATGAAAACAGTCGATAGCAAAGTTTTCCGGTATATAGGCAAATGGAATTTTGGGCTCGTTGTAATAATAGTTATTTCTTTGGCTAGTGGCATTCCACTCTCGAGCCGCCTCCCTCTGTTCACGCTGCAAGCCTTGCACCCGAGGAACCAAAAATTCTTCTAACTTCCCTTCCTGCATCTTTTTGTAATAAAAACCAGCGTAGGGGAAAAACTTTTGCCACGAATCTTCGCACCGGTAGGTTACGGGCGGGTTCTTAAACCAAGTGTAGCCCTTTAGATTTTGGTAAACCTTGTAAACGTGGCCCACTGGAATCACGTGCATCGTTGATTCGTAGTGTTTTCGGTCCCAGGCGGCAAAAAATTCGCTCAAATCTTTTCGATGTTTCTCGGCCAGCGCATCCGCATTCGCCACGGAAAGGTCGTCTAGATCATTGTGGCCGATAAAAACAAAGGCCATCGCCCGGCGGGTGGTACCAAACGGTAGCTCCGCCAGCTGTTTAGGCAGATCGCGAGTCAACGCACCGACTACTCCGTAGTTTCGGGCCTCCACGCTATATCCGTAGTGGGTCTGAATTTTGTCGGCTAATTTCGCCGGCCAAGCATTGTTGCGATACTCATAGGGCTCTTTAAATGAACTCTCGCCGGTAAAAATATACATCGCTAAATCTGAGAGGGTGGTGCTGATCTCTTTCAACGGCGGGGGATTGGTCAAGTTTCTCTCGTCACTTAAAAAGCCGGCGGTGAGTGAATCACCGTAGGCCTCAAGTGTCGTCGATCGCGCCTGCGCGACCGTTGCCTGACACAGGACGACAAAGAAAAAAAGTATCTTCATTGCTCCCCCTCGCCTTTTGCGAATGCAAATTAAGAATACCCACTATTTTACCGATCGGCGAGCCCGCACCATAGCTTTCAAATAGGCGATGATGTCAGCGGCCATCTTTTCGCCCTCTCTACCTTGAGCGGGAAGTGCCGGCATCGTGGTTAGCGGACGCAACTCGGCGGGATTGATGATCCAGCGTTTTAGCCACGACTCTTTCCAATACTCCACCGGACTAAATGGCTGGATGAGATCTATGGATTTATTTCCGCCGTCCCCATTAATGGCGTGGCAGGTGAAGCAATTTTTTTGAAAGGCCACAAACCCTCTTTTTACCGGGGGAGGTGAGTTTTTAGCGGGAACGATCTTGGGAAAACGTTCTTCCGCATTCAAAAATGAGATGGCCTTTACTTGATAGGGCCAGCCTTTTGCCCCTTCGCCTTTTTGCGCTTCATCATTAAGGTTATTCCAGACCAGGTAAAAGGGAGCTAAAACCACCGTTTCATTTCCTTGCAAAGTGTTGGTCAAAGTGAAATCTATTTTATCGGTTCGTTGAAAAACCAAAAACGCCTCACCTTTAGAAAAGCGCTCAGAGGGCACTACCGCTTGGTAGCCATCTACGCAGGTGAAAACTACGTCTTCTATTTTCCGCCACTCTTTATTAGTAAGGGCGTCAAAGAGCGGGGCGGCACGAAAACCTACGTAAGTGACCTCTTTTTTTTCATGCGGCTCCCACACGGTAATACTTTCAGCCCCGCGAATCGCTTTGAGCCCGTCCAACGTAAGGGTTTGAGTTTTGTCTTTTGGCCCATTGACCTGAATCTCGCTTTCCGCCAAGCCAAGTCCGCCCAAAAACAGTGCCGCCAAAGCCGCAAAGATCGCCACCGAAAGTCTCATCTTACGCCCCTATCTCGTCATAAAGTTAAGCCGCATTGTACCCCGATTAACGCTATGTTCTAACGATTTCTATTACTTACGCCGCACGGCCTTGCTGGAAACAGGGTAGTCCCTTAGACTTAAGGGGTACCCCGGGAGACGACGCTATGCGAACAGATCCCTTGAATGCGGCCGAATTGCGCCAGCAGGTGCAGTGGCAAAAAGAACGAACGTGGGACCTTGAACGAGACATTCCATGGAAGATAGGCGTCGACGCGTCTAAATTTTGTCTGCCCCTCGACGACAACAATATTGTTTTTCCGGGCGCAACGCTTGCCCAGAAAAAGGTGCTATCGCAGTACGTTGGGCTTTTGATCAACGCCACCATCGCCGAGATGGAAGGTGTGATCCACAAACTCAAAGACGCCGCCTGGAACCAGGTGCTGCGCCGAAATCCGGTGAATCCAGAAATGCAGGAGCTGGGCGAACTTTTTTTTCAGGAGGAGCAAAAGCACTCGCTGGCGTTCAACCGCTACAATCAGATCTTCTGTCAGCAATTTGGAATCGCCGAAGAGGACATGGATCGTCTAATGCCGAAGGCATTCGGCAGCTACTTTCAACGTGCGGTGATTTCCGATGCGAAAAAAGGTGGCGATGCCTTTTGGTGGGTGGTGGCTTCGGTCGAAGAGGTCTCAATCGAGATCTACCGTATGATTCATAAATTCGAGGCCGATCTAGATCCACTTTACTTCGCCATTCATCGCAAGCATCTCGAAGACGAATCACGTCACCGCAATTACGCTTTCTTGATGTTAGAGCTCATCGGCAACGGCCGACACGGCTGGCGAGGTTTTCTGCGCCGAAAAGGCTCCTTGCTACTGGCGCAGACTTTGTCCTCATCGTGGGTGCTCTCGGAGCTTTCAAAAATTTATGAAGTCGACAAGCTGAAGGACGCTCATCCTTTCTTCAAAGAGCTGGCAACTTGTCTCCCGTTGCTGCGCAAACAGCACTTGCCGAAGATTCTGTGGAATTTGGTGGTCCAAGCGCCCTACATCAGCACCGTTCTCAATCTTAATTTTCATCGTCACACCATGCTGGCGGCTAGCGAACACCACGTACCACATTTTCCTCTACCAACTCCCCGGCCGGGAATTCTCGTCGGAAAGGCACGATGAGCGTCGCCAGTCTCTATAAAGATTTTGGTCACAGCGAGTTACAATGGAAAGAGTATGGCAATCCCAACGGAGATCTGCTCTTCTTCCTGCACGGCTATCCGGATTCGCCCAGTACGTGGGACCGGCAGGTCGAATACTTTTCTAAAGAATATTTCTGCCTTACGCCGTTTAATCGCGGAGTTGGTGAAGCGGGAGCTAAAGCCAGCCACTCTTCGCACCGTCGTGATTCGCTGGTGATGGATCTTTTGGCATTGGCAAAAGATAAGAACCCCCAAGGAATTAGAAATGTCTTTTGCATCGGCCACGATCTGGGTGCTCCGCTTGCCGCCCGCTTCGCGCGGCTATTAGGAGAACAGCTTGCCGGGTTGATTTTAATCAACGGAATTTCACTTTCACAAATGCGAGGCCGTTTAAGTCAGCCCGCCCAGCTTTTGAAGTCTTGGTACATCTATCCGATTCTTTTACCCGGCCTGTCCGAAATGATGGTGCGCCTCGCTCCGCAATGGCTTCTACGTCACGCCGAGAAGTACGGTGGATTGCCGCACGAGCTCGCCGAAGAAGGGCTTCGCTCACCACAACAGCTACTAGCGCCGCTTAAACAGTACCGCGAATATTTTTGGGAAATGTGGGAGTCTTCGAATCCGGTGAGCGAGCGTATCGACCGCCCGCTTTTAATGCTGTTCGGCAATAAAGACCCTTTTCTCATGTGTCCGACGATGGACGAAGCTCGGGCTTTGGGTCATGATTCTCAGGTGCGGATTCTTCAGGGCAACCACTGGCTGCACCGAGAAAAGGCGGATGAAGTCAATCACTTCATCCACGGTTTCATAAAATCTTCACTGCCAAAAAAGTAAGGACGAGAGTTCATGACCAGCGCGTGGTTTCGAAAGCTTTCTAAAATCCCCTCATTGCCGTTGCTAAACCTCACCTCCCCGGCGGCTAATAAAGTTCCGCCGCGTGAGGATCTAGAGGGTTTCTTGGCTTGCCAGCGCCTGGCTCGCGAAGCGGTTCGGCACGTGGCTTCACTGCTAAAACCGGGGTGGACCGAAAAACATGCCGCCACGTTAGTAAACACGTACCTGAGCGATAGCGGGGTGAAGGGCTTTTTTCACCGCTCGTTCGCTTGGTTTGGAGAGCGCACGCGGTTCGACGGCATAGTAAACTACGCACAATATTCGCCCACCAACCGTACCCTAGGCGAGAATGAAGTTTTTATTCTCGATGTGGCGCCAATTTACAAGAGCTACGCTTGCGACATCGGCTACACTTCTAGTCTGGGGCCAAACGAAGAGTGGAAACGGGCCGAACAGTTCTTGAAAAAAATTCGGCAGCAGATTCCCGAGATGGTAGACGGCGGCATGGCGGGCGACGAGCTATGGAAAGAGCTCGATGCCAAAATAAGACAGGCGGGTTACGACAACATTCACCAACAATACCCTTTCGCGGTCTTGGGTCACCGCTTACACCGCGAGAGCGAACTGCCGCTCCCCCTCTCCTACTTAAATTTTGGCTGGCAATCATTCTGGTCATTCACTTCGCGCGGGTTATTCGGACAGTTGCTTGGTCCTAACTTTCAGGGAGACATGACCGGTATCTGGGCGGTAGAGCCGCACATCGGCGGCAAAGGATTCGGGGCAAAATTTGAGGAGATTCTCGTTGTGGAAAACGGCAAAGCCCGCTGGCTCGACGCGGAAGGAGTGCTTTCGTGAAAAAAGGTTTTTATTTCGACAAAGTGGTGGCGATTACCGGCGCCGCCAACGGCATTGGCCGCTGTTTGAGCCTGCGTCTAGCTAAAGAGGGCGCCATTCTTTGGGCACTCGATCGCGACGAAAAAGCCTTAGCCCAGCTTGCCGCCGACACAAAAAAATATAGTTTCACGCTGCATCCTGAAAAGCTTGACGTCACAGATAACGAAAGCGTTACCGCCTTAATGCAACGAATTCGCAAAGAGTCGGGCACGCTCGATATGTGGATCAATAATGCCGGAGCTCCGGGCCTCGGCAGCTTTCTCATGCAATCGCCGCAAGAGTTTTCAAAGATCGTCACGCTAAACATGGAAGTGGTGATTCACGCCAGCCGTGAGGCTTTAAAAATAATGGAAAGTCAGGGGTCGGGAACCCTGGTTAACGTTGCCTCCATCGCCGGCCATTTAGCGGCGCCGTATATGGCGGCGTACTGCACCACGAAGCATGCGGTGGTGGGGTTCACTCGGTCGGTTCGCGAAGAGTTGCGACTGCAAGACTCACCGGTAAAAATGATTTTGGTCTCTCCTGGCTTTGTCGACACCGCCATGATTTCGCGCGGTCAAAAGATGGGATTTCCAGACTGGCTTAAGTGGGCCCTCTCGACTCCGGAAAAGGTGGCCAATGAGATATTGACCGGCGTGCGCCGAGGAGAAGAGGAGATCTATCCCACGCAGAATGGAAAGTGGATGCTGCGGGCATTCCGCATCGCCCCTAAAACCACCATGCGCAGCTCGAAGTTACTGCTGACCCGCAGCTTGAAAGACCTGGTATTGAATCGCTTTAAAGTGGGCTGATTTCCAACCGGTCGACCAAAGGATCAAAGTAAAGCGGAACAATTTACGGAAAAAATCCGCGCCACAACATCGCGGCCGATAGATGCTCTACCGACACCGCAAAGGCGGCTTGCCGCATGGGTAATTGCTTGGCCTTGTGAAATTCGTAAACGCGGTTGAAAGCATTCGAGATAATCTCCCAAAGCTTGTTGTTTACGTCTTTTTCACTCCAGAAAAAGCTCTGCATGCCCTGAACCCACTCAAAGTAGGACACGATCACACCGCCCGCATTGGCCAAGATGTCGGGAATGATAAAAACGCCCATGTCGTGCAAAATCTGGCTGGCTTCCATGGTGGTGGGGCCGTTAGCACCTTCGGCCAAAATCTTGCACTTTATCCGCGCCGCATTTTTTTCGGTAATCTGGTTACTCAAGGCCGCGGGAATTAAAATGTCGACCGGCAATTCCAAAAGCTCTTCGTTGGTGACGAATTCCCCTTTAGGAAAACCCTTCAGTGTCTGATTTTTCGCAATCCAATCACGGAGCTCGTTAATGTCGAGCCCCTTGTCGTTATAAACGCCGCCCGATACGTCACTTACCGCGCAAATCTTGGGGCCAAGGCTGCCAATAATTTTTGCCGAATGAAAACCGACGTTACCAAATCCTTGAACCGCCACTTTGGTTTCGCCGTTTAATTCGTAGCCCAAACGCTTGGCGGCTTCCAAAATCGTATAAACAACGCCACGGCCCGTGGCATCCACTCTGCCCAGCGAACCGCCAATTTCGATCGGCTTGCCGGTTACCACCCCCGGAACGGCGTAACCAACTTGCGAGCTGTACGTGTCCATCACCCACGCCATGGTTTGCGCATCGGTACCAACATCGGGAGCCGGTATGTCTTTGTCGGGCCCAATAAACATGTGAATTTCAGAAGTGTAGCGGCGCGTTAAACTCTGCTTTTCCCGACGCGACAATTGGGTGGGATCGCAACGGATGCCACCCTTGGCACCTCCAAGCGGAAGCCTGACTAGAGAATTTTTTAGCGTCATCAGGGTGGCAAGAGCCGCTGTCTCTCCGAGATTGACCTCGGGGTGGTAGCGGATTCCCCCTTTTCCGGGGCCCAGTGTCGTATTGTGATGCACTCGAAAGCCATCAAAAGTTTTAATGGTGCCGTCGTCCATTCGCACCGGAATAGACACGTAGAGACAGCGCCTCGGCTTAGCTAATCTATTGAAAACATTGGCGTCTAATTTAATTGCGTCGGCCGCCGACTCTAAAATGGAAAGCACGTTCCGGTATAAGGGGTGGTGATCAAGATCAACAAAAAGCTCATCCCCTTGGCCTGTAGACATTGCGCGTCCTCCCGACGGTTACCCGAAGTGTTATCTCGTGCCCGACCGGGATGGTCAAAGGGAATATCCCCATAAGTGGTAAGGGGTTAGGCGTCTTTCTCGTGAATTTCTTTTCCATCGAACGCCAGAATTTTTGCCTGCGAGTTGTAGCGGGTAAGAATATTTACCGGCCGGCGCCACATAGTATGAATGTTGCGGAGGGTTTCGACAGCTTTTTCATATTCGAGATCCATGCCTTCGTGTTGGTGCGTAAGCAAAAGTTCACCGCGATTTTCAAAGTTAGCGTCTTCGACTTTGATAATCGGATTTCCATGGTTGGTAAGCGCAAACAGCAGCTGGTTTTTAACCTTCTTCCAATCTCGATCCACAATTTCGTATTGGCCAGTTCGGCGATTAAAACCGTAAGTGAACAGTTTCTGTTGCGTGCAAAACTCTTCATTCATGAAACTATCGATAAAGGTGACATCGTTGTGCACCTTGCGAACTTCAAAAATCTTTTGGCGACCCAACCCTAATTTTTTATCCCAATTCTTTTTCTCATTGATATCGTCGCAAGCTTCGTACTCAGGTCCGAACTTGCCTCGGTTCCAGCGGTCTTCGATGTCGCGGTAGAGCTCGATACCCAATTTATAGGGATTGATCTGACCGGGGCGCGATCCGAGCGTTCCACTGTGATGATCTGCGTAATCGATCACTTCAGAATCTCTAAGAATGTGGTTGGTCATTAAAAATGAATGCCAATAGCTGGCCCAACCCTCATTCATAATCTTGGTCTGACCCTGCGGCGCAAAGTAATAAGCCTCTTCACGGATAATCGAAAGAATATCGCGCTGCCAGTTTTCAAGTGGTGCGTAGTCGATCAGAAACTTGAGAATGTCTTTTTCGGGTTGCGGCGGAAACTTGCGAGCCTTTTCCGCATCGACGCGGATTTTTTCTTCTTGTTCGTCAATATACGACTTGGGATTGAGGTACTTTTCCATGTACCCCTTGCTGGCAAAACGATGAATGCCGTCGCCGGGATCGGATACCGCGGCATTGGGGTCCACGCTTTTTTTCGATTGAACAAACTGGGAATAAAAATCGATAAGGTTGTCGATTGAGCAGCATACGTCGACAAAGTTCTCGACCACATCTACGCCAAAGCGGTCTTGGTAATAGCGAATTTTCGTGGCGTGGTTCGCCATTTCATCCAACATCTTGCGATTGGTTTTAGAAAACCAAAGATTATTCTTAAAAAAATCGCCGTGACCGTACACGTGCGCCATCACCAGCTTTTGATCCACAATCTCGTTGCCGGTTTGCAAATAGGCGTAACAAGGATCGGTATTGATCACGAGCTCATAAATTTTTTGTAAGCCCCAGGTATACCCCTTGTTTAGGTAGTCGTACTCCATGCCAAAACGCCAATGCGGATAGCGGGTGGGGAAGCCACCCAAGGCGGCAATTTCGTTAATCTCGTCGTAATCCACCAGCTCGAAAACCACGTCAAAGGTGTCGAGTCCGTAGCCCTTGGCGAGCTCTTTCACATACTTGTGGGCCTGCAGAAGTTCGGGAGTTAAGACCTGCCTCATTTTCCCTTTCCTAGAAAGTCTTTGAGCGATCGGTAAATCGCCTCTTTGCTCTCAATCTTGGAGGTAATAATGCGCTCATCGTCTTTAAAGTTCTCGACGATGTCTTTGATAAACTGGCCGCTACCGTAACGACTTTCAACTTGCCCGTAACAAAACGCATTACACTTGGGCAACAGTTCATTCTTCAGCATGTCCACGCACAGTTTGGTGTCCTCACCCGACCAGTTGTCACCGTCCGAAAAGTGAAAGGCGTATATATTCCACTCCTGCACCGGATACTGCAGGTTCAAAATATCGTTGCAGAGTTTGTAGGCAGAACTAATCAGGGTGCCGCCGCTTTCGCGGGTGTGATAAAAAGTGTGCTGATCTACCTCGCGTGCCGATGCGTCGTGAATGATGTAACGAATTTGCAACTCTTTGTACTGAGATCGCAGCCAGGTATCGATCCAAAATGACTCGGTACGAACAATGTCTTTTTGCTCGTCGCCCATGCTACCCGAAACGTCCATCATGTAGACGATAACCGCGTTATTCTCTGGCTTTACGACGTTACGCCAAGCCCGGTACCGAAAATCTTTTTTCACCGGAATAATTTTAGGATCGGCGGGGTTGTAATTGCCGGCGATGATTTGCCGTTTAAGCGCTTCTTTGTAGGTACGTTTGATATGACGCAAGCTGTTGGGGCCGACGCTGCGGATTCCGCTGAACTTGTGTTTTTCAGTCTGCACCACGCCCGAGCCCTTTGGCTGAATGCGCGGTAGCTCCAACTCTTGAGCAAGCATGTCGGCTAATTCTTGCAAGGAGAGATCAACTTCAAGAGTATGCTGGCCTTCGCCCTGCCCCGCTTGACCGTCTTCTTCACCTTGCCCCAAGGGCGAACCGGGCTCGCCTTCACCTTGGCCCACCCCGCCTTGCTGCCGTTTGCCAAATTTGAAACGGGGGAGATCGATCTGGGGCACGGGAATGCTCACCAGATCTTTGCCCTGCCGGCCGATTAGCTCCCCTTGAGTGATGTACTTCTTCAGGTTCTGCTTAATCTTGCCTTTAACAATCTGCTTGAAGCGCAGATGATCTCGTTTAATGCCTGCGTTCATTTGAATACCCTCATCAGCGTCGAGCCGTCGTGAATTGTCATTACGAGCCTCGAAGAGGCGCGACAATCTTTGGCCGTGGGGTATTTTAGCCGGCGGCCAAAGGTTGCATCAGCCTGCGACGTCGCCACGGCGGAAAAAACCCGCCGCGCGCCGCAATATCGGGGCTGCACTTATTTCCTCTTCACGTCGCCGCGAGCAAAGATTGAAGCCACGAAGTTGAGAACGTCGGTCGCGCTCACTTCATCGTAGCCATAATTCTTGATCAACCGCGATTTAACGATGTCGATTTTCTCCTGGGTGGCTTTATCCACCACATTGGAAACGAGGCTGGTGAGCTTTATCGTGTCTTTCTGATCTTCGAATAGCTTCAATTCCAACGCCTTGTGCAAACGTTCGTTCGTCTTGTAATCAAACTGACGGCCGTCGAGAGCTAACGCGCCGATGTAGTTCATTACTTCCCGACGAAAGTCGTCTTTGCGGCTATCCGGAATGTCGATCTTTTCTTCGATTGACCGCATCAAACGTTCGTCAGGCTCTTCGTCTTGACCGGTAAATTTATTTTTTACCCGTTCGCGTTGAGTGTAGGCTTTAACATTGTCGATATAGTTTCCGCACAAACGAGCCATGGCCTCTTCATCGGCGGAAATGGCGCGCTGCACTTCGCTTTTTACAATGTCTTCATATTCTTGTTTCACTACCGCCAGCAACTCACGGTAATGTTTCTTTTTCTCTTCGTTCGAAATCAGAGAATGATGTTTCAAACCGCTCTCAAGCTCGTTCAACACCATAAAAGGATTGATCGAAGCAACCTGACCGTCTTTTGAATTCATCACCAGCGCATTCGAAAGCTTGTCCTGAATGTAACGAGGCGAAATGCCTTCCATTCCTTCACGCAGCGCTTCTTTACGCAGCTCGCGAACGTTGTCTTCAGTAAAACCGGGCAACGACTTGCCGTTATAGAGTTTTAGCTTCTGCAACAACGTAAGATTAGCTTTTTTGGGTGGCTCAAGACGGGTCAATACTGCCCACATTGCGGCCATCTCGATCGTGTGCGGAGCAATGCTGGCGCGGATGCGGCGGGGGCTAAAGTCTTTTCGGTAAACTTTAACCTCTTCGTTGAGCTTGGTAATGTATGGAATATCAATCTTCACCGTACGATCGCGCAGCGCTTCCATAAATTCGTTGTTCTGCAGCTTACGGTACTCAGGTTCATTGGTATGACCAATGATGACTTCATCGATATCAGTCTGAGCGAACTTCTTAGGTTTCACCTTGTGTTCTTGTGACGCACCGAGAAGATCGTACAAGAAAGCGACATCTAACTTAAGCACTTCGATGAACTCAATCATGCCACGGTTAGCGATGTTAAATTCGCCGTCGAAGTTAAAAGCGCGAGGGTCAGAGTCTGATCCATACTCGGCGATCTTACGGTAATTGATGTCACCGGTAAGCTCGGTCGAATCTTGGTTCTTCTCATCTTTGGGCTGAAAGGTGCCGATCCCGATGCGCCCTTTTTCAGAAAGCAGCAAACGAGTAATAGAGACGTGGTCGATCACCTGAGTCCAGTCACCATCATAATGGTTCATCAGCTGATCAAAAATGTATTGCGAAGGAGGACAGAGGTCGCCTTCGATATTAACGCGATGCCCCTCTTTGCGGCCGCGGTTAATCTCTTCCACAAATTTCTTGCGGTGCTCAATCGGAATGAGTTTCAATGGCTCTTCGTTCATGGGCGAAAGAAACTCTCTAGCCCCGCCCAAAATTCGCGTGGCCAAGGCTTCGTCTTTAATCACCCATTTAAAGGTGTAAAGCGCGCCTTCATCGGTGTGGGAATAGTACTCCACCCCTTTTTTCAGCAGGCGGGCAATGGTGCTCTTCGAAGATCCAACCGGACCGTGTAATAAAATTACGCGGCGTTCAGTGCCATAACCCTGCGCGGCAGATTTCAAAACATTGACCAGCTTCTGAAGATGCACATCGAGGCCAAAAACAGCGTCGCGGCCATTTTCGATGGGATCTTTAAAAAAGTGGTAAGAGGTAATTTTCTTTTTGAACTCAACGTACTCTTCGCTGCCGAAGCCCACGATAAGGTCGTACATCCGCTGAAACGAATTTCGCGTGACGTCCGGCTTTTCGCGCACGATATCAATGTACTGCTGGAAGGTGCCTTCCCAGGTAAACTTTCGAAATTTATCTAAATCTTGAAGTCCACCGACGAGGGATTTCACGTCCAAAGATGCTGACATGGAGGCTCCTTAAATTTACAAACGATCACAGATGCAGTTGCCACGGTTTTTTTGGAAGCTCGTGAACCGGAGAATAGCCGGGCAGCTCAAAGTAATTATCGCGACGCCGGCGCAAAAACGCAATGGATTTAAACGGTTTATCGCCCTGCCCAACGCCTAAACGCTCGGCAGGTGCTGTTTGTCAAAAGCGGACGGGAAAAGCTCGGCTAGGGAGGCCGTACTAAATACGGTGGCCCGCCGGTTCACGGCATACACCTGGGCTGCCTTGCCAAACTCTTGCAGCACTTGCAAACAGACTCCGCACGGAAAAACCGGTTCATCCGACGACGTGATTACGACAATGTTTTTGATCTTGCGCGCTCCGCGCGAAACCATCTTGCCCACCGCCACGCGCTCGGCGCACACCGTGGCCGAGAACGAAACATTTTCGACGTTGCATCCGGTGTGAATCTTTTTTAGATCGTCCTGGAGGGTACAGCCGACCAAAAATTTGGAATAGGGCGCGTAAGCCTTTTTCCGGGCCAATTGCGCGCGCTTTACCAACCATAAAATTTTTTTCGGTAGATCTTCAATGGGAAGCACCTTTGGCATCGTCATTCCCCCAAAAGCGGTAACGCTACGCGAAGCAACGCGATCATCTTATCTTTCACTTCTCCCGCCCCTTTAAGCACTTCATCGTGAGTCATCGCCTCTGCAGCCACGGCAGGTCCCACGCCGGCAGTAAGGTTCGTCACACACGAAAGGCCAATTATATTTTTTCCCATGTGCCTAAGGGCCACGGCTTCGGGCACGGTGGACATTCCCACCACATCTGCCCCAAAACCGCGGTACATTCTAACCTCGGCCGCAGTTTCATAAGTGGGTCCGGTGATTCCCAAGTAAACACCTTCTTTTAAATCCACCTTAGCGCTAACGGCCGCATTCAAAAATTTCGCCCTAAGGCCCGCGTCGTAAGTGTCGGACATGTCCGGAAAACGGGGGCCCAGCTCCGCTTCATTTGGACCCATCAATGGGTTGGGGATTAAATTGATATGATCGGTGATCAGCAGCAAATCGCGTGGTCGTAGATTGTCATTCAATCCACCCGCCGCATTGGTGAGCAAAAAAGTGTCAACGCCCTGAAGCGCCAACGCCCGCACCAAAAACACCACCTGCTCCATCGGATGCCCTTCATAAAAATGCAACCGGCCCTGCACGCCAACGATACGCACGCCCCCAATTGAACCAACCAGCAAACGGGCTTTATGCCCCGCCACATTTGATTTCGCTAAATGGGGGATTTCGGAAAACGGTATTTCCGCTTCCACGTTATCTAGATCCTCAAGCACGCCGCCTAAACCACTCCCCAGAACAATCGCATAGTCCGGACAGCGAAATCGGCTTGCCAAAAAATTTTTGGCTTCATTCAATTTTTGCAGGTAAGCACTCATCCTAAACGTTCCACACACCAGGGGACTGGCTTCACTTCGTATCCGCCCACCACGAAAGCCACCGAAAGCCTTTGTTTAAGCACGTCGACATCGATTGAGCGTTTGAAGTACAGGTCACATAGCACCTCACCGGCCGTCACCTTGTCACCCACTTTTTTGAGCAGTTGCATACCGGCCCAGGCATCGATCGTGGCGTCCTGCTGCTCGCGGCCAGCCCCCAAAACCAAAGCCATTTCACCCAAGGCCCGGGCATCCACCGCTTTCAACCAACCACCTTTAGCCGCTCTAAACTCTAAGACTTGATAGGCCTTTGGCACCGCCGCTCGTTCTGCTTCAAAAGCGCTCAACGAACCGCCCTGGGCGCATACCATTTGCTCGAACACCGCAAAAGGGCGCTCCGTCATCAGCTCTTTCTGTAATTCACGCATCGCCGCGGAAAAACTCAACTCGCCCTTGGAGGAGATCTCGAGCATCGTGGCCGCCAAATTTAAAGTCACCTCTTCAAGACCGAGCTCCCGGGTAACGCCAGAAAGAAAATCAATGCACTCTTGAATTTCAAGCGCATTGCCGATGGAAAACCCCAAAGGCTCGTCCATGCGAGTCAGCCAAGCCACCGTGCGCACGCCGCGTTTCTCTGCCACCTCGACTAGCAGCTTGGCCAAACGCTCGGCTGAACTCTTATCCGCCATAAAAGCACCCGGACCAAACTTCACATCAAGAACTAAGCCGTCGAGACTTTCGGCCAATTTTTTACTGAGAATGCTAGAAACGATGAGCGGCAAACTTTCCACCGTGGCAGTGACGTCGCGCAGCGAATATAACCTGCGATCGGCCGGCGCCAAGTCCTCGGTCTGTCCCATCATCACATAGTGATTTTCATCGAATAGTTTCATCGCTTCATCGCGCACCAACTTTGAGCGAAAGCCAGGAATGGAATCCAATTTATCTAAGGTACCACCGCTGTGGCCTAGGCCGCGCCCCGACATCATCGGAATTCGCAAACGCCCCTTGCCCCAAAGACGGTTGGCCACGCTAATAACCAAGGGTACCAGCAGTAACGATGGCTTATCGCCGACACCGCCGGTGCTGTGTTTATCCACAAAAAAACCATCGCCGAGTTTCCGGGGAAGCTTAGCGCCCGAGTTGGTCATCAGGTCGGTCCAGACCGAAAGTTCGTCGCCGGTCATCCCCCTAAAAAAGACCGCCATCAGCCAGGCGGCCATCTGGTAATCCGGTACGGAGTTCTGCAAATAGCAATTGAGCCACGTTCGTAATTCTGTTTCGTCGTGTGCATTTCCATCACGCTTGGCCGCGATGAATTTTTTTGCGCTGAACAGAGAAGGGGCAACCGTCATGATTTCTGCCAATCCATAAAAAAACTGTTGGCCTTCGGTAAGGCGGCCGGAGGTGTCACGCCAAACCCCTGCAGCAAAGCAGCCCCCACATCGGCAAAAGTTGAGCGATCACTAGCGTGTTTGCCGTTAAGCGCAGGAGAATAGGCCACCAGTGGAACAAACTCGCGAGTGTGATCGGTACCGCGGTAAGTAGGGTCACACCCATGGTCCGAAGTTAAAATCAGCAAATCATCCGAATTCATTTTCGCTAAAAAACGCGGCAGAAAAGTGTCCAGCTCCACCAAAGAGCCCGCGTAACCTTCGGGGTCGCGACGGTGGCCCCACAACATGTCGAAGTCCACCAGGTTGGTGAAGATAAATGTGGGATCTTTTGCGGCGTCAAAATATTTTAAAGTGGCTTCAAGCGAGTCTCGGTTGTTGCCGGTATGATTGGTCGACGCAAAGCCACGGTGATCAAAAATGTCTTCAATCTTTCCTACCGACACCACTTTAACCCCGGCGGCGTCGAGCGCATCAAGGCAGTTTGGCGGCGGTGAGACGGCAAAGTCCCGGCGGTGCTCGGTGCGCCTAAATTTTACTTTAGTATTTGTTTTGTCGACGTTTTCGAATGGCCGCGCGATCACTCGACCAATGTGATACGGCAGAGTGTGCTTACGAGCAATTTCGCAAAGTTTAAGCAGGCGATCTAGGCCAAACGCTTTCTCATGCGCCGCTATCTGGTAAACCGAGTCGCCCGAGGTATAGAGAATTGGTTTTCCGGTGCGAACACTCTCTTCGCCAAGCTCTTCAATAATCGTCGTGCCGCTGGCCGCTTTATTACCTAGCCAACCGGGCACTTTGCCTTCGGCGGCAATCGCCTCATTCAGCGCCGCAGGAAATCCATTCGGAAAAAGCGTAAAGGCGGTTTCGGTCACCAGGCCAGCCAGCTCCCAATGTCCAGTCGTCGTGTCTTTACCTTGGCTTTTTTCCGCAAGACGGCAAACGAAACCCTTTGGTGAGGCCTCGTTCGCAATGCCTTCAAAATTTCCTAAATTCCCCAATCCCAGTTTTTGCAGATTAGGCAGCCTAAGGCCGCCCAAGTGTTTGGCCAAATTTCCCAGCGTGTTCGAACCTACATCACCGTAGGCGGCGGCGTCAGGAGCTTCACCCACCCCAAAACCATCGGCCACCAAACAAACTATGCGTTTGAATTTCAATACCCACCCGCGTCTGCTTTTACCCCGCCGACGATCGCCACCGATGCCGAAGTGCCCAAGCGGGTGGCTCCAGCACGAATCATTTTCATCGCCGTTTCATAATCACGAATACCACCGCTAGCTTTAACGCCTAGTGTTCGACCTACCACCTCTCGCATTAACCTTACGTCAGCTTCAGTCGCCCCACCCTTCGAAAAGCCGGTTGAAGTCTTTACAAAACTTACGCCAGCAATTTTTGCCAAAACGCACGCAATTTTCTTTTCATCGTCGGTCAATTCGCTAGTTTCTAGAATCACTTTTACCGGCAAACCATTGGCTGCCTTCACCACGGCAGACAGTTCTTCGAGCGTCTTGCTGTAGGTTTTTTCTTTCAACCAAGTACGGTTCAAAACAACGTCGATCTCTTTTGCCCCGTTAGAAACGGCGGCGGACGTTTCATTAGCTTTTTCCTGGGCACTGCCTTCTCCCGAAGGAAATGCAATTACCGTGATGGGAACGGTGCCCGTGCCCTTCAATAACTGCGCGGCTAACGGCAACCACTTCGCCAGCACGCATACGGTTTTAAACCCGCATTCGCGAGCCTCGACACATAGTTTGGTGAGTTCGTCCTCAGTAGCCTCTGGACGAAGCAACGTGTGATCGATAACTTGGGCCAAATCCTTAGAAGTAGCTATGACTAGCGGCTGAAAGTCGTTCATTCGCTTGGGTTTAACGGAAATCGAGAGAGAGAGCAAATTCTCAAAGGCTATGAACCTTTACGCTAAATTTTGGAAACCGCTACTCGCCTTGCCGACCCCGGTTTGGGTGCTGGCCGGCGCCGCGTTCGTAAACCGCGTCGGCACAATGGTAATGCCCTTTCTTGCGCTTTACCTCACCCAAAGCCTGGGTTTCAGCGCGAAACAAGCCGGGGTTCTGGTTGCGGTTTATGGCATCGGCGCCCTGATCGTGAGCCCCATTACCGGCGTTTTATGCGACAAATTCGGCACCTTGCGGATGATGATAGGATCCCTACTGGCGGGGGGAACGGTCATGCTGTTGTTCCCCTTGGCAAAGTCCTACGAAATGCTGCTGCTCTGCTCGTTTTTGCTCGCCATCACCAGCGAGGGCTTCCGGCCAGCCGCCATGGCCGCCATTTCGGAATACGCAGAAGGGACCGATCGAAAACCAGCCTATTCGCTCGTTCGCTTGGCTATCAACCTCGGCATGAGCGTCGGTCCGGTGCTAGGAGCCGTACTGGTAAAGATTTCGTTCCCTTCGATCTTTTGGGTCGATGGGCTAACCTGTTTTGCCGCGGCCTTGGTTCTTTTACCCTCGCTTAAAGCGCAAGCCCGAAAGATGAAAACACAGAGCCATCCCGTAGTTTCTGCAGATCAAGCGAAAGGTTTTTTGGAAGCCGCCAAAGATCCTCGACTACTTTATTTATTAATCGCGCTGCTTCCGGTGTGCGTCGTCTTCTTTCAGCACGAATCGACAATGCCAATCTTCATGGTGCGCGACCTCAAGCTAGATGAGGCGTGGTACGGCATCTGCTTCACCCTGAACACGGTGATGATTATTTTCACCGAAATCCCGCTCACCATAATGACCAATCATTGGCCATTAAAACGCGGCATGGCACTAGGGGCCTCTTTTTTCGCGGTGGGTTTCGGAATGATGGCGATGACAACGAACGGCTGGGGAATTTTAGTTTCGGTGGCCCTGTGGACCATCGGGGAAATGTTCATGTTCCCCTCGCTCAATGCTTACCTGTCTGAAATTTCGCCTACCAACCGGCGTGGCTTCTACATGGGCATGTTCATGATGAGCTTTAGCGTCGCCTTTATTTTGGCGCCGCTGGTTGGCACTTATGTATTGGAAACATTTGGCGCCAAACCGCTCTGGGTGGCGTGTTTAGCGCTCGGATTTTTATCGGCCTTTTTCTTCACCCGAATCCATTCTATTCGACCGCATTAATAGCAGTGAGGGCTAGTTTTTAAAGTATTCTTCAACCGGCCTTTTTAAATGGATTGATGAGCCCCTTCTTCGGAGCGGTCACCGTACTCGTCCCCGGCTTGGGCGGAGTGGGAGGAGCCGCTGGTGGGACAGCGGACGCTTCCGACATTTGCTTGAGCTCATCATCGAGCGACAAAACCATATCGGCATCGAGGCTCAACTCGCCACCTGAAGAATCTGCATCGACCGCAGCCGGAGGCGCGACCGGTGGAGGCATGGATTTTATTGCCCCGCCAGAAATGCTTGACTTAATTCCCCCAGAAATCGGCGGCGGTTTTGGCATCGGTGGTTTGACTCCCGGCGCGGCCGGCGGCATCGCAGCGGCTGGCCGCGGTTGCGGAGGCGGCATGGCGGGTTTGGATTCTAAAGGCTTTGGCGTGAAGGCTCCGCCAGCGGCCGCGGCGGGCGGGGGATTTGCCGCAGAACGACCCATTGTCGGCGGCGGCGCCAATTTTGGGGGCGGAGGCGGAGGCGCCGCCGGTTTGGCCGGGCCATGCCCCTTGGCGTCCTTCTTTGGCTCTTCATCCATATAAGGTGCGGCCTCTTCTTCGGTGATGGTGCCCGAAGCGATGAGGTCTTTTAAATGCTGGGACATCAAGATCATGCCTTCGCGGCGACCGGTCTGAATAACCGACGGAATTTGGAAAGTTTTACCTTCGCGAATTAAATTTGAGATGGCGTGGTTCGAAACCATGATTTCGTACGCGGCAGCGCGGCCTTTGCCGTCTTTTCGTTTGCACAAGACCTGACTAATAACCCCCATCAAAGATTCGGCGAGCATAGCTCGCACCATGCCCTGCTGATTGGCAGGAAAGGAGTCAATGATACGATCAACAGATGCAGCTGCGCCGCGAGTATGGAGGGTTCCGAAAACCAAGTGGCCCGTTTCTGCAGCGGTAAGCGCAAGGCCAATCGTTTCGAGGTCACGCATCTCACCGACAAGAATGACGTCGGGATCTTCGCGAAGTGCATATTTCAGTGCATCGGCAAATGAATTACAGGTGCTGCCAATCTCGCGCTGGCTAATTAAACAGTTTTGGCTGGGGTGAATAAACTCGACCGGATCTTCGACGGTCAGAATGTGATACGGATAGGTCATGTTGATCTGATTCAACATTGCCGCAAGCGTAGTCGATTTTCCGGAGCCGGTTGGGCCGGTAACAATGACCAGGCCTTTGGCCAGAGCGGTCAACCCTTGAATGGCATCGGGAAGTCCTAGCTGCTGCATGGTTGGAATTTTCGAAGGAATCGAACGAATCACGCTAGCAATTCCACGCCGCGTGTAAAAAATATTGATACGAAAGTTGGCCAGCCCTTCAACGCCGTAGCTTTTATCGAGGGCTTTATGGGCATGCAATTTTTCGACTTCTGGCTCGGTTAGAATCTCGAGGAACATTTTCTCGACATCATCGTGACTGAGGGGGGCCTGATCCATCACCACCAAGTCGCCGTCGATTCGAAAACGCACCGATTCGCCCGCCGAAAAATGAAAGTCGGAAGCTCGATTCGCCATTCCATGCCGTAAGTATTGATCAATATGCGCCATTAGTGCCTGCCTTCAATTCAGGTTTCTTTTTCCTCTTTTCGGACGAAAATAGGAAAAGGTTTAGATCTTGGCGCCAGCGTAGAAAATACCCATGATTACCAACGCGTATCTTTACAAAGCCCCCCGCGAAATCGAAGGGCTGTACGACAGTTTTTTGGGCGGAATTTTTCTGTTGTGGGGGCTTCCCGTCGCGCTGCAGCTAACCGTGTTCTTAGCCTTTCTCGGGGCCGTGGCGGCCTGCGTAAAAAGTTTTTCCGACCCACGCCCGCTCTGGCCTCGACTCACACAAGCCTCGGCAACTGCCGGCTACCTCTGCTCGACGCTGCTTACTTTTCAGCCGTGGGATGAGCTTTTCACCAACCTTCGACACGCCGAAAACTTGGCGACTCACCATTTTTTCTCTTACAACCGCAGCCAAGCCATTGAAGGTTCGGTAGATTTTCTTTTCTACGCTTTGGTCGGGTTAGGCCGCAGTCTGGGCATTCCTTCGGTTGAAGGTGCATTTATTCTTAGCGTGATTGGCGGGCTTTTGGTCATTGCCGCCTTTCGCCAGGCGTTGCGTGACATGCAACGGTCCAGCCTAATTCCGGTAATGACTATTGCGCTCTCCTTTTTCGCTCCCCTACTCTTTAATGCGTCGAGCGGCTTTTCGGCATCCTTCTACGCGGCCGCCATTTTGTGGAGTTTAGTACTCGCACAGAGGGGACGCCCGAGTCCGCCCTTCTTTTTTCTACTGGCGGTGGTTCCTCTCATTCGTTTCGAGGGAATTTATTGGACGTTCTTGGCGACAGCGTACTTTTGTTACTATTTTGAAAAACGAATCCGGCCACGTTTTGTCTTGGGATTGCTACTCGCATTAACTCCTTTTATTTTGCTCTCCCTATGGCGGCTGCGCACTTTTGGCACGATGATTCCTAACCCGGCGCTCTACAAATCCACCTTGTGGAGCCCTTTCTTCTGGGGGATTGGCTTTACCAGTTTGGTTTCTGATCTGGTCAGCACGATGACGGTGGCGTCACTTTTTTCTGTAGCTCTCTTCCATCGCCACAAAAACAAGGAGATGCGCTCCTGGTTAGCGGCGCTGGGAGTTCTTGGAATTTTTGTTTTGCCTTATTACTTAACTGGCGGCGATTGGTTCCCCAGCTACTGGGGCAGGTTTTTGCTACCTTTTACGATGGTGAGCTTTTTTCTAGCGGTACTGCTTGCCTGCGAAGAGATCACCCTGGCCAGGGGCAAATGGCTTTTGCTCTTTTTGGCCCTCGTTGCCTTTGCCTTTCCAGTCTATTGGCCGCTCTACTCCCTATCTAAATGGAATGAGATGAACTTTGGTCTGCGTTGGATTTTAGCCAACCCACGCGACCCTTCTATCGGCAAATGGCACGCCCGAGTTCACTACCTTTCACAGTTAGGCCGCCATCTTAAAGCTACCACCGTGGAAACCGATGTCGTGGCCTCCTCAGAGCTCTCCACGGTAATGTACTACGCCGATCGCGAGGCGCTCGATATGCTTGGAGTGGCCAACCCAGAAATTGCGCATCAGCCCCTGAGAACGCCGCCAAGCCTGTGGCGAAAGCTGAACGGGCGGGCCGAACTACCCTACCGAATATTTCGCCGTACGCAGCCGGGGCTAATTGAGAAGTACCGACCGACTATCCTCTTTACCTTTGATTTCGTGATCAAAGACATCATGCCAGATTTAATGTTTGAAGAGCTGAATGAAAAGACGCTAAGTCAGGCGGTTCGTCGATGGGAAAGGCGAGTGGGGGGATTGGTAGATCCACTTTACGGCGGGTTCGATAAGATTCTGGCCCTCGGCTATTCGCCGATAGTCATTGTTTACCCTAATAAATTCTGCAGTCTCTACTTTGTACATGAACGGGGGCTAGATCGTCATTTAGCCCGGATGAAAAACTTGGGCATGTCAGGAAAACTTTTCCGATTAGAGTGACATCCATAACAACACCGCCAACGCGGCAGCCGTAGCTAAACTATGTCTATCGCGCAAGGCGAATACCACCGGGTCGGTATTCACCAAGCCCCGCTGGGCGCGAAACCAAAGGTGGCTCACCCAGTAGGTTAACAACGGGGAGACGCCCCACAGCCAATTGGGATGAGTATAAAGTTTGATCACGTCGGGACTATTTAGGTATAGGCAAAAAATTAAGATCGACAAAAAACCCGAGGTCACACCCATCACCTGCAAAATCCATCGGTCGCCTAAAACATATCCTGCCCGGTTGGTGAGTTTACTCTTTTCGCGCGACCAACGTTCCAACTCAACAAAGCGTTTGGAAAATGCTAATCCTAAGAAAAAGAAAAAGGAAAACGCCATAAACCAAGGCGATAGCCTTACGTCCGCCGCCGCACCACCCGCCATTAACCGAATCACGTAAAAGCTAGTGAGCAGTAGCACATCGACAATCGGTTCTTTGTTCAAAAACAAAGAGTAGATCAACGTCAGAAATGAGTAACCCAACAGAAAGAGAGTGAAGTTGGTAGGAAGAAACTTTAGAGAAAGTACGAACGATAGCGCTAAACATAGCGGAATCGCTAAATAGCCAAACCAGACCGGCACCTTTCCCGATGCAAAGGGACGGCTTTTCTTCTCGGGATGGCGTCGATCACGTTCAAGATCGATGAGGTCATTGAAGAGATAGACCGAAGAAGCACAAAATGAAAAAGAGAAAAAAGCGTAAAGGCAAACCTTCATTGTCGCCATTTCGAAGATTTGATGTCCCAGTAAAGCGGGAAGTAGCAGCAATACATTCTTCGACCACTGGTGAGGCCGAAGCGTCTTAAGCGCAAGTCCGGGGGCGATGGCTAGGTCGTGAGCTTCCTGATGAGTTCCCCCTTCAGATTGAGTTTTTCGAAGCGGATGTGGCCGGCCCATGGTGTCTCCCAAAAATGACTAGAAAGAGTAATCGTCGCGTCGCGCCAGCCTCAGCAGAAAAGGGCGCGCCAAGACAAAGCAGGCCGTCAAAATTACCGTGCTGTTGATAATAGATCCTAAGTCCGCCCCCAGTCCAATTAAGGGGCCCATTATCGCGACGTAAGGGAAATAGAACTTATCTCTCAGCAAGCTCATCGAAAGCCGCTCCAATAAAACCAAGAAAATGCCCATGAAGCCGGCAATCAAATACATCCATGCGAACCCAAAATTCATATACGCCTCGGCAAGAAAACCGACGCCCACCGATGTTTGCACGTCATCCTCAGACAAAATGTGGTAAGCCCTACCAAATTTATTCCAAAAATGGCGGCCCGGCTTATCTGCCCAAAGAAACCGGGGAATGAACATGTAGGGAATGCTCTGGTAAGTTTCGCCCTCCCAAAAGGGAACTATACTTGGAGTCATCGCCAGAACGCGCTCAAGGGAGTCATCGCCCACGCGAGAGAACCCACGCATTAGTGCAGATTCCGACTCTTCGTCCTTACGAACCGCATCACTTTCTTCCTTCGCTTCGCCATTGAAATATTGGTTTTCCAATAAAGTCCAAAGAACCGAGGCGCGGTCCAAAAGCGAAGTTTCGTAGCCGCTAGCACTAAGGTAGAGCCGAAAATCGTTCTTTACCGATTGAATCGCCGAAAGCAGAAGTGTTAGGCACAAAATTGGCAGAAGATAACTGCGCTTGTTGGTCATAAAGGAATAAAAGAGCAAAAAACTAACGTAACTCCCAAACATAGACAAAAAACCGAACAAAAGAAAAGACACAAATGCCAATGTGGGAATGGCGATACGGCCCATTAGAAGCAGCTTTTCATTCCCCGGTGATTGAGCACAGATGATCATCAGCATCTGGGCCGAAGACATAGCAAAGTGAATGATCCTCAACTGGTAAGGAAGAATTTCGCTTAGGAAAGGAATCAATACAATGTAAAGCAGGATAATTCTAAGCTGTGTTTCGGAAAGGGTAAGGTCATTAAAGGGACGGCGGCGCAGGGTTTGAGGAATCACCACGAAGCGCGCCAAATAATAGGTCGCGGCCAGAATGGCTGTGCAGATCGCAAGTTCTTGAGTAGCAATTATCCAGGACTTGGAAAGCGCAAAGGATTTGCTCAAATTCTGATCCTGGTTAAATTTTGCTAGAGAAAAGCCCATGAAATGGCTCAAAAGGATAAAGTTAAGATAGTTTTGAGACTTCAAAATGACGCCAAGAATAAATGGTAGCAGCTGGATGGCGCTTAACATCCATAGCCACGAGTAACCTGTCTTATCGGTTTGGGCGGCAACGTAGAACCGCAGTGCGAGGGCAACTGTTAAAATTGTTATTAATAAAGCAATCAGGTTAGAAGTAACGCTCTCGTTGCCCTTTTGTGCGGTGATTTCCATGTTACGGAATTTACAGAATTAGCCGATATGGTGGAGACGACCACCATGGCCATCTACTTAATCGCATTTTGCTTTTTGTACCTAGGCGCGCTCTTCCCGTTCGCCTATTTCCGCCACGATGACTGGCTCATCGCGTTAAACGGTGCCATGTTAAATACAGATTGGAGTAAGTTATTTAGCTCCACCTTAACGCACGGCAATATAGAGCGTGTTTGGTTTTTTAGGCCACTCGTTAAGTTTAACGGATTTCTGTTCTGGAATCTGTTCGGAGAATTCTATTTTCTTTGGCTAGTGGGAACCCTGCTATTTACGGTTGCAGCCCTGGTACTGGCTTACGACAGTTTCAAAATTTTCCATTCGACGGAAAAGAAGGGGATGACCTTCTTGGCGCTGTTCGTGTGTGCGCCGTTAATTCACTTTGGCAGCCTAACCTGGATCGGCGAAGGGTTGATGAACTGTCCTCAACTCTTTTTTCTTACCCTCAATGGGTGGGCGTTTCTCAAAGCCATGGCCTGCCGAAAAGGAATACTTAAGGCCGAGCACGAAAAAAGATACACGATTCTCAGCATTCTCGCGTTCTTTTTGGCTTTGGGCTTCAAAGAGTCGAGCGTTTTTCATCTCGTGCTGCTAATGGCCTTTCTATATGACCGTCGGCTAACTCGGTTTCCCCTCAGGGAGAAAATATTTCTAATTTTACCGTACGCATTACTTTCAGCCGTTTATCTTGCGATTCGTTTATTTATTTTTCCGATTAACAGCGACTACGTAATGCGGCTTTCGGTATTCCACATGGGTGGACCCATTCTTTATTTTATCGGCATTTTGGGGATACCCGCTTTTCTGCTTTTGGTTACCGGCGGTTTCGACAGCGAAGTAAATAAAAGCCCACTACGTACCTTTCTAATGGACGACGCGGGGTATTTTGTCTTTTTCGCGGTCTCGCTAGCGCCCTACCTCAGCCAACCTTTTTTCTCGGTCGGGTGGCCTCTCATTCCGGGGTTCTTTTTTGTTTACTACTTAGCGGCCAGAAGCCGCCCGTTATTGGTGGACAAAAGATATCGTATGGCTGCAATACTTTTTGTGATCCAAGCCATACCCACGGCGGGATATTTATCGTACCTACACTGGTGGGATTGGAAAGCACCCCAGCAATTTTTAATGGAAGTGATCGATGCTTCACTAAACTTGCCAATCACCTACTTAAAGATCGCGCATTGCAACGAGCCTCGATACACCCATCTACCTTTTGAGCGAGTGATTACCCACGAAGCCGGATTAATAAGCATGCGGGTACTAAAGGGAGGAAAGCCTCTAACCGTCTGGAACGTAAATTGCGAAGACGCCGAAAAAGAAATTTCCCAAAACGAAATTATGCTTCGCTGGAAATTTCCGAGCTTAGAATTAGTTAAGATTCCTTCTCAGGCTCAATCTCAATTAAAAGAGCTCCTGACTCAACGGCCTGCCCTTCCTTCACCGCGACTTGAAGAACGCGGCCCGCGCCCACTGAACGGATCTCGTTTTCCATCTTCATCGCCTCCATCACCATAAGCGGCGCCCCCGTTTCAATGAGGTCGCCCACCTTTACGTGAATTTTAGCGATCTTACCCGGCATTTTTGCGGTGACCAGATTCTCATTGGCCATCTGCTGGCCACGTAGAGCGCTAACAATGCGGCGGTATTCGCTCTCTACCCTCAAGCTTACATTCCCGTCCGGAATCCAGGCGGTGAAATCCTGCTTATTGCCCACAATATTCGCGGCAAAAACTTCATGCGGATCTAAAAATGAGCAATCATGCCCATAAAAGTTCAAATCGACGCATGTTTCGGGCTCATCGCCAAACGTAACGTAGTATTCACCGCGTCGAGATTCGACTCGGACGCGATACTCTTTCCCTTGATGCTCTACAAAGAACAACATTACCGAAGCCCCTCCAAGCGCCCTTTCGCTTTCCAAGCCGACGGCCCGTCAATACCGATTGGGCCTTTGTATTCTCTCTGGTAAGCAGAAACCGCGGCGGCAATCACGGCGCGGTTCATTGACTTGGTGTCCGGCAATTTTTCTTTGTAATTAAAATCCTCACCAATCAATCGCGTGGTGTAATTGCCGGAAACAAACTTTGGATTGTCCAGAATCTGCAGATGAAGGGGCAAATTGGTCTTTACCCCGGTGATCATGGTGTCGCGTAACGCCGCTTTGGAACGGTTAATCGCTTCGGTTCGAGTAAGCCCCCAGCAACTAATTTTAGCGACCATCGAGTCGTAGAAAACCGGGATTTCATAACCGCGGTACAAATGAGAGTCCACCCGAACGCCAATCCCTTGCGGCAACTGCACGGTGTGCACCATGCCAGCCTGAGGCAAAAACTTTTCGGGATCTTCGGCATTCAAACGAAATTCTAATGCGGCCCCTCTGATTTTTATGTCTTCCTGCTTAAAACTAAGTTTCTCACCAAGTGCCACGCGAATCTGTTCTTTTACGAGATCAATTCCCGTCACCCACTCCGTTACCGGATGTTCCACCTGAAGGCGGGTGTTCATTTCCATGAAGTAAAAAGTCTGTTTGTCGTCCATCAAAAATTCGATGGTACCGGCATTCACATACCCGATCTCTTTCGTGGCCTTCACCGCCGCTTCGCAAATTTTAGCGCGCGTTTCCGGGGTGACGAACGGACTGGGACACTCTTCAATTACTTTTTGATGGCGGCGCTGCACTGAACATTCGCGTTCGAGCAAATGGCAAACGTTGCCATGTTTATCGGCAATCACTTGTACTTCGATGTGATGTGGCGATTGAACATAACGCTCAAGATACAGCCGGCCATCACCAAATGCTTTTGAAGCTTCGGAGTAAGCTCGGCTAAACAAGTTGAGAAATTCACTTTCCTCCATCACCAAACGCATGCCGCGTCCGCCGCCGCCGGCGAGCGCTTTTATCATTAAAGGAAAGCCAATCTCTTTGGCTTTAACGAAAGCAACGTTTGCATCGGTGTGACCATCGGCGGTGCCGGGAACCAATGGCAAGCCACCCACGGCTGACATGGTTTTGCGAGCCATCACTTTGTCACCCATCTTGCTGATCACGTCGGCCGAGGGGCCAATAAAAAGCATTCCCGCCTCTTCAACGGCACGCGCAAAATCAGCTTTCTCCGACAAAAAACCGTATCCGGGATGAACTAGGTCAGCTTTCAGCACCTTGGCGGCACGCATGACTGAATTAATATCCAAATAGCTGTTCAACGAGGGGCCATCACCAACGCAGTAGGCCGCATCGGCCCGGGTCACGTGCAGCGAGCGACGATCAGCTTTGGAATATATGGCCAAAGGGATATGCCCCATTTCGCGACAAGCGCGAATCACCCGAAGGGCAATTTCACCACGGTTAGCGATCAGAATTCTTTTTGGCTTCACGTGTTCTCCGCCCTTTTTTAAAGAGGAATGTTTCCGTGCTTTTTCGACGGCAGTTTATCGCGTTTGTTTTTCAGCATTTCGAGCGCCTGAATCAATTTAACGCGAGTCTCTTCGGGATAAATCACTTCATCCACAAACCCAAGCTCAGCCGCCTTAAATGGAGTGGCGGTCTGCTCCGAATACTCTTGGGTTAGTTTGGTCCGGGTCGCTGACGGATCGGATGCGTTCTGAATTTCAGAACGGTGAATAATCGCCACTGCCCCATCCGGGCCCATCACCGCAATTTCAGCACTTGAATAGGCGTAATTAATATCTGAACGCAGGTGCTTAGAAGACATCACGCAGTAAGCACCACCGTAAGCCTTACGGGTAATCACCGCGATCTTGGGCACGGTCGCTTCCGCGTAAGCGTAAAGTAACTTTGCCCCGTGTCGAATAATTCCGCCAAACTCCTGTTCGGTGCCCGGCAAAAAACCAGGAACGTCGACAAAAGAGATAACCGGAATGTTAAATGCATCACAAAAGCGAATGAAGCGCGCGGCCTTAATCGATGAGTTAATGTCGAGACAGCCGGCCAATACTTTGGGTTGGTTGGCGACAATGCCCACGCTACGCCCATTCAAACGCCCGTAGCCCACCACCATGTTTTGGGCGAAATCTTTTTGCACTTCGAGAAAGTAGCCATCATCGAGAACGGTCTCAATTAGCTCCTTCATGTCGTAGGCAGCTTTCGAATTATCCGGAATCAGTTTGCGCAACCGCGGCTCCAAGCGCGTAGCCGGGTCGTGCGTTGGCACAACCGGAACTTCATCTAGATTATTCGACGGTAGGTAGCTGAGCAGCTCACGAATCAGAAGTAGCGTGCTTTTTTCATCGTCGCCGGCAAAATGGCAAACGCCACTCTTAGAGCTGTGGGTGGCGGCGCCACCAAGCTCTTCCATCGTCACCTCTTCATGGGTCACCGTTTTAATGACGTCGGGCCCGGTCAAGAACATATAGCTGGCGTTCTTAACCATGAAGATGAAGTCGGTGAGTCCGGGACTATAAACTGCGCCGCCGGCGGAGGGGCCTAAGATGCAGGAAATTTGCGGCACCACCCCGGAGGCCATGGTGTTGCGGTAAAAAATTTCGGCGTACCCCCCGAGCGATTCCACGCCTTCTTGAATGCGGGCGCCGCCAGAATCGTTGATTCCGATAACCGGCTTACCATTCTTGATCGCCATGTCGAGAATCTTACAAATCTTTGCCGCCTGAGCGCCCGATAGCGAGCCTCCGAAAACCGTAAAGTCTTGGGCATAAACGTAAACGTGTCGACCAGAAATCGTGCCGTAGCCGGTAATCACGCCGTCGCCTAAAATCTTTTTGTCTTCCATGCCGAAGTCACGGCAACGGTGGGTAACGAATTTGTCGATTTCGACAAAGCTACCTTCGTCCAAAAGAAAGAGCAGCCGCTCACGGGCGGTCATCTTGCCCTTTTCGTGCTGTTGTTTAATGCGGGTCTCGCCGCCGCCAAGCTCTGCTTCACGGTTTCTCGCATCGAGTAGCGAGTACTTTTCTTCTAAATTCATGAGGCGCCAATCGAAACACTGGTGCCAAGGCTAGTCAAGAATGGGTTACGGTAGCGAAAGGCGGATTGCGCTCAATTTCCCCAAGGGGGCAAGTCGCCCAGCTCTTTTTCGGGGTCGCGCCCGAGCTCAGTCAAATTCTGCCACTCGGATTCTAGGTAAGTCTCAATTTCTGATGGGGCCAGTTTATCCTCATTGGCGGCGGGCTCCAGACATTGGCTAGAAGGGTTGTAGGTTTCAGGTGAGCAAAGGCTATACTCAGCTTTTTCGAGTTCAGGCACCTGGGTGAGAATCCACTCTTTTATGGGTAGGGGCTTGGCGGAGTTTATCGCCGGATCCAGCACCATGGGTTGGCCAGCGTCATCGCGGACCAGGGGAACCACGTGGTACCACCATGAAACCGAGCCCCCCGGAGCGTTGGCGGTGTTTACCTTCAAATTCCCAAAAATGAAGAGCTTATGGGGAGCCCCCTGCTTCCATTTGATCGACAGCTGTTTCATCAGGGCCGCCCGAATCCAACAGCCATCTTGAGGGTACAGCCAACTCAACCGTCGAAAAAAATCTGGCTTCGATTTAGCAAGCAAAAACTGCTCATCGCGAAGATTAGTAAACAGCTCAGTCACGTCCGGGGAAGTAACCACGCTATCAAAGCTCAACTCCGCAAACGGCTTCTTCGAAGCTGAGGCAGAGCCTTCGCGTCGAACCGCAGGCGCGTCTGAGGCTATTCGTTCCCAATATTGAGACTCGGCATGCTTGGCGGTGTCGTTGGCGTAGCGCCGCGCTGAGTGTAGCGCCCCTCCCGCGAAAAGAGTCAGTGAGTATTGCGCTAAAACTAGAACCGAGATCCACGTGAAGGTTTTCATTTACGATACGTTATCGCCGCTAAACGAACATCGAAATACACACGGCGGCACAAATCAGTGATCCCTAGAGATGATCGCGCTTATCGAAAGCCCGCAAACCAAAGCGATCGAGCCTCCGCGTCCACTTACGGTAGAGAAGATAGGCGGAATCGCCATGCAAAGAATTTGAGAACAGGACCTTCACTTCGGCTTTGCTCACTTGCCCCTCCATTAGCCCACGGTACAAGGCGAGCCCCAAAAGCGAACCAAGCTCGCGGGCCACGCGGTAAGAAAGCACCGTCCGACGCACTGAAAAGGTTTTATGTTTTAGCACTTTCAACGGATAGGGCTCGGCGTGGGGGCCGCGCTCATTACTAAAATGATGGAGCGCCCACGAGGCGACCAGCCGCCTATCGGAGCGAATGCCCTCACCTTTTTGGGAAGCGATGAGCCGTTTCCAGTCGGCGGGGCCGTCAGTCTTGCGTTTGTGATTAAGAAGTTTTGAGCCCATGAAGCTCAGCGCTTCCACCCAAATGAAGGCGTAAAAATCTTCGCGTGGGTTTTGAAACACGCGGGAGAACGCTGAAAGCTCCATATGCCATAACCGCGCCGCCAAGCCGGATAGTTGATTCAAACTTAAACGGTTCAGGTACAAAATATTACGGCGGGGTACAAACTGGGCCTCAAAGCTGCCGAGGTATATTGCCAGCAGCTTCTTTTCTCGGGCGGTGAACGTCTCGGAGCCACGCCCAAAAAGGGTGGCGAGTGAGGCGTCGGTAGCCGTCATGATCGAATAGTTGTCAGGAAGCTTTTTTCGAAAGCCAAAATAGTTGCCGATGGCTTCTAAGAATTCTACCGCCTCATCTGAGTAGTCGATCTCTTCGCCCCACTCCGCAATGGCTTCAATTTCGCTCTTGGCAAAGGCCCAGTCGATTTGGCTACGAAGTTTAACCCAAGGAGGGGTGCTCAATACGCAAAAAACCCCTTCCCGCACCTTGACCACGTCCACCTTTTGCTCGAGCCCCATGGCCGCAAGTTTCCAGTAAAATCGTTCTTCGTTCTGTAGCACCACCAACGACTTGCGCTTTAGCTTTCGCGTTTTGAGTTCCTTCTTAAGTTCCATTGGCAGGCGGCCGGCCGCCAAGTGGAGGTCACCAATCAGCACGAAGACCAATGATCCTTCGGAGTGTTGAGTGAGGTCAGCGAGCTCTTTGGCGGCAAAGGCATCGCGCTTTTCGAGTGAACGTTTGCCGGCCTTAACCTCTTTGTTGATGCCAACTACCCGCAGGGAGCTCTTTTTGGCGTAGCGGAGAATCTCGGAGTAACTGTCCCAGCTAAAACCCCAGCGCTCATCAAACGAAACTGTCCTCTTAAGGTCGGCTTCAGAAAGTTTACCCGTAACGAAGGCCTGTAGTGCCTCATTAAAGCCGGCATCAATGGCTTCTAACGCCAGGATAACCGGGCGGCGCTTGGATTTACCCAAATCGACGGTGGCCCGCAAAAGTCTGAGCACCGTTCGCTGAGCTTGCGAAAGGGTGTGATAGTCACCGCACAAAACTAAATGCGATGATAAAATTTGGGTAATGAGTTCTTCTTTTGTCGAAAGTCGTTGAAATCTTGCGTAATTTCGTTGGTATTCCGTTAGGTAGCGCTTTATTTTGGGGTTAAGCTGTCCCAGGAACCGATCGGCGTACTTCTGCATTCGTTCATAAAATGCACGCTGAATATTCAAAAGGTGCCGGCGTTGTGGCATGGTGCGTCAAACGGAGGTTGGTCTGAATCTTGAAAAAGCCCTTGCTTTCATTCTAAGAGCGTTTGTGCCCGGCGGGGCACCTATTTTTCTTTTCCTATTAATTCAAAGCTTTGCTCCTGCCTTAGGCGCCGTTGAAGAAGTGAACTTAGAGTCACTACTCAAATCGGCCCTCGGTAAAAATGCTCAGATTCAAGAGGCCGATGGCGACACCCAGATTGCCAAGGCACAGCTGGAGCGCGCCCGGGCGGCCAGCTTCCCCAAAGCCGAAGCCATTCTCATCGCTGCCCCGATCATGGAGCAAACGGGCGATGCCCTACGCAGCACCACCGACTGGAGTAAGTGGGGCCCTTTTCTTAAGGGTGGCGTACAAATCGTGCAGCCGCTTTACACCTTTGGCCAGATTGGAAATTATAAAAAGGCCGCCCAGCATCAGATTAACGCCCGCGAGGGGCAAACGGAGATGAAACGGCTCGAGGTGCTTAATACTTTAAAGGAAACTTACTACGGGTACTTGCTGGCTACCGATCTCGAACGGTTAGTGGATGAGCTGGCCAAGTTCTTAGGCGATGCGGTAGTCGAAGCCGAAGAGCAGGCGAAGAAGAAGAAAAAGGGGGGAGTAAAACCTCACGACCTCTTTAAATTGAAAACCGCCTACGAAGATTTGAATCAGAAAAAATTGATGGCCACGACCGCCAAACAGACCGCCGAAAAAGCGCTGATGTGGATGGCCGCCGCGAGCCACGAAAAAATTCCGGCCCCGCGACTAAAGCCCGAAGACTACGAACGTAAAACTTTGGATGACTACATAAAGCTCGCCAAGATCTCCCGTCCTGAGTTTAAGGCGCTGGCCGAAGGGCAATTGGCGCACACCGCCCTGGCCGACGCCAAACGGGCGCAAAGCTACCCGGTCCTATTCGCCGGCGCTTTCGTTTCGCAAGGCTGGGCTCCCAATCACACCTATCAGCCTTCGGTTTTTGCAAACGATCCTTTCAACCAGACGATGGGTGGAGTGGGTTTGGGCGTTAAATTTGATCTAGAATTTTGGCGCCACTCGGCCGAGGCGCAGGAAGAACAGGCCCAAGCGATGAAGCTCAAATCCACCGAGGCGTATGCGGTTCCCGGTATGGAACTTCAAGTGCGTAAGGCGTATTACGAATTTGAAATGGCGGCCAACGGCCTTGAAATTGCCGAGCGGCGCAAAACGCTGGGAAAAAAATGGTTTATTCAAAGCGCCATGGGCTGGACATTAGGAATCACCACCCCAAAAGACCTGCTTGAAGCGCTTGAGGGCGAAGGGCTGGCGCGAAAAAATTATTTAGAAACCGTATATATGCTCAATTTATCTCTTTCGCGTTTGTCGCAGGCCGTGGGCAAAGAGATCACCAAATTGAATTATCGATAGCTGAAACTATGGGTAGGGGACAAAACGGGGTAACCGCTTCGCTATGCTTTTTACGTTGGTCCTTAGTTTTTTTACCGCCCTCGCCGCTCAGGCCGTCGGGACTTTCTCGTCAACGATCGTAGGGCCGGATGAGCATCCATTCAACCTCTGCGCCCACGACCTCAATGGTTTTAGTCAGTCGATAAAATATTGGGACCGCCTCGTCCCGATCTACGGCACGTACGTAATGGAAGACCATTTCGCCTCGACCGAAGCAAAGTACATTAACCCCAATGAGTTTAATCATCATTCCCTTAAACCACATCTTAAAGGCCTCAGCGGCACTTACGTCGGGGTCGGTACCTTTCGGGCCTTAAATACGGCGGTAATGGGTGGTTTTGAGGACGTGGTGCTGATGGATTACGACTTGGGCATCGCGGCGTTCAATCGGTTGAATCTCGAGCTGATTGCTACCGCAGCGGACCGGCTTGAATACCTATTCCTACTTTTTTTTGGCGACCGAGAAGGGGAGCTTCTAAGTGAAGTACGCGCCGGCAATATTTCTGAGAACGAATTTATCTGGCGCATCTCTCGCTTCGCCACCGGCGGAAAAGGAAATAAGCGCCTAAAAAATTTGGACCTGGCGCTCCCCCGGTTTTCAGACTTTTACGCCAAGCAGATCTCGGCTTGGTCATCAAAACAAGACTATAAAGGTCAAAAGTTAGCGCCGCCCAAAGACATTTTTGATCTCTTCGACCAAGAAAAGTTCCACATAAATGAATGGGTTTTTCGGGTGCCCGACTTCGGGAAAAACCCTGACCTATGGAACGAGACTTATCTAGGAAACGACCATCACTTCTCTCGCCTTCAAAGTATGGTGCGCGAAGGGCGCATTCACGTCCTTTGCGGCGACTTGGCAGGGCATCATGCGATGAGCGGACTGGCGGTGGCGTTTAAAAAAGCTGGAAAGAAAATCGCTCTCTTTGACGTCTCGAACGCGCCGGAGTGGCTTGAGGATAGCGACGATCTCGAACGAAGGGCCAGGTACTTTACAAATCTTCGCAATTTACCTTGGTCAGAAAAGGGAATGATTTTATCAACGGGTGGCTTCTTCAAGCGGAAGACCGAGGAGTGGGCCCAAAGTTTGGTGTCGCACAAGAACTTAAGTGTGGTTGAGCGCTTTACGTCGACGCGGCCCCGTGGCGCCCAAGCCCTCAGGAATTGGAGCAGCGCCAACGACTCTATTTATGGACCAGATGGCCCCGGCGTCACCCATCGCGATTCCATCTTTATTTTCGACGCAAAATAGAAAGGCGGGAGCTTTCGCCCCCGCCTCACTTAACGACATGGCAGTCGTGTGCTTAAACAGCCAGAGTTGCCATTAGTTTAAATTACAGCTCAACGCGTACTGCGCCATACGCAGCCAGTAGATCTGACGTAACGCCTTGGGGAACGGGTTAACAAACCGCGTGATACGGTCGTGACGCTTTGTGATAGCAAACGTTCTCCAACGCGACGAGTCGTTAGCCGCTGCGGCGGGTGGATACCGGGGGCTTGGCCGTCGGTGGATTCTGTCGAGAATTTTTAGCGGCGGCCGCGGCGCGTTTTTTACGCCGAATTCTTAAAACCAAGAGCAAAAGCACAACGCCCGCGCCGACGCCAATCAACATGTTTTTGTCGATGCCGGGTCCAACTGACGTAACTCCCGCTTTTTTATCATCTTTCTTTTTTGAGAGATTCAAGCGCGCGGCGAGAATTTCTTGCTGCACGGCGCCCAACTTTTCTCGACCGGGAATTGGTCCATCGCCCTGCTTCGAAGCAATATTGAGATCAAACTCAGCATTGAGCTTAAGCGACGAAGCCATGCGTTCGAACTGCGGCGCCAGCTTTTTATATTGTTCGTCTGAAACAATGTAGGTGATTAAAATCGCAAGCTTGTTATGCACCGTCGCCAAATAGCGCGACCAAAATCCCGGCAGTTCTGAATTAAACTGCAATGAGTCGACCCAGGTTTGCCCGTTAATGTTCCGTTTACGTGAATAGGTAACTTTAGACGTGAGTGATTTTCCGTCTTGGTCGGGAATATTTCGCGGCTGTTTTAGATACTCTTCGTAGTTCTCAATCTTGTCCCATTCGGTAGCCGGGGTGGCGATCGAAAGCACTACCGACTCTTTACGATCGGCATCTTGGGTACTCTGGCAGATCCAAACGCCCTGCGACAACTCACACTTCCATCCGTCGGGGTGTTCAAACTGAACGTAAGCCGTGGTCAGCGCCATTGAAACAGAAATACCAAAATGAAAAGAGAGCACTAATGGAATGAAAAACCGCATGCGTAGCCTCCCCGGGCTAGGGTGGGAAATCGGTGCCATTATTCTATCACGAGCCTACCGTTATGAAATAAGCAGGGGTTCAGCGGAAGGTGGATTTAGGATGGGCGCTAAGTGCTGACGCAGCTCGGCCACGCTGCCGTAATACACTTCACGATCGTGTACCGTGCGCTGACGCGGCGTGCCCGGAACGTGTCGAATCAATACCTTTTCGGTCTTCTCGCCGAACGAACCGGTGTAGCAGACACGCCGGTAAACCTGCAGATCTTGTTCGCCACTATCGCCAATAAGAAAACAACGCTGCCCTTCAAGGTTACTGTAAATGCGATGCAGCACCCGCCATTTATGGCCGAAGCGGCCATAGCCTAACCATCGTGGGTACACCGGCCCTTCCGGAAAGCCACGCTCGCGCAAGAATTTGAGTAGAAACGGCGCCAGCTGAAATGGCGTGCTGGTTAGGTAGATCACCAAGCCGCCGCGCTTGACCACCTCTTGGTAGAGCTCAGCCATGCCCTCGATCGCGTCGTAAGTGTAATAGTGCCCTTTAAATAATCCCGACAATATTTTCTTTAGGGTCGTGGTCTCTTTCACGTGCGAATCTTTAATCGTGTCGTCAATGTCTGAGATCACCACGAACTTCACTTCGTTGGTTAAAAAGAAAACCGGCGCCGACAGCACCTCGTAGTTTCCTAAGTTAATTTTGCCCAAAAGCGTTTCGACACCGGCCGGAACCATCCGCAACCAGGCTTGACGTGGACAGACCCACGGCAATTGCCAAGGAAGTTGCAGGTGAATAAACCCGCGCGTTTCCGTCGAAGCCTCAATGCTTCTCACCGCCCTTTCCGACAACGCCACTTGAAAACGAATGCGCTCAAATGCCTCGAGATCGGGAAGCCCCTTTAAAACTTTATGTAAAAACCGTTTTGGACGAAATCCAATCACGTCGTCTTGGGTGCCGTTGTAAACCACGGCCTGCAACGAAGTGAAATGGCGGGTGGCCAGAGAAGGAATCCCCACGATTGATTTCTGCGGTCGGTATAAATCCAAAACTTGCAGGACTTTGAACAGCAAGACCTCAAACGTCTTGAAGAAGCGTAGCCAAAACCCCCACCACTTGGGGTAGGGCAGCTCGGTAAGGCGGAGGCCGGGACGCAGCCATTTTTCGAGCGTAGGCTCCATTGATTTCAGGGTCGGCATTTCGCGCTGCAAAATCAAGGTTTTTTCCTACTATTTCATCAGTTTCGGACGCCCGAGCCGGCCCGTCTCTAGAATACGATTCTCGTGTGCTTTCGGTGACGGCAGCGGTGGGCCCAAAAGGGCCTCTTTCGGGGTCCAAAGGCCTGTGTTATACCGCCGCCCAGGTTGATTGGTTACCTGCCGCGATGGCGAGGAGAGCCGTGATGTCAAATTCGTCCTCTTGGAGAACGTTGTTATTTGTAGCCCTGGCCGCATTCGGCATGGCTATCTTTCGCCTTTCGGCAGAAATTCCGCCGAAGGTAGGCGGCAGCGCGCCTACACCCTGTAAGATGAAACGGGTTGGCGGCGCCTATACGCCGTAACCGAAACCCCGTCTGCCTTCTCATTAATTACTTAAAGAATTTGCCTTTTCCCGCAGTCAGCGTGCGATAGGCCTGGTCCACTTTGATGAAACGATTACCGACGCGGGTGATCTCTTGATTGAGATCAGGATGAAACTTCTTAGCGAGTTCACGGTAACGCTTGTGAATCGCGTCCCAGGTGGGAACTCCCGATTCTAAGCCTAATACATTCAGCGCTAATCGCAGCTCAGGCGGTAACGGCTCAGAAGTTGGCTTTGAAGTCTGCGCTTCGCGTGCCGCGGCCCGAGAGTCAAAATAGCCGCCGTCAGCCTGCGGTTTAGCCCGCGGTTCAAAACGATAGGAGTAGCTGCCGGTGTCTTCGCCTTTGCCGCGGGGTGAAGCGGCCGGGCGATTGGCTTGAGGTTCTGCTTTCCACCAGCGCACGAACAAGAGATCAAAAACCCCCACCACGGTGACCTTCACAAACCAAACGGCCACGCTAAAAACCATTCCAAAAATATTTGGAAAGCTCATTTCGGAGAGGGGTTTTAAACCGCTTTCGAGCCGATTAGGGCGATAGTAGGTGTAGTAAAAGGCCCAGAACAACAAGAAGCCCACCGGAAAGACAAGCCCGCCGGGAAGGCTTTCGATGCTCACTTCTACAAAATATTCGAGGCCCGCAAAAATCAATAGCGATAAGCCGATGGGCAACAGCGAATCGCGCTGATCACGGAACTCTTCCGAATCGATGGCGTTAAGTTGCCGGGCTAAAGGGTCGCGGTTCAAAGGCATTACAATCCTCGGTGCTTTCCCTAATTAGAATGCAGGGTTCACGCCCGCTTTTCAGCCTCACGTCAGGCTCAAAAGTGTCGAAAGTTTAGGCAACTGTCACCTCATTACCACCACAATTGCTGCACCATCGACCGATAAACTTAGAGTATGAAAGTCTCATCTGCTTTCCTGATTTTGGTAGTTTTCGCTCTTGCTAATCCGGGAATTTCGGAAGGCAAAAAACTGGGCGAAGCCGCGCGTAAGGCTGCCGCCGACAAACCATTAAAAAAGGACATCGATTTGAGACCGGAAACGCCGGTACGCCTTTACGATGATGCCTCGGCTGAATCGCTCGCTGGTCAACGCCAGTTTAATCCGCGGGCCCCTCAATCTCAAAGATCAATCCAAGCGGGCCAAAATGTGGCTCCGCCCCCCTCGATTCCGCTTTTTAAATAAACACCTTCGTTTTCAATTCAGGTTCAGGGGTAACCGCTTTTCTGCCACAGTTTCAAAAGCTGCGCCTTTGCCGTTCGGCAACAGAGTGAGTATCCTCATTGCATTAATGAACTTCCCTTTTCGCATTGTTGCTTGCGCCATCGCTGCCATTTGGATGGCGGGCCTTTGGTATTTGCCCGTGGCTCTAGAGCGCCCGGAAACGGCAACGTCTATAGAAACTTCGTCTGAGCTTTATTCCTGGAAGGGAACTAAGGCGAACTTCGGCATGTTGAAAGCTCGCTTTTACGAAACCGTACAAGATCGCAGCCATTGGAAAATTTTGTCGGAATTTGCCGAACTACATCGCCGCGAAGACTATGCTTTTCTTACCACCGTGGCCGCCGAATTTACGTCGGCAAAATCCGGCAACGTTGTAAAGACGACGAGCCAATTTGGCCGAACCTACTTAACGCGCAAAGACGTCGAACTAAACGGCAACGTGCAAATTCAGTCGCAACAAGGCTATTTGTTCCGCATGGAAAACCTAACCTACTCCGGCCGTTCGCACCAGTTCCAGAGTGCCGATTTGGTGAGCATGGAAGGGCCCGATCCGCTTAAACCTAAAATGCGTTTGCGCGGAACCGGGTTAATTGGCAACGCCGATTCCGAGCACTTTATTCTCAAAAAAAATGTGACCGGCGAACGCCGCCTGGGCGGTTCGGGCGCCTGGATGAAAATCACCTCACTGCAGGGCGAATTTTATACGGCCGAAAGCCGATCCCTGTTCATAGGTAGAGTAAAAGCGATCCTGCCCAAAATGGCGGTAGACTGCGATAAACTTCGCTTGGTGGTGGCGGATGAAACCGAAGACATCGAAGCGCGCGGAAATGTAAAAGTCACCACGCGCGGCCGAACGGCATACGCAGACACCGCGGTTTTGCAAGTGGGCGGAAGCCAGATTTTGCTCGAAGGCAAAGCGCGCGTCGATTCAAAGGACAATCAAATTCGGGGTCGGCGAATTCTTCTTTTCACCGACGAAGATCGCATCGAAGTGGATGATGCAGAAGGGAGTTCCCGCTCGTGACCCTACATACGGAGGATCTCACCAAAAAATTTAAAGGCCGCACGGTGGTCGACGGGGTTTCACTTAGCGTGACGGCGGGCCGCGTGCTTGGCCTACTGGGCCCCAACGGAGCCGGAAAGACCACCACTTTCTACATGATGGTGGGGCTTATCAAGCCCGACAAAGGGCGGGTGGTGCTCGACGGCCGCGATCTGGCAAACGAGCCTATTTTCACCCGTGCCCGCCTAGGCATGGGGTACTTGCCTCAAGACGCCTCCATTTTCAGGAAGCTGAGCGTCGAAGATAATTTAGGATTGGTTTTGGATAATTTGGGAATTAGCCGAAAAGAAAAGAGAGCTAGGGCGGAGCGAGTTTTGCAAGAGCTGTCGATTTCGCACCTAGCCAAAAGTAAGGCAATGACGTTAAGTGGTGGAGAGCGAAGGCGGTTGGAAATAGCGCGAAGCCTGGTTCTCGAACCAAAGTTTCTGTTGTTAGACGAACCGTACGCGGGCATTGATCCGCTGGCGGTAGCAGAGATTCAAAGCATAATCGGTCAGTTGCGGGCCAAAGGGATTGGCATCGTTATCACTGACCATAACGTGAGAGAAACGCTATCGAGCTGCGACACGGCTTACCTGATTAAAGATGGTAAGATTTGGTTACATGGGACGCCGAAAGAAATCGTTGAAAATGACGCAGCGAAGCGGTTCTATCTAGGCGAGAACTTTAGATTATAGCTATGGCAATCGGACTAAAACAATCACTGAACATGAGTCAGCAACTGGTGATGACACCGCAGTTGCAGCAGGCCATTAAGCTTCTCCAACTCTCCCGTATGGAGTTAGAGAATCTTATCAACACTGAGCTGGTCGATAACCCAGCGCTGGAAGAGGCGCCAGATTCAGAGGGCACCGCGCAGTCGATTAATGACGTTACGCCCGAACAAGCCAACACCAAAGAAGAGAGCCCTCAGGCGAGCGAAGAATTTAACTGGGAGAGCTACTTAGAAAATGCCCGCTCTACCCCGAGCCTTCCCGTTTACCGCGGCGGCGATGAAGACTTGCCCTCTTACGAAAACACGCTGACGAATGCGTCTTCTTTGGCTGACCATCTTTTGTGGCAGTTGAAATTGGCCCCGATGGGCGAAGAAGAAAAGCGCATGGGTGAATCGATTATTGGTAACGTCAACGACGACGGTTACCTCATGGCGAGTCTCGAGGAGATTTCGCAAAAAGAAGGTTTCGACTACCACGAGCTTGAGTCAGTTTTGTACCGCGTACAAGAGTTCGATCCGCTCGGCGTGTGCGCGCGCAATTTAAAAGAGTGTCTGCTCGTTCAGTTGTATGACATGCAATGCAACGACGATCAGCTTGAAGCGATGGTGGAAAACCATCTTACCGACCTCGAAAAA
>JAYSWN010000170.1:0-3208 GCA_043718025.1 Pseudomonadota bacterium
GACAAAGGCCGCTTTCACTCTCGCCCCTTAAGCGAACGAATCACCATCGGCATCGTGCCCGGAGCCAGCCACTTTATGCTGGCCGAACGGTCAGCGGCAACCCTGCAGCTCATTCGCGCCTACCTCGCATAAGTTTTATCTACGCCGGATCAACTAGGTGAAATTCAAGGGTCACGGGGTCCACAATAATACCATCTGATTTGATGAGCACTTGAGTGGAGGTATAAGAATACGGCGAGGGTCTCAGCTCAATCTGCATCACAATAAACGGTAGCTGAAAAACCGGAACACCAAGATTCTTATAGAACTGAGTCATAGATTTGGCCGGCACACCGCCGCGATGAGCAATGAGGCATTTCGAAAGCCGCTTCATGCGCAGACCGTATTGGTAGTTCAGGTAGCGGCGTAATTCAGTACTTAAAGTGGTATCGCTAACCAGGCTAAGTACGGTTCGCCCGATGATCCCCTCACTAAACTCAATCGCTTGAACGTTGGCACTTCCGGTACGAGGCGTATTAATTAAGGTTAGTTGCGATTTTATTCCTCCCGCAACTATAAAGCCCGCCGCTTCAACGCATTCCAATTTGGCCAGTTCATTGAGCACAAGCAGGTCGGTATCACGGCTGGTACTTCGATCGTAATCGGTTGGGGTGACTTGAATGTCGTAATAGGCTTTTACAACTTTAAACGTTTTGCCACGAACCGATTTCAGTGCAATGCCGCTGGTACCGGCTCCCAAGCGATAGAGTCGCCTGCCGGGTTGTGAAATTTCGTGGTCAACGACGCTCGCCACCTGAAGCGGAAAGTAGGTTTCACCACTGATTAGGCCGGGGCAGATAGGGGGAATGACAACCGCGGCATGCACCAGTGTGGCCGCGAAAGCCGGCAACGCTAGCGCCCAAACCTGTTTAAATAGATCCATGCGGCGCACTATAATTGTTTTTTGAAATCACAAGCCAGAGGAAAATGGTATCAGTTAACCCTCTGAATTTACTTATAACTTAGGTGCTTCGAGAGCGGGCTCGCGAAATCCCCTAAACCTTCCGATGAATAGTGTGATGAACTACACAATTGCCCTTTTCTCTTCACCGGTGTTTATCGCGCTGCTCACCGGTGGCCTGGTGTTTTTCTTCGTGTTCTTGGTCGTCGTTCCCCAATTAAAATCGATGCGTGAAACCATGGCGGTTTTTCAATCGCAAGTGATCAACGAGTTAAAAGATGTGCGCCAGAGCCAATCCGCAAAGATCGACGCGGTTCAAAACTACGTTGGCCAGCAGCAACCCGGCCTAAATAAACGAATTGAAGACGCCTTTGATCGCATTAACGACTCGATAAAAAACGTGCATAAAGAAATTGGTGCGTTCGACAACGTGGTAGACGGAATCGAGACCATCAAACGATTCATGGGCAACGGCAAAAACCTTGGCATTTGGGGCGAGTCTCAGCTCGCCGCAATTCTCGAGAACCTAATTCCAAAAACGCTATACGAAGAAAATAAGTGCTGTAACCCCGATTCTGGCGAAAGGGTTGAGTTTGCGATCAGAATACCGTCTGGCACCACCGACATGGAGGAATGCCGGTGGTTGCCCATCGACGCAAAATTTCCACAGTTGAAATTTGAAGAGCTCATTGCGGCGCGAGATGCCGGAGACAAAGAAAAAAGTTTGAAGGCAAAGAAGGAATTGGTCTCCTTTATCAAGACCCAAGCCAAAGCGATAAAACTCAAGTACATCAAACCACCCTTTACGACTGATTTTGCGATCCTGTTCTTGCCGACGGAGAGTTTGTACGCCGAAGTGTTGCGCCAGCCGGGTTTGTTCGAAGAACTTTTAAACGAGTACCAAGTGCATTTGACCGGCCCCACTACGCTCGCCGCCTTACTTACCTCGCTGCAAGTGGGTTTTCGTACGTGGACGTGGCAGAAAAAGTCTTCCGAGGTCTGGGGCATTCTCCATGCGGCAAAACAAGAAACGATGGAGCTCGAAAGCCTGCTCAAGAAAGCCCTTAAAAATTACGAGAGCTGCCAATCCGAAATGGAAAGCGCCCGGAAGAAAAGCCAGGCGTTAGTTAAGATATTAAAAGAAGCGGAAACTCAGGCCCCCGCGATCGAAACGGCTGAGCTGTTCGCTAGGGCCGCGTAATTTTTGTATTTATCCGTTTTGGTTCTTCCCCCACCCTGCCCTAGCCCGCCAAATGGCGTCGCTATTGTGAAACAATAAATTTTAGCCGAAGATGAGGCATGGGCATTCTCTTTGATCAAAAACGGTTAGATAGCATCCACCAACTGCTCTCTCGCCCGATTGCTGACTTAGCCGGCGTGGTCGGCAAATACTCAGCGAAGTACCCCTTGCTCGGGCAAATTGGGGCCGAGAACGTACCCCGTATTTTGGCGCAGGGACCCAATGTAGTCCACCTACTGGTGTCGCTGCTGAATGACAAAACGATATCTTTCGAAGCTAAAAAGAATCTGGCTATGGCGGCCGCTTATTTTGTCTGGCCGTTAGACATTTTACCCGAAGGGCTGATTGGCCCTATTGGCTACCTCGACGATATTTTGGTGGCAGTTTACGTGTTCGGTCTCATTATTAACGGCGGCAACATTCAAGACAAGGCCGCGCTGACCTCGTTGTGGAAGGGCGAGCCTGCGGATTTGGAAATGCTGAGGGAAAAGGTATTAAAATTAGATGCCATAAAGAACGCCTTTAATAGATTTATATTTAAGAAATAAGAAGCGCCTATGCCCAACCACCTAAAAATTCTTACCAAATTGCTCCGCACCCCAAAATCAGAACGAGAATTGCAGATGGTTATAGCAGATCTATTCACCGAATCTGAAATCACCACCCTGCTTGAACGCTGGAACGCGTTGTCGCTGCTACTCGATGGAGTGACTCATCGGCAAGTGCAGCGGGACGTGGGCATTAGCATTTCTAAAGTTACCCACGCCGCCAACCTATTGAAAACGGGTGGAAAAGGAGCCCGCCTCCTCCACCTCAAAACAAAGCCTTGACTGTACTGTTAAAACAGTACATAAGATGAACATGCAGTTTACGGACAAAACCGTTCAGCCTCTCAATTTCGCCCGCGCATTGTGGCGGAACACATCCTGGCGTCACGCCAACTAATCATCGCGATCAATTCATTTCCCCTTTAAGTATTGAGGACTCTCTCGTGCGTCTCTTTGTGATTGCGGCCTTTGCCGCTTGTG
>JAYSWN010000018.1:0-2416 GCA_043718025.1 Pseudomonadota bacterium
GCCGTTAACACGTCCCGAACCCCGTCTTTGCGAGGGCGCACCGCGCCCGAAGCAACCCTTTCACGTTGAAAGCTCAAATATCGTCGATAGTTTTCAATGATGGGAAGATTGCCACGGGTTCTTCGAACCCTCGCAAGGACGGAAATGGCGTTAACGCGCACCGCAGCGAACCGGACAGCAGTGCAACGGATAGCTTTTTGAGAACGTAGGTAAATAAATGGCGGCGAAGGATAGCCCCTCCGCTTTTTCTTTCCGGGATGAAGCTTTGGACCTGTTTGGTCCCTTCTAACGGAACAATTCTCGCAGCAATAAATCGTTTTCTCTTTTCTCATTCAGACCGCGTTTCCTAAGGAAACGCATCCGCGACCTTTCCGGCCGGAAAGTCGATAGGCACCGTTAGCTTAATTGATGTCTTAACGAAGTGTAGGAACGAACGCATCGTATCCTACCATTTCCACTTCAGAGGCAAGCCATTCAGCAACAGAGGAATTATTTCTGATTTCGGCAAGCCAGGCTCTCTCGACCATGATCAAGTGGCGCTCTAATACCGCTCGATAAGAGCTTGAGACCGAGGTAAGCGGACACTTGGAACCACCGCAGATCCAGCTGAACTGCTTTTCATTTTGTAAGCTTTGCAAGATTGGAAACAGAGGGTACGAAGCGCAGTCCAGCGACTTCCATTGATTTTTGCCGCTCGAGCAGCAGGCCTTGTTCTTGGGCCGAACTCGCCGACCGCCAAATCGATCGATTTTGAGCACGTCCAAATTTGAAAGATCGTACCCAGCTTTTTCAGCGCGCTCCCACTCGCCCGGGAACATAAGAATAAAATTCCTATCAAATTCACAGCACACAAATCCGCACCCGGTAGCTGAACAGTGAGATATTCTTAGGTGCCCTTTTTCGTTGGGATCTATTTCGTGAAGCTGATCGACTATTGGGACAATGATACTTCGCGGATCCTCGAGATGGACGGTTGGGTTCTTCAGACTTAGAAGCAACGAAACAAGACCCTGGGAATTATTCCTTACTGTAGCAAACGCGATTCTGGGATCTGTTAGACCCGAGGCCGACAAAACGTTATGACACTGGGCGCCCTCAAGGACATTCAGAGCAAGGGGATCGGTTTCTTTTCGACTCTTCTCCGACCCGACTGCGGCAATCGTTAACAGAATGAGCGAGAGAATAAGGGTGTTTTGGAGAACATTCCGCATCAGGCGGATTGTATAGCACAAAGGGGTGGCGGGTATTGGTGACAAATTTTGTCAATGCGCGAGTATCCAGAGGCGTACCGGCCATTTCTGACAATGGAGATCGACATAGCACAAGCTGAATTGGCTAAGTTCGCCGAACCTAGAAACACCGAAGAGTAGGGGGAAAGGCCTATTCCGCCGCTTTAACGTCCACGCGCAGCTTCAAACCAGCGTTATCAATCTGCGCCTGAAGCATAGCGCCACAAACCTTTCATTCGAACACCCCAGAACTTTCGCAAATTTCGCCGGGCGAACTCAGGCTGAGTCATCTCTTCGCCTTGGCGAAACTCTTTCTACCCGAACAAATTCGGACTTCGATTTTCTTATCGAAAACGACCCTCATAACCCGAAGGTCAGAGGTTCAATTATCTGGCGTGCAAAATGCTATTATGAGGCCATGACCTTCAATTCGTCGCAAGAACACTCCTCACTTCATCATCAAAATGATTTCGACACCGAGCAGATTCCTTTAGAATTGCTGTGGCAATCAGAAGAGAGCCATTTTTGGTTTGCTTCTCGCAATGATTGGATTCTTCGCACTCTTCGCCAACAAGGTTTCAAGCCGGGGGAACGCCTTCTTGAAGTTGGATGTGGCAGCGGTGGAGTGGCCAAGGCACTGTGGAGTGCTGGCGCCGATTATCTTGGAATTGATACTGCTACCGAGCAAATTAAAAAGGCTAATGAGAGGCTGCCATCAGCAAATTTTTTGAACCAAAGTCTGGAGCTGCTAGATTCTAAGTATCACTCGCAATTTGATTGGATTGGCTTCTTCGACGTACTTGAGCATCTCGATCAGCCGGAGCAACTGATCAGGGAATCACTACGGTTTGCAAAAAAAGGGGCTAGAATAATCGCTACGGTGCCTGCCCAGGCGTCACTCTATTCAATGGTGGATGAAGGCTCTGGACACAAAAAGCGATATGACCGGTTTGAGCTAAAAAAGCTGTTTATAGCCGCTGGGCTGGTGGATGTTCAAGAGTACGGTTTTTTTCGTTGGATGGTGCCCTTCCTAAAGATTCAACGAAGTAAAATTCAGAGGCGACTTGAAGGCGGCGACGCCAGAAAAAAAAATCACGATGCAATGGTCGAGAATTTGAAAGTTCCACCGACGTTATTAAATGGAACATTAAAAATTCTCTGCCGTTTAGAACTGGTCTGTGGCGGCC
>JAYSWN010000171.1:0-7962 GCA_043718025.1 Pseudomonadota bacterium
GGCCGGCGAACAACAACGTGTGACGACCAAAAAACAAGGGCTCAGCTCTTGTCAGGGGAGCCTTTTTACCTTGTGTTCCTTTTCCATAGACGCAATGACCGGAACGCGGCTCTACATAAGGTTTTGAGACACCCTCTACGGAAATTTTCTGGCTTTGAAGTGGCTCGGGGCTTTTTTTCTTCTTTTTTTCCGGGAAGAAAAATTTAAAAAAACGCCACGCTCCCCATTCCACTAATCATCATAGTGAATCCTATTTAGCGAATGCGAAATCGGATGTGGTTTATGGCGTGCGCGTACTCGATTTGGACGAACGAGTAACCCTGCTTTTCTGCCGTATTGAGCACCGCACGGTAATGGTGATTCAGCACCGCGCTAGCGTCGTTCTGCGGCGCCGCCGCAAAGGTATGAAGATCAGTTAAGGAGAACCCCTGTATTTGTGGAATGGCTAAAAGTTCACCCCGATTTACGGTCTGAATATCCATTGCAAATGAATAGTTTCGTTTCAAATCTCGAAAGTAATCACGGGCATCCACCTGAAGTGCCTTAGCCCGGTAGTCGTATCCATTGACTACGCCATTGCGCCGAGAAAAACCGTCGCCTGCGGTGGCGGTGGAGGGAGGGTTTCGAACCGGTTCGGCGCCCACTTCGTAAAACCTACCGCTGGCGTCAATTTTGATGGCCGTAACCGGAGGTTTATTGGGGTTCATTTCGGGTGGCGTATGGTCGTGAACATCATAGCCGGCGTCGCGCAGTACCGAAATAATGGCTTTGTGAGTCTCATGATTTAAGTACGGCGAGCTCATCCATAGGCGGCTGGTGTTGCCGCCGGTAAGGCCAAAAAGATCGTCAGCCCGTAAAGGGGCCGTGAGGGAGATAGCCAGAAATAGACCGATGCGCAACATAACTGCTCCAGGTTAAGAAACCACCGGGAACACAACACCCTGTTTTTTACATTGTCAAAACCAGGTTTTACAAACGAAAGCTTAGAGAGTTCACTGGCCCCTACTCTCATTTTGAATGAGTGCCGAGAAGAGATAGGCACGGTGGGCAAGTTGACCGAGGCGCAGGTCAGGCGTTGTGCCCGGCGACGAAATGTGAAGCGTCATCAATTCATCACCTAGTCTTTCTAAACCTTTTGCGCTGCGGGCCAGGGCGAATGCTCGCAGGGCCGAATGGTAATCTCCGCTCAGCAGATCGGAATTTGCGGCGGCTAGGGTCAGGGACCGTTCATTCACATTTAAAGAGCCTAGCGCCTTAATGGCTTCCACACCGGTCCAATGGCTAGCTAACGCTAGAGTTAATCCGCTGGGGATTTCTGGCGAAGGCGGAAACCGATCGGCGGCACTGAGCCACGTTCGACCCTGTACCGCAGCAAGAAGAGCTTCTCGAGCGATCTCCCATTTTTGTTGCTCAGCGAAGTTTAGAAGTTCCGTTAAAAGTGGCGGGTGGTTTAATTCGATAGCTTTTTTTACCAGGCCCATTTCAAACTCCAGCGCATCGAGTTTTCGCCATTCGTTTTCTACGGCACGGTTTTTGGACAAGAAACCTCTGGTCCAGGTATTGACCACGAGCAAGGCTGAATCTCGGTCGTTGGCCGCCATAAAGAAATCAAAGGCGGCAGCGTAGTAGATGCTGCGGCGCCAATCGTTTTCCAAGCTTTGTCCACTTTCATACAGTTTTTTGCCGTTGCGTTTTAGACGATCCGAATCCCCGATCGCCACCAGAGATTTTCTTATTTGCCGCAAATGTGGCTCCGCGATCCATTCTCCCTGGCGGAAATAAGCGTCGGCAACCAGGCGAATCACAATCCAAGCTTCACTGTCGACGCCCTGATACGTAATTTCGAGAGTCTCACCCGCGGCGAAGCCCTTGGTGACAATAGTGCCCGTGGCCTGAGCTGCCTGCAGGGCTAAGTCATAGTAGTCGAAGTAGAGCGAAGCCCGTTGGTCATCGGCTAGTGGTTCGAAGGCATTAAAGAACTCGGCGGAAATCATGAGTTTGGCAAAACTTAGGAGAATCGCATTCGCTTGTTTCTTTAGCTCGGGCCGTTTCACCCGGGCAAGCGCCTGAATGGCCGCGACCAGAGAACTGCGGAGCGTTAAATCGGCTTTTCCGCTTCTCAACTTTTTCAGGCTTTCGAAAGCAAAATTATTTCCGATGCGAAGGAGACTCTCGTCCATCCCAAATTTTTCAAGCGCCATGGCAACCGAAAGACCGGATTCGTTAAGTAACACCATGTATTCAAGAAATGAAAAAGTATGACCGCCTGCATTGGCAAACAAAGACCCGTCGATGAAACTTTGGAGCGTCTCCAAATTGGTTTCGGCGAAACTCGAAAGAGAGTGGGGAACCGGCTCCCTCTTTGCATTCAGAGCGCGCACCATTTGGGCGTCACGAGCCAATAGGCTGGTTGGATAGATCGGTTTCTCGGAAAGCCAAAAACCTTCAAGTTGCCGCATTGCTGGAGTAGCGTTTAACGCCTCAATTCCAGGTAATACGCGGGTTTGAAAAGACTCATCCAGCAGTGGCCGGGCATAGGCAGAAATTCTCTCGGGAGCCTCTCCCAATAGCCACAAATGACCAATCGCTTCGATGCCACCATTCACCCCGGCAAATTGCAACTTACCCGGCCTCACACTGGGCGCCGACATCATTGCCACGGAGGCGGCAATCAATCTTAGTTTTAAGGAGGGAGAAACGTTTTCGTAAACGTGGCCCATCGAGGGGGAGAAATATCTGGAAACCGTTGTGCCCGCCACTCCCTGATTAAGCAACTGTGCGCAAAGCGCCGGTGGGGGTTCCAATCCAAAAATCGTCACGCAATGAAACAGCAGGGAAAAAGAGCTGACTACAAGCTTCATAAGCCGGGGGTATATCACTTTGCTTTAGCTGCGATACTCTACGCGCGCGCCATAGCCAATCAAGTTGGTTTCCGATCAGTTACCACCCCTCCGAAACCCGCACGAATGTTTCCGCTCGCATTTTTGCGTTGCATGAAAACATCAATTGAAAGCTCATTTATTTCCTGACTCTTAAAAGCGATATCAAAATATCTGGTCTCAATAAAAGTCGTGGTGTGGCCTTCATGTTAAAGAGGGAAAGATAAACATAGGCCAGCAAAGGAGATTGGCTCCTGCCCAGTAAGAGTTGTTTTCCCAGGTATCTCATCAGCCTGGATGACCAGGAGGCGGAACGTCGGGATTTCTCCTTCATGATCCGCCGATCTTGAACGGTTGCGCTCTGCCAAGCCGGAAAGGCAATGGAACGCATCATCGTCTGAGTCGCCTTGTTGACTACGGAATGGTTGTTGAGCCACTGGCCCAAAGCCAGGGCCTGAAGAGCGGCCACGGAAACTCCTTGTCCGTAGAAAGGATTAAAGGCGCAAAGAGAATCCCCCAGAGCCAGAAGCCCTTCCGGCCACACCTTCAATTCATCGTAATAACGTTGGCGATTCGCTGTGCCGCGATAGATACAGATTTCGCCTAGGGGTTCGGATTCGACGAGCAGATCATGCAGCAATGGACTCTGTAGTTGGGCGGCAAAACCAAGGAAACCTTCAGGGTCTGAGGGAGGCACTTGATCATTGGCTCCTGAAAGGCAAACAAAGTGCTGGCCGTTTTCGATTGGCAACACCACGCCGGATCTCTGACTGGGCAGATTTCGCTCAATCCACAACATCTTTGCGCCCATCTTTTCCGGGTGCTTGAGGCGGTAACGGCGAGAAGCGTACACGACGGTGGAATCGATGATTTCCAAGCGAACCTCTCCCAGCCCCAGTTGTCGCAACCAGACCGGAAGGGAGCTGCCTTTCCCGCAACTTTCGATCACCAGATCCGCTTTAACCTCGGATACCTCTCCGCTCGACTCGCGCACCCGAAGTCCTTGAACGCGGCCCTGGTCTGGAGTCAAAATCAACCCTTCCACAAAGGCAGGGGAGAGGAGAGTGACGTTGGAAAGTTTCAATAGCTCGGTGCGGATGAGCCACTCCAACAAAATTCGAGAGCAACAGATGCTCTCCAGCCCCGGATAGTTGAAGGCTCGAATTTTTCCAGAGCGGGTGATCCAATTGAGGTCTCGCCCATAATCGGCAAGCACGGCTCCGACCCCCAGAGCGGCCTTTTCCCATTCCGGAAAGAGAGTCTGGAGTGCCTCACGTCCTTTCACCAAGAGTCCGTTTATGTGTTGGCCCTGCGGGATGAATTTGCGAAGGTGAGGTCCCTGAGGCAACTCTTCTCTTTCGATTACCGTCACGCGAGAAAAATGCGGACTCAATACTTTCGCAGCCGCAATTCCTCCGATGCCGGCACCAATCACCACGGCGTGGTTACGCATAGGGCACCTGCGCTACGGCCTGGGGACCAAGATCGGGAAGTAACCGTTGGATCGAAGTGCCGCGCATTCGCATTTTCATAAATCTCCAGCATTCCTGCCCGAAAGGGGGGGCTTAGCCCTCATACTTCATATGGAAGCGGTCCTGTAAAAACGCGAAGCTCATCGCATTTACGAGAAGCGGGTCGATTAGGGCTCGTTCCTGCGGAGTCATTTTGGGTAAACGATCTAGCAGATCGCTCAGTACTTTCGTATCATAAAACGGTAAGGCGGCGCCTTGGGCACCCCGAAGCGTGTCTTGCATCAAGGCGTACACCGGACTATCCGTTCCGACCGTCGATGGCGGCGCCAAAAAAGGATGCTTCTGCCGACGGTAAACCGTGTCGGTAATAAACGGCTTTACGGCCTCCCGAAGAATAAACTTCTCAGTCATTCCCCGAATCTTCATGGAAATCGGCAGTTGAACGACCCATTCCACAAGGTGGTGATCCAAAAAAGGCACACGCCCTTCGACGGAATTGGCCATCTCCATCCGATCCCCCAACACACAAAGAATGTAGTTGCACAGCGCTGTCTTGGACCAGAGGTACATCGACTGATTCACGGCGTCGCGACCCGTCAGCTGTTCAGCTGCGGCGACTTCAGAAAGCAGTGCCAAAAAAGGACTTCGGTGTTCAAATTTTTGTCTGAAATAGGGAGAGAGTATTCCGGCCATTTTAGAGCCGGTTTGCACGAAAGTTTCGACAAAGGAGGGAACAAAACCGAGAACAAGTTTTAGAGACTCAAGCCCCGCAACCCGACCGATAGGCAAAACAAGCCCTTTGGAAACTTGATTGCCGTCTTCAAGCTGTTGCAGAAGCGCCTCGACCGCCGACGGATCCTGACCCTGTCGATTGTACAGCAACACATCTCGACGAAAATGCGGATACCCCGCAAAAATTTCGTCCGATCCCTCTCCGGTAAGGACCACCTTATAGCCGGCTTCGCGAACCTTTCGGCTGAGTAGCAATTTTGCAATGCCGTGGGTGTTTGTAAATGGGGTCTCAGCGTGCCATACGCTGCGACAGAAGTTATCAGCGACATCCTGTTCCCTCACTTGGATGGGGCAGAACTCAGCCCCGGCATGGCGCGCCATCTCCTCCGCTATCTTCGTTTCGTCGTAATCCACATGATCAAATCCGAGAGTGAAGGCCCGAATGCGTTGACCGGTCTGACGAGCCGCAATACCTAATACGGCGCAACTATCCAGTCCGCCACTGAGGTAGCACGCCACCGGTACATCGGCGCGCATCCGCAATTGGACTGCCTTTTCAAAACGGTTTTTTAACTCGCCCGCAGCCTCTTCAACAGAGAGGTTTTGATCGATCTTTTCCGCCGTCGGGTAATTAAAATCCCAATACTTTATCAAGCGCACATCATTTTCCGTAGCGATCAGATAATGTCCCGGAGGGACTTGAAAGACGCCTTTAAAGAGGGTTCGTCCCGGTAATGGAAGAAGGCCAGTATGAAATTGATGCACGCTCTCGTTGTCCCAACAGGCCGGAACCCCCATTTGGAATAGCGCTTTGATTTCAGAGGCGAGAAAGAGGGCGCCGTTTTGAATCGAATAAAACAGAGGCTTGATGCCGAACCGATCTCGGGCCGCGAAGAGATTTTTTTGTTTTCCATCCCACACTACGATGGAAAACTCGCCGCGTATCTGATTTAGAAAATTCGGCCCGAAGCGTTCATAGAGGGGTAATACGATTTCACTGTCGCTTTGCGTGCGGAAGTTATGTCCCTCTGCGGCCAGACGTTTTCTGATCCCTTCGTAGTCGTAGAGTTCGCCATTGACGACGGTCGCCAAGTCTCGATCGGGATGGAGCAGAGGTTGGGCCCCTCCCTCAAGGTCGATAATACTGAGGCGGGCATGCCCTAAATGAACTTTCCGGTCCTTGGAGATCCATTGCCCCTGGCCGTCTGGACCACGATGCGAAATTTCCGAAAGGGCACGAGCGAGGGTCTCAGATTCAATCGTTTGATTTGAGGATCGTTGAAAAAAAGCAGCAATTCCACACACGCAAAACACTCCCTGCCACAAGCCTGGGTCTCCTAATGCAAGCGTTGTTCCGCTCGGAATGGGCGGCAAAGCCGTATTATCGTGTGAAAAGGAGCTACAAAAAGGCTCAAAAACGTCCCTTTTTATACCGTTTGGCGATTCTGAATGAGTTTAAACGCTTGGAGGGCTCTTTCCCTTAAAAGTTGACGGTACGCTCCCCACCCGTCTTTGCGAGCCACGAAGTGGCGCGGCAATCCTTGGCCGATGATTGATCAGAGACAGAGAGTTATTTACATTATGGCGAATTGGACACGGAGAAAAGTAGAGCTCATCGACCGTTTGAACCCTCAATGGAATGACCTTTATTCCACCGTGTGAGGATTGCTTCGGCCTTCGGCCTCGCAAAGACAAGAGCGATAACGCGCTCACTAAAAGATCATGGTCCCCCTTTTGAAACGGCGATGATCCCATTAGACGCTTGGCTGGAAGTGTCCCGTTATACTTTCTATCCATAGCAATTCTCTCGGGAGTCCTTTGCGTTAGGTGCGATGCTCTACAGTTACCGGCCCCAACAAAGTTCTGAAGGCGACAATCCAAAAAAAAAGGGTTGTCCCCATGTAAAATGAAGGGGACAACCCAATCGAAAGCGATTTACAAAACCAACGATTGATTAAAAACCGTTGAAACGGGCGTTGCGAAACTGAGCGCGGCCGAAGGCAGCCTGAGAACGGAAAGCCAAGTTATTGGCCCGACCGGGAAATCCAAAAAACGCGGCACGATTGGCCCGACGGGCAAGTCGGCGTGACCGCCGAAAAGCTACTGCCCCTCCGCCAGCGAGAAGTGGGCGAGGACCAAAACCAGGTCCAAAGCCTCCACCGCAGCCTCCACCGCAGCCGCCACCACCAACGCCAACCGCAACTCCGCCGCCGCCACCACCAACGCCAACCGCAACTCCGCCGCCGCAGCCGCCGCCACCAACGCCAACCGCAACTCCGCCACCGCAGCCGCCGTGAGGTCCGCATGCAGTTGAAACGTCAGAGATTAAACAAGCAAACGCGATAAACAACATGGCCAAATATTTCATTATCATCTCCAAACAAACTGTATTCAGCCGGCATACCTACACGCACAGCCGAACAGTGTTAGAGCAAGTTCTCGGCCAACCCCTCTTTAAGCTAATGCTTAGACTGGTGACTGTTCCATGCAATACAGTGATGACAATTTTTGTTCGGTGCGAGTCGCGAACCGATTCTTTATGACGATTAGTGGAGTGGGGGGGCGTGGCGTCTTTGCTCTTGCGTTGCTCGTGGGGGTTGGGTGGCGCTTCCACCCGGGCGTTATTCGGGCGGGCAGTGCAAGGCCGGGCGTTGGCGGCGTTTCAAGTCGTGACTTCACCCGCTTTCGGAGTTTTTTTTAAATTTTTCTTTTCGGGAAAAAAGAAGTGGGCATACCTCGATTCAGTGGACACTCGAAATGTGTTATTTCGCCGTCGTTACCGAAGGCGCACACAGTGCGGCTGAAGCAACCCTTTCACTATGAGTGAAGAGGGACGTCGACAAAACCAAGCAGGCCAAAGGTTGCCGCGCCTGCTACGC
>JAYSWN010000172.1:0-95391 GCA_043718025.1 Pseudomonadota bacterium
GACCGTCCGCTAAGTAATAGGTAAAGAACCGCAAACTCGGTTCAGCGTTTAGCACTGCCAGCTGTTCCACTCTAATAGATTTCTCGACTAGCGAACCGCGCGCTTCATAAATTTTGCTTTCCTTAGCCATTACCTGCAAGATTGCCGTGAGTTGTTCGGCGGAAAAATATTTCAAATTTGAAAGATTATTCATCGCTTTGTCAATGAAGCTCTTGTCCCGACGATCGGCATTGTTGCGCTGTTCGTTTCCATTAAGATGCTTTAAAAGTTCGCTCACGACAAACACCGTGATTCGATCGGGCTCTGCTCCGCAATGTTCGAAGACAGATCGGCGGGCCACTTCATTAAAAATTTTCCGTCTCACACTTCGGTATTGGAGAGTGGTCGCTCCGCCTTCGGCGGAATACAAAAACGCCAAGTCATAAGCTGCTTCTTCCGCGTGAAGCAGGAGGTACTGCGAACACATTCCCGGAAGATCCCGTTGGTCGGCTGAATTCAGGGGGGCATGAGTCTCAAAAAGAAAGGAGAATTGGGGTAATACAGTAGCCTCTGGGTGAAGCCCCCAGGCGCTAAGCGCGGGAAAGAAGACAAACAAGACATACAAAAGGGAGAGCGAATCTCTAACCCTGACCGAGTTCCTGTTTTTAACGGATTCGAGTCGACATTCCATGTTCTTGCTCACCTTAACGGCGCTGTTTACTCGTTCGTTTCTTGGTCGACCCTTTCTTAAGCACTTTCTTAAGCACCGTCTTTTTTGCGACCGGCTTTTTTACGGCCTTCTTTTTCTTGGAGTTAGGAATTTTTCCAATTCTTTCATCACCGCGGCAGATGAGCTCGCATAGCGTTGTTGCCAAGGTTTCAAAATTATCATTTTCGGACGGCAGATTCTGCCACGCCGACTCTTTGTCGCCGAACACGGTGATGGATCGAAGCGGAGGAAAGTCTTGGCGAAGCGAGGCGTGATGCTCGGCAACGGTGGCAACCCAAATGCCATTGTCATGGGTAGAGCCGCCCTTATCACGCAGGATGAGCAATATCTTATCGCGATGATAAATCGCGTAGGCCCCAAACATCGCCTTTGTGGTCACGTTGAGCCGGCCGAGCAAGTCGAGCACAAACTCAAAGGGGATTTTCTTTTTTTCCGCTTTAATGGCCTGCTTAGAAAACAGATTCTTCATTATAGTTCTCCCATGGAAACAGCAGAGAATTTAGGCGCCGGGTCAAAGTAAGTTTTGGTAACAAACTGCCGCTCGAACAAGTAGTAGAAAGCATAAATACTGGCGTTAAAAAAGCCCACTAGCAAAAGCCCTTCCCACGTTCCCGCCACCAGTGCACTGCCGTAGGCCTGTAAGTTTCCAACCCCGTACATCGGGTTTTTGAAATAGCGGTACGGCCCCTGCGCCACGGCCGTTTGGTTGGCATGAAGCGATCGGCCAATGAACATATCGTTGTAGTAGTAAATATCTAAGCCGCTCACGTAGGTGGCCCATATTTTCAGCGTAAGACCAGAAACGATGAGCAGAATGCCCAGCCCTTTCAATAAATGGTCTGGATCAGAAAGGCTGCCCTGATACGCGCTCAAAAAAGCGCCTTGAGCAAAACCCTGTTGAGCGAATACCAAACCTAAAACAGCGTTGTACCAACGTAAGGCGCGTGTTTCGCCTAAGCGCTCGATTAGCCAGGGGCGAAGACTCGAGCACAGCACCACAGAGTTACCAACGTAATACAGCGCCCATATTGCAGCCGCGTAAAGGCAGGCCACCTGCGGGGCGATCGCAGTGCGGGTCCAAAAGGCGTAGCCAACCGCGCCGCCAAAAAACAAGACCACCCAGAGCACAAAGCTGAAGTAACTCGAGCGCAGATCTAATCGAAGGCCGGTCATGCCAAGCAAAATGGCCAACACTCTGCCAATAGTTTTCATAGGGTAACCCCGTTAAAAGACGAGGAGCATAGACTCTGTGCGATGATTTATCAAATTTAAGCGGTTTTTCACATGAATATCAGAGGCTTCAGTCGGTAGCCGCGATCTCTTTCCACTCCCACAATGGCGGAGCGTAGCGGGAGGAGTCATTTCTGGCGTAAGAGCGTTCACGGTTCATGGCGAGCTCAAAGGCTTCCCAGTGGCGACGTTCAATCTCAATGACGGAATCAATTAAGGCCTTAGGCCAAGCTTCATCGCCGAAGAACTTAGCGTGCATCTCTTCTTGGGCCAGAATGGTTTTTACCGCTCGACGAATACCCGAATGCGAAGTTCGGGCCAGGTAGGCCGGATAGACGGCCAAAGCGCGCTGCTCAATAGCCCAGCTGGTAATCGCATAGGGAATCGTTTCCGAGGTTAGCCGCGAAAGGCTATCGTCTAATCCAGAAAAATAGTCCCAGCCGGCAACGGCCAAGGGGTTTTGCTCCCACGAAGTCAGGCAATCACTACCTAGCGCCTGCTTTAAAAGGTAGGCGTGCTGCGCCTCTTCTTGAATGTGCTTTAAAATCTTTAGATTTACGTCGTCCCAAGAAAGCGAGCGAAGCATCTTTCGACAGCCAACAAATTCAAGCTGGCTCAACATCTCAACCCAATTGCGCTCGAGCAGGGGATCGTTCACCACTTCATCTAAAAAGGTGAGAAACGGTAAAGAAAGCGGTAACGGCGCGGTGCGCACTAATTGTCCCACGTTGTCTCCTTTTGAACCGCCGACAATAGCACATTGAAAGCATGACTCAAGTCTTGGGCGGTTGAGCAAAATGGAGGTACCAAGTAGATCATTTGATGCAGAGGGCGAAGCCAAACCCCTTCATTCCAGACCTGCTTCGCAATCCTCCAGCCCGGCCCGTTCGCCGGAGAAGGCACCGATTTACTTATCTTATTTTTTACCAATTCTATCGCCCACACCATCCCCAGATGGCGCACTTGCCCAACGTTAGCCAGAGCGGCAAAGCGGGGTATCTGATCGGCCATGAGTTGAATCAGTGGCCGGTTGGCTTGCAACACTTCTTCCTCTTCGAAAATGTTGAGCACTTCAAGCGCCACCCGGCAGGCCATCGGGTTCGCCGTGAAAGTGTGGCCATGATAAAATGCGCGATCGGGTCCACCGATAAATGGCTCATACACTTTTTGCGTCGCCAGAGTGGCGGCAAAGGGAATGAAGCCCGAAGTGAGCCCCTTTGAGAGACAAAGCAAATCAGGCCATAGCGTTGGCTGAAGCTCTTGGTAGGCAAACAGCGGCCCCAAACGGCCGAACCCGGTAAAAACCTCATCAAAGATCACCAGTGCACCCTGTTTTTGGGCGAGACGAACCAACTTTTCTAAATAACTTTTGGGATAGGTAATCATTCCCGCCGCACCCAGCACTAACGGTTCAACGATAAGCGCCGCGATGTTATTGCCGTGTTCGGCGAAAAATTTTTCGGCGCTAGCCAGACAGGCAATTTCGCACGAAGGAAAGGTCAGCTTTTCCGGGCAACGGTAACAATAAGGCGCCTTTGCCCTAAGCACGTTGGGTTCGAACGGCAGTGAATCATGAAACTCTCCGATGTGACTCACACTCACCGCGCCCAAAGTGTCGCCGTGAAAAGCGCGTTCCATCGAAACAAAAGTCTTGCGCTGCGCTTGCCCAATCAATTTCTGGTACTGCAGCGCCATCTTTAATGCGGCCTCAACGGCCGTAGAACCGTCGTCAGAATAAAAAACGCGGGCAAAATGGTTCCCGGTAACGTTAAGTAGCTTTTCACTTAATTCGATGGCCGGCCGGTGCGTATGCGGCGCCACCACCACTTGATCCATCTGCTTCGCTTGCTCTACAAATGCCTTCAGTAAACGCGGATGGCAGTGGCCCAGTGACTGGCACCACCAGCTACTAAAGGCATCGAACAATCGATGCCCCGACTCGGTGAAAACGTGGGCGCCGCTAGCCCGTGCCAGAACCTCGCGCGGCCCCAAAGGAGGATGCGGCGTAAAAGGGTGCCACATGGGGTTACCGCGTCCCAAAAACACATCGTCGAAACTCATTTAATTTGGAAGCACCTGAATGCCGAATAGCTGGCGCAGGCGGGAATTGCCGGCCACTTTGCCAGTTAGCGCTTGGGAGTCTTCTACATTGGGAAATTCAGCCAGCACTTCGGTTTTACCAAAGTGCGCGATGGCCTCGGCGTTGCCCAAATTTCCACGCGACTTAGTAACGATAACGCCTAACACCTTCAAATTTTTTCGCGTGCATTCATTTAGCGTTAATAAGGTTTGATTAATGGCTCCTACTCGATCGCTCGTGATGACAAGCAACGGAAGTTTCAGCTTCTCTAAAAAATCAGCCTGCGTTTCTAAATCATTTAAAGGAACGAGCAACCCACCGGCGCCTTCCATAACCAAAAACGACTTCTTCATTTCCGCCTGGGCGGTCTTAACCATCTCGTCCACGTCGATGCGTTTATTCCACTTCTTAGCGGCGAAGTGAGGGGAGAGCGGGTCCGAAAAGCGGTAAGCCGGTTCAATAAAGAGTTCAGCCGGCAATTCGGTAGAAGCTTTAATGTCATTGGTGTCATCCCCAACGATGGTGCCGGTTTGAACCGGCTTCCAGTAGCGGGCATTTTTCGAGCCGTAGAGCATTTTCATAATGCCCGCTGCAACCACGGTTTTTCCTACGTTGGTGTCAACACCAGTTATAAATACGCCGTCCATAATTTCACCAGTTTCTCCACCATAGCTTCGGTCTGTTCATCAGACACGCCAAGGTTAAGGGAGAGGCGGAGCCGCTCCGTACCAGACGCTACAGTGGGATATCGGATTGCTTTCACTTCAAAGCCGAACTCTCGCATGTTTTGAGATAATCGCAAAGCGCTATCGTTTCCGGGAGTCAATACCGGCAGGACTGGAGATTTTCGATTCCATTCTCCGGCCACAACCCGAAAAACGGATTGGGGAAGCCCCTTTTCCAAGGTGGCCCGCGTTTTTTCTGCGCGTCGCCACAACTCTTGGCGACGCGCTTCGCCCTCGCGCTTCATCACTCCGAGCGAAGCTTCAACCATTGCGGCCACCACTGGCGGCGGCGCCGTAGTATAAATAAACGATCGGGCCGAGTTAATAACCCACTGTTTGCAAGACTCAGAGCACAATAGCGCGGCCCCGCCGACCCCAAATGCCTTGCCCAAGGTCACCGTGACGCACAGTCGGTCCCATCTGCGGGACTGCTCCGTGACCCCTCTTCCCTGCTCCGTAAAAATTCCGGCGGCGTGCGCTTCATCCACTAAGGTCCAGTGATTTTGCCATTGCCGAGGCCGCCACAACTCTTGCCAGTCGATGACGTCGCCATCCATGCTGAATAGCGATTCAGTCACCAGCAGGGTGGTGCCATCGGTATCTTGCGGCACCCACCGCCCGTGGGCATAAACTCGTTTTGGTTTGTGGCTAAGTCGAATGGCGTCGATGAGACTCGCATGATTAAGCTCATCGCTTACGATGGTGTCGACCAATGGGGCCAAGGCGGTGACGGCCGCCAAGTTGGCGAGATAGCCCGACGAAAAAAATAACGCCGCCGGAGCTGCAAAAAATTCGGCCAGCGCGGCTTCAACCGATTCGTGGGCGGGGGTGTTACCCCCTAAAAGACGGGATCCCCGTGAGCCAGCCGCCCCGTTCTCCAGCGCCTTAATTCCAGCGTCGCGAATTTCAGGGTGCGACGCCAGCCCCAGATAGTCGTTGTGGCTAAACGAAATCGCCGCCTCGTGGGAAAGTTGGCGTAGCCGCGATTCGGACCGCAGACCATCAAGGAGTTGAATCACTTTTTCGTTTAACATTTCCATTTGTAAAGATCACTCCCTACCCCTACCCTAGGGATCGTGCAACTTGCCCATAAACATATCTTGGTTACCGGGGCCGCTAAACGGGTGGCGCGTCGGTTTGTTGAGCGGCTGTTTGAAGCCCCTCAAAATAAGGGGCTTAAGCTCAGCGGCCATTACCACACTTCAAAGAATGAGATCGAAGAGCTGGTGGTCTTGGCCAAACAAAAGGGGCATCAACTGTTACCCCTCTGCGCCGACATCCGCGACACTGCCGCCACCAAACAGATGGTGGCTTTGGCGGTGAAACAGTTTGGACCCATAGACGTACTGGTAAACAGCGCCAGCGATTTCTACCCGACGCCGGCACTAGAGTGCACCGAGGCCGATTGGGACTCGCTGATGGCGCTCAATTTGCGGGGGCAGTTCTTTCTTGCCCAGGCTTGCGCCCAGAGCATGGCCGGAAGAGACGGGGTGATTTTGAATCTAATCGACATTTACGCCGAGCGAGCTTCTAAAAATTTTGTGGCCTATGCCGCTAGCAAAGGCGGGCTGTGGAATTTGACCAAGAGTTTAGCCCGGGAGTGGGCGCCGCGGATTCGCGTTAACGGAGTTAGCCCCGGCGCCGTGCTGTTTCCCGCCAGCTACACCGAGGTCCAAAAACAAAAATCGATTGATAGAAGTTTATTAAAGCGGGCCGGCACTCCCGATGACATCGCCGACGCGCTGCTGTTCTTGATTTCCAACGACTACATCACCGGCATTAATCTTTGCGTCGATGGTGGCCGCAGCATCGCCTAACCAAATCTATTTGGTCGCCGGTTTTTGATCCTCTGCCTCTTCTTTTTCTTCGTACTTCTTAACCCAGGCGAACAGAGCAGGAAGCTCAATCGAAGAGAGCGTCCACATCACCGCCATGCTTTCGGCCATAGACTCGACCATCGGTTCGGCGCCAGACTGGGCGAGAATTAAGCGGCCGGCCCGATCGCGACGATCTAGTTCATTTAATACGAGACGGGGAAAACGCTTTTCGATCTGCTCGTCTTGCACCAGGCCGAAGCGCACCACCATGGCCAGCCATTCATTATTAATGAGCACGGGGTCAAGCTCTAGTAGCTCCCCCACCATCGGCTCAATGTACTTGTCACGTAGTCGGTTGAAATACGGACGGTCAATTTTTTTTGCAGTGTAATCACGCGCAATTTTTTTCCAAGCCAGCAAGAAGTTACGCTGCAGGCTTTCGGCGATCTCGGGATAAGTTTGCGCAGCTTGAAGCAATGGCTCTTTGTCGGACGGGGCAATGAAAACAACTTGGGGCGTGATGCTAAACGCCACCGCTTCCGCCAGGGCGGTTTGCGAGGGCGACAAAGTGAGAATGCGAACGGCCTCTTTCCAAACCTGACGTAGCTTGGTTGCGGTCAAGGCTTTACCCGAAAGCAGAGTGGCGAGACCTTCGTTTAACTGGGCGGCACCGTTCTCGAGGGCGCCGGTATTGGTCAGCGAAGCTTTTACCGCAGCAAAGAGCGTGCTCATCAAAAGCGCCCGTTCTTGTTCAGAATAAATTTTTTGCCCGCGCTGAACGCCGCGGGTGAGTCCGCCGGCGGCCAGATTAAACGTGGAAATTAGGCTGGCTTCTACATTGGCCGCCGCCGCTAAAGCGCGAAACGAACGGGTGAGCGAATCTGCCTGGGCCAACACCGCTTGCTCCTCTAACTCTTCGGCAAGCTTTGCCGCCATGACACCTTCCCCGGCGCCAAGCTTAAGCATGGTCTTAGCAATATCTAAGGCGATGCCATCGCGCGCCTTTAAACCGTCTTCTTGAATGCGGCGATCGGCGGCGGCCAATTCGCGCTGCATGATATTAGCCAAAGCCGAACGGCCGGCGGCCGGAGATAAAATAGAAAGCTGGCCTAAGATCGGAAGCAGTTCTGACGAAGAAAGATTGCTCGTGCGCAAAAGCGTGGGCACCGTCTGCGCCAAAGAGCGTTCTTGAATGCGGGCGCTCTCTAAATCCGACTTGGGAAAAGCTCCGCCGAAGGCGGATAATTTAAACGGCCCTTTCTCACTAAAGGAGACTCCGTAAGAGATCGCCGACAGGCTCACCTGACGGGCCACCGGCGTGCAGCTGGTGCTGGTCAGAAAGGTTACCAGGTTGCCGTAGTCGTAGCGCTCTCCATTGGCGAACTCAGAAAGCCCTTGGGGACTTACCGAGCAACCCTCGCCCCCGGCGGCTCCGCCGGCGGATGGTTCAAGGGGAATGTCGTCTTTGCGAATGCGGGTGGTGGGGTTGGGGCGTCCGCCGCCCGGCTGTGGCTTGCTGGGCTTGGTATCGTGGTCGTGATCCTCATGATCTTCGGCGGCCGAGCTTAAGCGGCTGTAAGTAAAGCAAATGCTGAAAACTAAGACAAAAACCGTGGCCCATACCGACTTTGCCGCGACTTGACCTAAGTCTTGGCATTTACGTAATAAATTTTTCTTTTCGACCTGTTTCATACGCCTCAATTTGAAGACTTTCTGAATACTGGTGCAAGGCCCACGCCGGGGGGCGCACTCATCTGCTTTGCCTTATTCCGTCCGCCACCCTTGCCCGCCGTACGCTTGGCGAGTGAAGCCCTACCCCGCAGCGGCACGGTTTTGCGAGGGGGATACTTAGTTTTAAATTCTGCCCAATCGGTTTTTAACCTCCGCCAGGTGGCCAAAATTTCTTTCCACTGCGGCACCAGCTGCTGCGGTTTGCGCTGGACCCAAGTTACGTTTCCGTTTCTTCGGCTTAACGGCGAAAAAAGAATCTCGTGCTGCGAAGACTGTTGCACTCTAAAGGGATAACTCAAAGTCTGTTCACGCCCCGCTTGGTCTACGAAGGTACCGCCCGCTTTAAAGTCAGCGTCGACTCTATCGCCGACAAAAATCTCAATCTCGTTTTCACCGTCGGAGAATCGGCCCCACTTATCGCGCCGTTCGATTTCAGACTTAACCCGCACTACGCCAACGCTTTCCGCCCGGCGCCACACCGAATACAAATAGGGCTCACCCACAAAAAGATAGGCGAGCGACAGAATCGTTAGGCTCCACAAAAGTGGACGGCCCCATTTTTCGAAAAGTTCCCACTGTTTTGTGGTCCATGTGCGCGGCGCTTTGCTTGCCGCTATGTCATTGCCTTTGGCCATTGCCCTTATTTATCGGCTAAGTCCTCTGTATTCTTTAAGAAAACAGAGACAAAAAGGGCGCAAGTGTAGTGACTTTTGCGGCCTAATGCACGCCCGGCAGCCCTCAAGCCGCGGCTAATGGGTTGAAATCAGGCTCGAATTCAAAACCTTAATAACAATGCGCCGTGGCACGCCCGTTGCTTTTGTATCTGCGCGAGAGTTTGGTTTGTCTTTAGCGGGTTTTGTTTCGGGCCGTTGGAGTTCAGGCTATTGGCGCTGATCTGTTTTAGTGGAAATGTTGTTGGGCTACAGCGCAGCCTATGTGGAAGCTGGAGGAAGAATGGCCTTTCGAGATCGCAATCAAGGATTTGGGTTCGTTTACGTCGATATTAAGAAGCTATTAGAGCAGACCGATATCATCGAGCAAAATCCCGAGACTCATCCCCAGGAGAATACGGCATTCTCCATTCATTTGCCCAAAAAGCCTACGCCGTCACCCGCGCCAGCTATCGTTCAGGTCGCCGAGGCGAAAACCGATGCTTCGACCGCTCGTCCGGTTGACGAGCGCATCAAGCAGATCAAAGAAAATTTAGATCGGCTGCAGTCGTTGCACCACAAACTTCACGCGGTGCTCGATGAGCTTTCGAACGTAAATCGCGGCAAAAAGAAAAATACGCCCGACGAGCGTTAAGCTCCTTGCCCAACCATTAGTGTAGGATTTCTGACCGGCCCCGGAGCTTAAGCCCCGGGGCCTTTTTATTTAATCAAACTTTTCTTCAGCAAATTTGTCGTACCCCAAAATTGCCTAAGAATCTTAGAGCGGCTTCGCTAGTGGAGAGGGTTAAAGCATGGTCTTTGCCAACGGCGTTAGGCTGCGATGATTTTCACTGAACTTGGTAAACCCAACGCCGTCTAATTTTTCTAAGATCAAGACGGCGTCGCGGCGCGAAAGACTTAAGCAATCCTTGAGCTGCGGCGTGGTAGCCTTCTGAGCGTTGATTAAAAAGTTATAAATCTTATTTTTAAACGCTTTATACCCTTCGGCAGAAAGGTAGAACCCCTCCCCAAATCCCACAATTTGCCCTTCTCGTGCCATCTTTTTCACCAGCTCTCTGCGACCGGGAATGTCCGCACTCCAATCGCGCAAGGAAACCGGCGCGCTCCCAACCGAGAAAAAACTCAGCACTTCGCGCCGAATCAAGGCCTCTTCGGATGAGATTTTAAGCTCAACGCCAAAAGGCAGGAACCCACCCTCTGCTTTACTCCACAACACGCCGAGGCCGCTTTTGACCACCTCAGCAATTAACGGGGCCACCGCACTTTTATCTACGTTCAACTCGGCATCAAAAACTTTAAGGATCAAGGTTTCTATTTTTTTCTGGGTGAATGGTTCATTGGTCTTGGCAAAACTTGTGTGCAGGATCGAGTGTAATGTGGTTTTGACCTTCTCCCAGTCGGTTTGCCGCAGCACGTGTTGACTACCAATTTGATGAAACACATTATTGTCGCATAATTTTTGTTCTGTGTTGGCGTCCGAAAAAATAGAGTTAGTAAACTCAATTCGCTCACCCAATGCGCACTTGCTAAACAGATACGCTTGCCACTGTGCCTCCCCCGGCTGGTAGGAAGCAATATTGATTGCCGCCTGGGCCTTTGAGACCGCGCGAGGATTTGGATCGGTGACCACTCCGCCCCCCAACGATCGCTCCGCTCCCGAGGCTCGCAGCAAAAGGCGTTCGCCCGAACGCAGCGGAAAGGGTTTGGGTAACTTGATCCGGTAGGCCCCTTCCCCGACCTCGATTAAGGTGGCGAGAATTTTAGTGGTACCAACGTGCATGGCTACTTTGAAATTGCGTCGGGGAATTTTTTCCCAGAATGAAAGCCGAGCCTCTACGAACGAAGTCAGTTGGGCAGGACTGCTCGTAAGCAAAACCCCGCGCCCAATATTGGTGCCAACGCTTCCCAGTCCAACCGCCACCCGTGAGGACGCAGTAGCGTTGGCCACTTCGGTGCCGTAGGCCTGCAGAGATTTGATCGTCAACTGCTCTTGCGTTGGCCAAGCATAAAGCCCGTCGCCTACCGAAAGCCTTCCTTCCGAAAGAGTTCCCGTCGCTACCAACCCCACGCCCCGGGGGATAAAACTGCGATCTACCCAGAGCCGCGCCGAGCGAAAACGTGAACGCAAAGGCAACTGGGGCAACATCTCCGCAATGCGATCGCGAAGGCTCTGCACGGTTTGGCGATCCGTTTTCGAAAAATCAACGACGGCGGTCGGGCGGATACCGGCCTTTACGAATCTTGCTTCGACCTCGGCACGGACCTCTCGCAAGTGCGCAGAGTCGACAAGGTCAACTTTGGTCAACACCACGATGCCTTGCGTAACTCCCAACGCGGCAAGAATATTGAGGTGCTCTTCGCTCTGCGGCATCCAGCCATCGTCAGCCGCCACCACAAAGAGAAAGGCATCAACCGCCGCGGCCCCGGTTACCATATTTTTTACAAAGCGCCGGTGGCCGGGCACATCCACAATCCCCACCCGGCCAAAAGGAGGAGAGTCTAAAAACACGAAATTGAGATCAATGGTCATGCCCCGCGCCTTCTCTACGGCAAGGCGATCAGGCGCCTGGCCGGTCAGGGCATGAATCAATGACGACTTGCCATGATCAACGTGTCCGGCGGTGCCTAATACAAACACTAAAGGGATCCTCCGGTCTCCACACTTTCATTCCGAACCAGGGCGCGAAGTAACGCTGGCTCTTCATCGGCAAAAACCGTGCGCAGGTCGATACAAAGTCGCCGCTTCTCACGGCGAAAGACCACCGCCGGGGTGCCCAGAAAGAGTTGCTTTGCCACCGCCTCGGGATCTCCCGCCCGCGGCAACCATTCGATCAACGTGGTGGGTAACTCAATTTGCGGTGAGGTTCCGCCGCCGACCTCGCTAACGCCCGGGTGCAGTTCACCGTTTAAATCCAGATCTTTCATCTGCGCCAAGAATTTGCTCGCCCGCTCAGCTAGGCTTTGTGCGGACAGGGCTAAAAGTCGCGAAGTTTCGCTAGGCACGCCGATTAAAAACTGTAACAGAGAATCTTCGAGCAAAAACAGCTCGAATTTACTGAGTCGCAGCGCCCGGTAAAGTGGCGATTTTTTTATCAAGGATAAATAGGCAGTTTCACCGACCAGTACCCCGGCCTGCGGTCCGCCCAACAGTTTATCGCCGCTGAAGCAGAGCACCGAAGCGCCTTCGCGAAGCAGCGCTTTCATCGATGGTTCATGGCCCACTTCATTCCACAGAGCGCCGCTTCCCCAATCGACAATGAGTGGGGTGGCGTTTTTTTTGGCGAGAGCAGACAATTCGCGCACGCTCACGCTGCCAACATGCCCCACCATTGAAAAATTACTTTGGTGAACCTTTAACAACACGGCCCCGGGATTTGCGGCCAGAGCTTTTTCGTAATCAGAAAAAGTGGTGATATTGGTTGCCCCCACTTCAATGAGCTTGGCGCCGCTAGCTTCAAGAATCTCGGGCACGCGAAATCCCCCGCCGATTTGCACCAACTCGCCCCGCGAAACAATCGCGGCTTTGCCGCGCGCCAACGCAAACAGCGCCAGAAAGACCGCCGCCGCATTATTATTCACGACCACCGCTGCCTCGGCATTTAATAGACTACACAGCAAGGGCTCGACGCTAGCGGTTCGGCTACCGCGCACCGGAGACTCTGGTTCCATTTCAAGAAGTGAGTAGCCCGACAACTCTTCCGCCGCTTTTTGTAACGAGGCGCGGCCCAATGGGGCCCGACCGAGATTGGTATGAAGCACCACGCCGGTGGCGTTGATGCATTTGCGAAACTGGGGTTGCCCTAGTCGACGAAACCTAAGTTCAACCTCTTTTTTGATTGTTACGGCGGTGGGAATGGGCGCCCCGGCAACGGCAGCCTGACGACACTCGCCAAGGTAACGGCGAATCACTTCGGATCGCACCGGGCGCGGGATTTTCCCTTCCCACTTTTCATCAAATTCAAAGCACAGTTTTTCTACCGACGGCAGCGTCTCAAACGGGGAGTGGATCACGGCGCCCCCCGGCCTCATCGTTATCATCGCGCTCATCGGTTTTCTCAATCCACGACACAACCACGATGCCCAATTCAAATAGCAGGTGCAAGGGAACCAGAACCAAAATCATGGTGAAAGCATCAGGGGTGGGAGTAAGAATAGCGGCCACGATTGCATTGATTACAATCGCCTGCTTGCGCACATGGCGTAAAGTGTCAGCGCGAATCACCCCAAAGCGGGCTAATAGCCCCATCACCACCGGCACTTCAAACACCAGCCCCAGCGCCAGTAAAAGTTTTAGCGTCAGCGAAAAATACTCGGTAATCGTGATTAACGGCTTTTCGTGGGGCGACCCAAAGTGGATCAAAAAATCGTAACCGGTAGGAAGCACAATGTAGTAGCCAAACGCAATTCCGCACCCAAAAGAAAGGGTTCCGAAGAAGACGAAAGGCACCACGAATTTCTTTTCTTTTTGCTCAAGCGCTGGCGCCACGAAGCCCCACAGTTGCCAAAGCAAATAGGGCGAAGCCAGCGCAATACCGGCGACCATCGAAACTTTGAGGTACGCGAAAAACTTGTCGGCGATGCCGGTGAAATAGAGAAAAGCCTGATCGGGGGGTAAAGCCCGCAATAGCGGCGCCTCCAGCCAGCGCACCATAGGCTCGGCGTAGTTATAGGCAAGGGCGGTGGTCAGCATCACCGCCACTACGACTTTGATTAACCTCGTGCGCAGCTCATCTAAATGCTCCCAGACGGGCTGTCGCCCTTCGGAGTCGATGGATTTTTCTTCGTCTTGCGCCATAACTACAGTTCCTACCCCAATCCAAGTCCCCGCGCTAGAAATCCGAACGTCAGAGTCGCCTATCCGGCCTTTAGACCACCTGCCCGCCCCGCGGCAACGTTGGCACGCCTTGCTACAGAGCATCCTTGAGTAAGAAACCAAATTTAGAAATAGGAATGTAAATAAGAATGAGAAACCTTTTTTCAAGACTGATTTCCGTTACCGTTATCTGGTTTATGGTCGTAGTGGTGGCCAGCTGCGGCGGAGTAGGCAAGCCCTCCGAGGTGGTAATTCCCGAACGGACTCCCCAAGCCCCCCTTTTTGCGAAAGAAGACGGAGCTATTCTGAAGGCACAGATTAGAGAGGGGGCCAATCCCCAGGCCTATAGCGTAGCCCTGAGTTGGGCCGGCGCGGTTGAAGCCAGCGAGGCCTGGACGATCTACCGCGATTCGCCTTCGCGGCCCCGGACCTTTTTAGGCACCTTAGAAAAAGAAAAACGGGATTTTCTGGATGACGGGGCACCTCCGGGAGAGACCGTTTCGTACCTGTTGATTGACGGTACCAGTGTAGAAAATGCCCGCCATTACCGAGGTGAAATAAAAATTCCGCGCGACATGGTGCTCAGCTCACCCCTGAGCATTAAACGATTAAGTGGGGTGCATCGCCTCTTTCTTCGTTCCGGAGCGAAGGTGATCGGTGAAGACGGTCAGTTAGAAATTAATGTAGACCAAATCATTTCTGAGAATGCGATGGTGATGACCTACGCCGACGAGGATGCGGCGCCCGTCGGCCACCCCGGACGATCGGCCGAACATTTGATTATTCGGGCCAATCGCGGCGCCGGACTTTTGCAGGTTGTAGCGCGTGGGCAGCGCGCCGGAGCGGGAACTCGTGGCGGCGATGGCGAAAACGGCCGGGCCGGCAAACCGGGACAGCCGTGCGAGCTAGAATCAATCTTTGCGTTTCACCAAACCCTTGCGGAAATGGCCGCTGACCAACTCTGGTACAAAGAAGAGGGGCCAAAATACCCGGCAACTGACCACCGTTGGCTTACAAGCCGCTGCAGTGTGCAACCTGGTAACGGTTTCGATGGTGAGCCGGGCGGCAAAGGCAGTCGCGGCGGGGTTGGACCTCGCGGTGGCAATGCAGGAAATATCTTAGTCGAGATAGCAAACCCTGCCGGCTTCCAGGTGGCCCCGCTCAACATCGGTGGCGCCGGAGGGGCCGGCGGACTGGGAGGGGCCGGCGGAAAGGGCGGCGCGGGGGGACCCGCTGGCGCAACCGACCCGGTTGGCAAGTGTCATCCCGCAAATCCGGGAAAGGCCGGTCCAGAGGGAGCGGCCGGAGAGGCGGGCGATCCAGGGCAAAGTGGAAAGAGCGGCCTAATTTGTCTGAAGTTGGGCGCCGCCATTACTCCAGATTGCGATAAAATTCCGCCATCGGCTCCTTACGTTTGGTAACGCCACGCTTTGCGCCGTGGCTCAGCGCAGTTTCTGCTCTATGCTGGGGCCTCTCAATTGGAGGCCTTTAGCCATGTCCGTCCTCACTCGATTGGCCCTCGCCCTGTGCGTTTTTTTTGGCACTTTTTCTATTGCCGCGACCCTTAAAGACGGCGACGCCTTATTTGAAAAAGAGCAATACAAAGAGGCCAAAGCGATTTTTGAAAAGTTTTTGAAAGTAGGCGGCGATCACGCCGCCCACGCCGCCTACCGGACCGTCGAATGCGAACTGTACTTACAACGGTTCGGCGAAGCCGCCCAATTGGCAAGCCAAGTGGCCATTCCCACTTCGGGAGTTTGGCGCGGTCGCCTGCTTTTTTTAAGAACCCAAGTCTACGAACAGTATTTGATTCAGTACGGCTGGCGCCTGAACCAAGCGAGCGCCGCCGGCAACGGCGATATTACCCAAAAGACCGAGCTCGATTGGGAGCGAGCAATAGCCAAAGATTTTTCACTATTGTGGAAGGAACGGAGTCAACTCGCCGCCATTGCCCTTACCGACGAGATCGCATTCTTAAGCGCCAAAGGCATCGACACGCAAAAATACCCCAACCTTTGGTCTTTCGTAGTGGAACGGTGGGTCCGTTTCTTACAAACCCGCTCTTCCTCGCGAACTAAAGCACCGTTTCCGACTACCCTTTTTAACGCCACTGGTGACTGGAATCCTAAGTCGCCTCGAGCGCAACAGGCGGCGCAGCTTTTTGACAGTGTGGCCGCGACCAATGCCGCGGCCCGACAAATTTGGAACGCCGAAAAATGGCTTCTGCCGTTGAGTCAGCCAGATTGGTTCGAAAAAGCGCCAAAGAGTTTATTGCCAGCTTTAAAACTTCTCTCCGAAAAGAACGAAGAGCTAAGTGACAAACGCGCCAAAGCTTTGATGGGCGCCGCCATCGCCACTGGCTTCGCCAATGAAAAGCAATTCGAACGTGCCGTAGCCCTCTGCAAGTGGGTCGAAAAGTGGGACCCACAGTCAGCAAGTAGCCAGACCTGCATCGGCTTGCGTTCACGCTGTGAACAACCCGAGATCGCTCTGAACTCACCGCCCCTTTTGCCCGACGTCACGCAGGCCATTGACATCACTTCACGCAATCTCGGTACCCTCTACCTGCGCTGGCTACCCATCAGTTGGGATCGGCTTAAAACTCAGCGATCGGCCAGCGGCGACAGCGGTTATTACCATCTAAAAACACTGGAACTTGCGCTGCTAAAAGAGGTGGCCAAAGAAAAGAGTGCCTACTCGTGGAAGATAAATCCTCAATACCCGAGCAAACATGAAGAGGCGAAGAGCAAGGTCTCGGTTCCGCCGACAAAAAATGGTTTTCACGTTCTTCTGGTTTCAGAAATTCCCGACTTCGACTCAAGCAAAGGGCTGGTGCGCGGAGCTTTAATAAGGGTAAGCGCAATGGCCTTAGTGGGTTCCGCCAACCCGCTTAATTTCGAAGGGCTTTCCGCGGCGGCCAATGTAAAGAACCCCCTCGGAGGCTTTCACCTGTACGCGGTTGATGCCAAAACGGGCGAAGGCAAAGCCGGCTGGTCGATTTCGGCGCGACAGCGCCTCAACTGGCAAACCAATTCTGAAGTCAGCAACATTACCGACGTCAATGGACGCGCTCACTTTGCAGATTTTCCGGCCACCTACCAGTCGATGTCGCTAGACCCGCTTCTAAAAAAGGACGACACTTACGCGCTGCTCGAAAACCCTTTAATTCTCTATAAAATGGAGGCGGATTCGACTCGCCTGTTCCTCGATTTAGATCGACCGATATTCCGCCAAGGGCAGAAAGTGCAATTTAAAATCACCGCCTTTGCACGGGCCTTCCCCGGCTGGAAATGGCGCACCATGGGCGAAGTGGCGGTAACGGCACGAAATGCCAGCGGCAAAGAGTTCTACAAAAACAGAGTCTCACTCTCCACTACCGGTAGCGTCACCGGCGATTTTTCACTACCCACTAACGGCATGCTGGGTAGTTGGACCTTAGAAGCCAGTCTGCAAGAACAGGACAAAACTTTTCAACAGACCAAGTCTTTTGCCGTGGAGGCCTACCGACGGCCGGAACTGGAGCTAACCTTCGAGCCACTGAAAGAGGGTAAGCCAAATGCGCCTTGCCGTTACTCCAAACCATGTGAGGCCGTGGGCCGAACCGTAACCTACGCCGGTACGGCGTTGCCCGGAAGAGCCGTAAACTACCGAATCGTGCGCGAACCCTATTACGCCTTTTGGGATTTTTGGTGGCGAGGGCCGGCTCAGGGTGGCACCGAGGAGGTCGCGGCGGGTACGGTGACCACCGCGAAAGACGGTTCATTCCGAATTCCCTTCGTGCCCAAACCCTTTGCCGAAGGAGAGGGTGCCGCCCGATTTACCATCACCGCCGAAACCCGCGAGCTTGGTGGTCGTACCATCGCCGCCACCAAAATTCTGCTGGCTGGCCACACGGCCTTTCAAATTCGCGCCGAGGCCACCCGAGGTTTTATCGACATAACCTCAACTCCGGAATGGAACTTAAAATTGGAGGGACTAAACGGGGAAGTGACCAGCGGCGAGGTGGAATACCATCTGTATTCCCTGAAACTGTCTGATCCCGCACCCGCTGACTCTCTCGAAGCCTGGCTCGATAAGCAGAAAAACGCCCAAGCCGTAGTGCAGGGGCACGCTAAAGTCGAGGGCGTCTCCACGCTGCTTAAACTTAAAAAGCTGGAGAGTGGCATCTACCGTCTCACTCTAAAAGCCAGGGACAACTGGGGTGGAGTGGTAGAAACCCATCGTCCCGTTGTCGTAGTCAATGCTAGTGACGAAGTGCTCGGAAAAACACTCCCCCCTTCCCTCACCCTAGCGGCAAGAAAAGAACTTAAAGTTGGCGACAACGCAGAAATACTGCTTGGCTCCGGCGAAGGAAAAGGTGTGAATTTTGTCGAAGTATGGCAAGGACGAAACCTAATCGCAATTCAAACGCTACCGCCCGGCGTGCGTCGTCACCATTTCACGGTAACCGAAAAAAACCGCGGTGGAATGACGGTGCGCTGGTTTAGTTTTTTTGCCAATCGCCTCTATCAGGGTCAAGTCACGCTACAAGTGCCGTGGCACGATCAAGAGATCAAACTCAGCTGGAAACTTCCGGCGTCTTCAACTCCGGGAAGCTCATTCGTACTGCCACTACAGGCCGAAGACAGCCACGGGAAAGCAGTCAACGGCGACGGCCTTTTGCGGGTTACCGACCGGGCGCTTGAGTACTACGCCGCCAATGACCCACTTGGAGCCCAACCTTTATTTGGCCCCGAACCGCTACCCGAATCTTTTCACGATAGCCACTTTGCCGCGGCGGGGAGTTGGCTGCCGACGCCCTCCGGGTGGCTCGAGGCCAAACTGGGAATTTCTCAAAAGTCTCGCGAATTAATCCAACGCCGCGAACCCTCGTTTCCTTTTGAGACAATGCGCGGCCACTACGCTAACTTTGGCGGCGGTTTGGGAAACGCCGTGCGAGCCATGCGCGGCGGTGCTGAACCTCAGTCGATGGCCGATTCTCGAGAAGCGGCACCGATGGCGATGGCGGCGCCGGCGACCGCGCTGAAGTCCGGCAAAACAGAGGGAATGAAAGGCGATGAAAAAGAGAGATTTGCCCCCGCGTCTAGATCCGACTTTAGTGAGACCGCGGCTTTTTTTCCAAACGTAGAGTTCAAAGATGGCAAGGCTACCCTGACGATAAAGTTTCCGGATAGCTTGACCAGTTGGAAGGCCGAAGCCTTTGTATCCACCGCCGAAGGGCGATTGGGTTACGTGACCGGTACCCTTTCTACGCAAAAACCAATTTCGGTCGAACTGTCGTTGACGCGTTTTCTCAGGGAGGGAGATAGCGCCGAATTTCGTGGTGTGATCTACAACAACACCGCCAAGGCAACGGCGGGTAAAGCTAACTTCCGATTAACGCGCAGGGGTGAAGCGAAATCTCTCATTGAAAAAGAATTTGTGGTCAATGTTCCGGCTGCGGAACAAAAATCATTTTCGCTACCCATCGATTCCACACTAACGCTTGGCGATTACTCGCTAGTTCTATCTTACCAAGACGGCGAAATTGGCGACGCCGTGAACAAAGATCTTTCGTTGTTGCCCTCCCGCCAAGTTTTAGTGGCGTCCGACATTGCTCTGATCGAAGGCGACGGCAAGGCGACGTTATCCACGATGAAACTAGGAAAAGACTCAATCTTGAAGTCGACCACCTTGGCGATTGAGCCCAATTTGGCGATTTCGGTTTTGGGCGCCCTTCCCACTCTAGCCAATCCGCCGGCGTTGTGTTTAGACGGCTTACTCAATCGCTACGTACCGCTAGTTGCAGTGAAAAAACTATTCGACGGCCACCCCGAATTAAAAAAGGCGGCGGAGGCACTGCGTACGAAAACCCCCAATCGGCAGGCCTGGGATTTGGATGACCCGCGCCGACTTATCGCCGCGCAAGAGTCACCTTGGGCTCTGGAAGCGGAAGGCAAAGCAACCGAGGCGGGGCTCGACCTTTTGGACGCTAAACTGGTCGACCGTTTGGCGGCCTCCACCCGAGAAGGGATTAAACTTTTTCAACGTGAAGATGGCGCATTTTCTTGGTTTGCCGGTGGACCAAGTGACTTGTACATGACGCTAATTGCCCTATCCCATTTCGTTGAAGCTCGCGACCTGGGAGTGGCCTTTGATGAGTCGACAGAAAAACGCGCCACCCAATTTCTGATGAAAAATTTGAGCGAACCCGACAAAACAACCGAGCTTCGCTCAACCCTCAAGCTCTACACCGCGTACCTTGTCGCCGCGTTATCTGAGCATTACGATTGGGCCAAAGCTTACAATCCGGTGATCGGAAAATGGCTCGATGAGGCTGAGAAGATGCGGAGTGCGCTGACCCCACTGGGACGCGCCTACGCCGCCAGGGCCCTATTCCATATCGGAAAAGCGGAACGCGCTAACGTTTATTTGAATCGTTTGCTCAGTGATGCGGTCGACGATCCGATTACCGGCCTCAGTTGGAAACTCGAAGAGTTTTCGTGGCTGTGGTACCACGACTCGCTAGACAAACACCTCTTCGTGCTTCGCACTTTATTAAAGGTGCGACCTAAAGACCCCAAAATCACTTCCCTAGTGCGCGGCCTTTTCTGGCAAAAAAAAGGCAATAAATGGAAATCGGCGCGCCACTCCGCCGGCGCTATTTTGGCGATGGTCGACTATCTGAAAAATGCCGGAGCCTTCACCTCTAGCGTCACGGCCGCATGGAACTGGGGAGACGATAAGGGTAAAAACACTTGGGAGCCACTCGACGAAAATGAAAAATCTTTGGTGCTCACGCAAAAGGATCCAAAAAAAGCATTTCTATCGGCCCAGATAGAAAAAACTGGCCCGGGGTTTGCGGTGGCAAGCCTAACCACGCTGTTTGAATCATCGAGTGTGGCAGAGGGGCAAGGCAACCTACTTAACTTAAAACGGCAGTTTTACTTGCGCCAGAAGCGTAACGGACAAAACGTGCTCCTTCCGTTGAAAATCGGTGATGCGGTAAATGTCGGTGACGTGGTTGAAGTGGAAATGACTTTGAAGTCGCGGAGCCAATTCGAGTACCTCCAGCTTAAGTCACCGCGCGGAGCGGGCTTTGAGCCGGAGGATAAGCTATCCGGATGGAAATGGGACGGAGTCAATCGCTACCAGGAGATTCAAGATTCGCTAGACCAGATCTTTATTTCGTGGATGCCGAACGGAACTTTCCGTTTCCGTTTTCCCCTACGCGCTACGATCGGAGGAAAGTTCCAGTTGCAAAGCGCGGTGGTGCAATCGATGTACTCACCCGACATTTCGTCATTTACGGAATCAGGTGAGCTATTGATTAAACCGGAGCTCACCAGCGAAAGAATTGCGAAGTAAGGGCGCCTTCGAGCGACAGCATCGCTTTCATCAACTCTCGACGTTCTTCTTTTTTGTTTTGGGTCAAGCTGCCTTTTAGTGTTTTGTCGCCGTAGGTAACATTCCACGCATAGATCACCCCGGCCACCTCACGATCGGCCTCTTCGCCTTGCGCTTTCAATGCGCCTTCGGGAAGGATCTGAAAAAAGCTCTTTAAGATTTCTTTGGTCTGCTTACTGTAAACGCTAATGGTCTTTATCTCGACACCGTTGCGAAAACGGTGCAGCTCACAATAAAATTCCTGCGCGCCTTTCAAATCCGGAGTGCAGCGCAATTTAATTGTCTCTTTGGCGCCGTGTTCGAGCGTGCGCGTCAGTTCGACTTGGGGTACGTCTTTTTCATCACCGGCCGCGCCGGAGATCGGAAAAAAAACGGCGACGGCGGCCAGCCAAAATAACCAATTGAGGGGTTTCATAGAGGAGTGCCTTCCGCAAGTTTCTTCAATTTTCCGGACCCAGTGGGGTGCTGAGCCAGAGCGCAGGAGGAAGGTGGCACCTGACAGCCCAGCACTTCGGCCATTTCGGGGTCCTGCGCCAACAGCACGTTGATCCTGAACTTGTCCGAGGGGTGAACGCCGTCGGCCTTAGTTCCGCAAATTGGCCCCATTGAGGCGCGTAAAAATTTAATGGCCTCATTCGGTGAAGTTCCCTGCAGCCGCTCGGCCATCGCTTTCACCGAACCAATGTCTGCGGCAATTTCACCGCCCATCGCTACCGGGTCGATGCCATTTTGCGAATGGGCGTAGCAGCTGAGGGTGGCGGCAAATTCGCTGCGGAAGGGACTTTCTCCAACCGTCTGCCCTTTTTGGTTTTTTAAGATGTCGGCCCCAATGTGATGGGTGCATTCGTGGCCAATGGCGTGAAGTAGGTAGTGTTCAAGTTCCGCCGTCCCTCCCAAGGCGAGGGCGCGAAGCACCAGGCCCGGGCAGATCATAATGTCTTTTTCACTGGGGCGGGCGTAGGCCGTAGGCTCCATGCCATCGGGTCCGCACATCGTTGCAAACTCTTCGACTTCGTAAGCCCGGTCTAAATTTGGCCTAGTGCTAAAGGAGACGTCGGCTAGCTTGGCTTCCATTTTTTCTTGCGCCGATGGGGAAACCGGCATTTTGGCGATGGCGCGACCCAACGACGCCTTTGCCTGATCAAAAATGGCGCCCAACGGCGGTGTCGAGGCGGCAAAATGGGCAAAGTACTTGGCGTATAAATCTTTATAAGTCGGATTCTGAGAATGCCGAACCACGTTGCTCAAAAGGCCTGACAGCTTGTTGAATCCGATGCCTTGGCTAGCCGCAAAATTTTTCATGAAGGCCTTGGTCTTGGGACCAACCGTCAGCTCCTCGTCCTTGGGGGACTGCCCCCCGCAAACGGTGGCGAAAAGATTCTGACAATGAGCGAAACTGCCGGTTAAGGAACTCGGCAGAGAACCCAATACTGCGCGCGATCCACTAATAATCTCCAAAGCGCGAGATACCGCCGTGGAGGGTAAAACCGCGGGCGCACGATTTCCCACGCCAACTTCCTGGGCGCTGACCGATGAAGGCACTGAACCCATAGGCGAAAGAGTGCCCTGCGTAATTGGGGCTACCAAAATGTTACTGTGATCCGCGGCTCCGATCCCCGCCAGAATACGATCCTGTCTCGTACTCCCCGCGTGAACCGATGTAGGAAAAATCCAGAGCGCACCAACGCACAATAGAAAAGACTGCCAACTCACGTATCCACTCCTCAACGAACGACGTACCGATTTGAACTGTGACCCAGGTCATTGCAGAGGACGGGCCAAAAAAGGGCACCGCGTTTAGGTTCAAAGCTCAGCAAAAGGAGCGCGGCGCGAGCGCAGAGTGTTGTATTCAATGGCGTGGTGATCAAAACAAATCACCAGAGCTCGAGAAGACAGCCGTAAACACTCTATATCCCAAGTGTTTTGGGGCCAATTGACTTCGTGTGCCGAAGGTAGGCATAAGGCTAGGTGATGAAAACTTGGTTGGGTTTACTATCAGTCTTACTTCTTACTAACTCTGCGAATGGCATGAACTTACTGCCCGAGCTGTACACCGAGCAGGCATTTTTAGCTCGCGAAAGCGTAGTCCAGCAGACCACGCGGGTGCGAGTTTTTGAAACCACGGGCGAACAGTTTCGGCCGTATTTTAGTGCCGGCAGCGAACTGATGTCGGGTGGCGCTAGCGCCACCACGCTCGATATCGGGGGCTCTTACGGTTACGGCGGCGTCGGTCTGCGTTTTCGCCGTTCAAACTTTCAGTGGTTTAATGAAGTGCGGGCCCGTGGCTTTTATACCTACAAGCCCAATAGTTTGAACCGCCAAGAGTTGGTGGATGTGCGTAGCCTGATCGTACTGGCCCACCTGCTTGAGGTCCCCCTCGCTGAGGGCTCTCAATTTTCTTTCCTCCTCGAGCCGTACTTCGAATTACTCTACACCTCGGCCGATTTCCACAACGTGATCAGCGCCGGTTACGTTCGCACCGGCATGCGCTACCGCTTTAGCCGCAACATTGCTCTAGACATGTTTGCTGAACCCTACGCCACGTTTGATCGCGTGCACCATTTTTTTAACAACCGCTCCGACATTAAACCAACCATTCGCCTAACCATTAACTCCGACTCAATCTCGGGCTCGCTCTTGGTTTCTTACCTGTGGAACCACTACTTTGACGTTGGCAATTTTGAGCCAAATCCCTACGTGAATAAGAATGAGGGGATGAGAATTCTCGCCGTGCTTGGCGCCGTGTTTTAATACTTAAGGCTTTCAAACCAACATAAAGGATGTCGCCAATGAAAAAGAAGGCCCTTGTCGTATTCGGAACCCGGCCCGAGGGAATTAAAATGGCGCCCATCGTAAAGGCGCTACAGAAGTCCGAAAAGCTGGAAGCGGTCACCTGTTCCACCGGACAGCACCGGCAGATGCTGGACCAGGTACTCGAATTTTTTCAAATAAAGCCCGACTACGATTTGAATTTAATGGCGGCAAACCAAACCTTAGTGCACATCACAGTTGAGTGTTTACTACGACTGCAAAAGATTTTTGAGGAGGTTCGTCCGGCGGTGGTGCTCGTTCAGGGTGACACCACTACCACGATGGCAGCGGCTCTGGCCGCTTTCTACGCGCGCATTCCCGTGGGCCACGTCGAAGCCGGGTTGCGAACGTGGAGAAAAGACTCGCCGTTTCCTGAAGAGGCCAATCGCCGCATGGTTTCGCCGCTGGCGGATTTTCATTTTGCGCCCACTCAACCTGCACTTAATAATTTACTTGGTGAAGGGTTGCCGGCCAAGGACTGCTACTTAACGGGTAATACCAGTATCGATGCGCTGCTTTGGGCCGCAAAGCAAAAGCTGGAATTTCCCGAACTTGAAAAATTGTTTGGTGACCGGAAACTGATTTTGCTCACCGCTCACCGGCGGGAGAGTTTCGGTGAGCCGCTTCGCCAAGTGTTCACCGCGATCAAAACTTTTTGTCAGCGCCATCCTGAGTACCACGTGCTTTATCCCGTGCATTTAAACCCCAACGTTAAGGGGCCGGCGGATGAGATTCTTCAAGGGGTGACCAACATGACTCTGTTACCGCCGGTGGCTTACCGCGAGCTGGTCTTCTTGATGAAACGGTGTGAGTTGGTACTTACTGATTCGGGCGGCATTCAAGAAGAGTCACCCACCTTGGGGAAACCAGTATTGGTGCTTCGTGAGACGACCGAACGGCCCGAAGCCGTGACCAGTGGTTGCGCCAGACTGGTTGGACAAAATCCGTCACTGATTTTAGATAGCTTAGAAGAGTTGGTAAAACCAAATTCGGAACTCTATCGAACGATGTCGCAGGCCAAAAATCCGTTTGGCGACGGAACCGCCGCCGAAAAGACAATTCGGGCCCTTGAAGATCGATTGTGATTCCCGTCAGTTACTAATTTGTACTTGAGAATAATTTTCAGATCCGTACACTGGCCTGCAAATGGAACTTATCGCGCCAGTATTAATCGTGACGGCCGTCGTATTAGCGGCAGTTTGGGCAACCCGTCTTGTTTTGTTTTTGATCAAGGCAATGGTCTTTTGTGCGTTCGTATACGCATTTCTGTTGTGGGCTAAGCCAGAATGGGTGCGGGACCTACCGCTGACTCAGAAGAAAGCGCCGCAAATTGTCACCAGCGTGAATGAATGGATGAAGAGCCAGACGCACAATATCACCAGCCAGAAGCCAAAAAATCACTAAGCCCTTTTTGATTAGGCCGCTTTTCTTTCAAATGAACTGATCATGTTAATGATCATAGATCGGTCTTTCAGAACAAAAATTTCTTTTCCCTTAAACTCCAGCGCGCCCAGGGAGGCCAAATGCGCCAAGACATCGACCAAGCTTTTTCTATCGCTATCGATGTAATGGAAAAGCATGGCGAGAGAAAATTCGTTTGGCGTGGAGAATTGGCTACCTTCATTCTGTGGGCGAGACCAGTAGGCCAGCACGGCGATCACCCGACGAAGCACATCCGTAGGACGAAGGGCCGAAATCAATTGGTTAGCACTATCCTGACGACGTAAAAAACCGCCGACCATAAAAAAAACCACTTCCGTCAACAACGCGGGACACTCCCGATTCCAAACCAAGAAGGTTTTTTTACTGATCTCTAACACGGTACAGCGCGAGACGGCTTCACATCCGAACCGGCGTTGGTATGCACCATCCTGCACCAGCGCCCGTTCGCCAATCACTTCTCCGGCACCCAGGAGAGGCTCATTGTAAACCCAGTCATCGCCTTCGCCGGTCAGACGCATTTTTCCTTCTAGTAGCAAAAATGCGCTTTCGGCATTTTCGCCCTGTTCAAAAAGCACCTCTCCCTTTTCGAGCGAGAGCATTGATCGGGCGACTGAGGGCAAGGTTAAAAATGCGTGGAAGTACTTCATAGCTATCTCTTCGGAAAGAGTGCGAGAACGCTAAATGCCGCGGCGCGCACTCTTTTTAGGTACGGCAAACTCCGCGAAAAGCGGCAGGTGGTCCGAAAGAAAGTGCCAAGGCTTACCAGCTAATCGATTGGCGGAGGTCAGGCTTAGTTGCCTGAAGTAGATACGGTCGAGGCAGAGAAAGGGAAACTTAGCCGGAAAGGTTTTCGCATGCTTGGCGTAGAACTTGGAAAAGGCCTCGCTCAAGTTCAAGTTTTTCTCAAGTTTAGTCGTAATGACTTGCCGCCAGTCATTAAAGTCGCCACCCAATATCAACGGTGACTCCGCGGGAACCCTAGCGCGAATAAATTCGGTTAGCTTTTTCAACTGCGCATGGCGCTCTAACTGCAATAAACCAAAATGAGTGCCGATGATGTGGGCCCCTTTATCGTGGCCCGGCAATTCAATCACGGCGTGGAGCAGACCGCGTTTGGGCATGAAACGCAAATTACGCTTGTTTGCGGGCCCCACACTGATATCGACGTGCTCGGAAGTTTGAATCGGAAAGCGACTCAAGATGGCATTGCCGTGAAACCCACCGGTGAATACGGCGTTGCGCCCGTATACCGAAAATGGCATCAGTTTATCCATCAACGATTCGAGCTGAAGTGGGTGCGGCTTTTCGTGTTCCTCTTCGTCGGTACCGGCCACCTCTTGCAAAAGCACTAAATCTGGCTTCAACGACGAGATTGCACTGCGCAATTCGGTAAACGAGAGTTTACGACGATCGACGGTCTTACCCTGATGAATATTGTAAGAAAGAATACGGAGCGGCGTAGATTTTGGTTTTATTTCCAATTTCTTCATCTCTTTTTTCACGAAGGACGAACGGCGTTTTTTGCCCACCGTTTTTTTAAGACTTCAAGCAGCACGTTGTTTTTAATGTCCTGATGATTCTTTTCGTCAGTTCCACGCCGGTAGTTGAACTGATCGTAGTCTATTTTTTTGAAAGAGGATTCCCACAACCATACCGAGTAGTTTACCCCCAACTCTTCGAACTGGGAGGTTACCGCTTCAAGGTAACGCGTCGCGCCCGTTTGATGACGGAAGACGCCGAATTCACCAATGCTCACTGGAGTTTCGTTGTCCTTCTTAATCTGCTTCACTTGCGCCAACTTGGTTTTTAGCCAGGTGGCGTCCCAAACCTCGCCATCGGTCGAGTCGCTTGCCTGGGCGGCGGGGAAAGCCATCGCCACCTCTTTGTGCGAGTACTGGTACGGTTCATAAAAATGCACGTTGGTGATTACATTGTGGGTGTCAGGCAGATCCAACGAACTGGCCCACCCGAGGCTGCTATAGTTCATTGCCCCGGCGAGAATAGGAACCTCAGAGTTTTGCGATCGAATCACTTTAATCAACCGTATGGCCAGTGGATTCCAGTCGACCGTCTTTCCCTTGTACTTGGCAAAGAAGGCATCGGCTTCCTCTATCGGGGGTGAAACCACGGAGTTGCCATTCGGCTCCACCATCAAATGAAAACCCGCGACTACCGGATGGTGGCCGTAGCGATTCGCGGTGTGCTTCCACATCTCAACCCAACCCTCTTGCGCGGCCTTATCGGTCCACACTTTGTGGTTGGCGCGGCTTTTCGCGTTGGCATCAAAAATGGCCTCATTGCGTCCCGGGCCGGTACGAAAACTTAAAGTGACATAAAGTTTATGCTTCGCACAACGCTCTAACCACCGATCCAACTCTTTTTCGACGGCCTCGTCCAGAACGTAAGGCGGCTGCTCGGTGAAAAGACCCGGGTAAGAGAGATTTATCCAGTTGGCTCCCAATGCGCTCAATGAAGCCAAATCTTCGTCGGAGTAGGGAGGCCCCACCTTCGCATTGCCAAATCCATCGCCGTCAACGGCGGGCTCAATTCTCTTCTGCCATACATTGGCGCCCCGTAGTTTGGTTCCCCCGTTCCACAAGGCCCAGACTTTGCTTTTTTCGTTGATGATTTTCTTAAACTCCACTTTAGGGCTTTCGACCTTGGGGCCAGGTTTGCTTTCGTCGTCAACTCGAAGCGTTACGCACCTGACCAAAAAGAGACCGGCGCTAAGCAAAAATAGCACCACTAAATAAAATGGAACCGCTTGAGGCTTACTTTTTTTCATATCATTTTCCCCGTGACGCGAAGCGCACTTGCTCTCGCGATTGCACGCCGCACTGCTCTGAAAACAATTTAGGCTCAAATACGCTTTGTGTACACCCCACAAAGAAAAACAAAACTTAGAGAAAAAAGAATCCTGTTTTGGCATCGGACTTGCTGAAGGGAAGTATTTAGAAAAAGAGTTAGGGCTGGAAATGGGCCAGTTCCTAATTTTTCAAACGCACTTTTTTACGAACAACACATGCAATACAACGAATTTCTTGTTTGGCTCACCGTTATCACCTGCGCCTCTTACGCCTTCTTCGCGCTCGACGACCTGATCGTCGATTTTGTAGCAACCCTTTTTGGGCTGGGTCCCAAAGAGGTGAAAGAGGAGGAGCAAAGAGCGCTGCGCGCCCTGCCCGAAAAAAGAATCGCCATCATCATTCCGGCGTGGAAAGAGGCCGACGTCATCGCCCGCATGGTAGCCGGAAATTCCAAGCGAGTTGAGTACGCCAACTACCACTTCTTCGTTGGTCTTTATCCTAACGATCACGAATCTATCGCCAAAATAGCTGAGCTCACGGCCAAAGATCCGCGCATTCAGGCGATTATCAATCCCAAACCAGGCCCCACGTCGAAGGGGCAAATGCTAAACGTGGTGGTGCGCGACATTCTCGCTTACGAAAGAGAGTCAGGATTCGAATTCGGCGCTTTCTTGATGCACGACGCTGAAGACATTATTCATCCCTTCTCGCTCAAAATTTTGAATCGTGAGGTAGAGAGCTACGACTTCATTCAGGTGCCCGTATTTTCGCTGCCGGTGCCGAATCGTCGTCTGGTGGCCGGGGTCTACGCCGATGAGTTTGCGGAGAATCACCTAAAGGAACTGCTTGTGCGCGAGAAAATGAAGGCCGCCGTGCCTTCGGCCGGAGTCGGCACGCTTCTCTCCCGTGAACTGATTCTGCACTTTCTGCGCACCCACGGAGAGCTTTTCAATCAGAACACCGTTACCGAAGACTACGACTTAGGGATCCGGGCTCACCAACGAGGCTTTCGCCCGCACGTCGTCTGCCGCTACCTCACCAACGCCGCCGGTAAAAAAGACTTTGTGGCGACTCGCGAATACTTTCCGCGCTTCTTCCAACGTTCCATCCGCCAAAAAACTCGGTGGACAGTTGGCATCACTTTTCAGGGGTGGAAGAACCTTGGCTGGTGCGGAAGTCTCGCAAACCGCTACTTTCTGTATCGCGATCGGCGGGGAATCGTCGCCAACGTAGGCGGGGTAGCGGGTTACCTGGTGGCGATGGCCATGGGAATTGGGGTTGCGAGTGAGGCCGCGTGGACACACTCTTCGCTATTTCACACCGACGGGTTCAAGGCGCTGGTCGCGGCAAACTTGCTCTTTATGATCGTCCGCTTCGCCCAGCGATTGCGCTTTACGGCTATGATTTACGGCCTTCGGGTGGCGCTGTTTGCCGCCCCCCGCTGGCCGGTAGGGATTGTTATCAATGCCTTTGCCACCATGGGCGCAGCCCGCCAAGAAGCGGTGGCAAGGCTTTATCACAAGCCGATTGCATGGGCGAAAACGGAACACGAACTTCCCGAGATGTTCGGAGAAGCCGTCAGCGCTTGAGCGGGATTACGAGACCTAATGAAGAGCGGGAGCACGACATGACGCGCAACTTATTTGGATTGGTTTTGGGCACCGCCCTCATCGGTATCGCTTGCGTCGGGCCTAAGATGGAAAATGAAGCGCTGGCCATGGCCGTGCGTTCCCCAAAGTGCGTGCAAATTTTTTTCGATGGCAATGGTCGGCCCGAAAAGCAGCTCGGCTACGGACGCCGGATGGCGCTCTACCTGCAAAATCTGCTCGGCCACTTCGTAAACATTCAGCAGGTGCTCTCTCCCATCGAACTCTATAAAAAGGGCGATCTCGACGGCTGTCCCTATAACTTTTATATAGGCAGCCAATTCGACAACGCCCTACCCGCTGATTTTATTGCCGACGTAAAGACCAGCCCCAGTAGCCTCGTGTGGATGGGCTACAACGTTTGGCAAATGGGTGAAGACGTTTTTAAAGAGCGTTTCGGATTGCAGTACAACAGCATCGCCGAACCCGATAAAAACCACTTGGACCCCGACGGCATCCCCGGTTTTTTTCGCCTGCACGAATACAAGGGCGAGGTATTTAAGAAGTACGCCAAGGTGAGCGGCGAAGGCACGCTGGAAGCGGTTTACGACGTAGTAAAAACCAAGCCACTCAACGCCAAGGTAAAAGTGGTTAGTTGGGTGCAGCACTCAACGCTTGCCGAGCGAATCCCCTACATTACCCACCATTGGAACCGCTGGTTCGTGGCCGACGTGCCCTTCTCCTATATAAATGAGGAGGACCGCTATCTGATTTTTGCTGACGTACTCTTCGACATGATCGACGAGAAGCCCTTGCGCCAAGACAAACTTGCGATTGTACGTTTAGAAGACGTTCACCCCGCCATTCCCGAATGGCAGATCCGATCATTTTACGAAGCGGCAAAACGGCAGCAGGCTAAATTCGTGGTGTCGTTGATCCCTATCTTCAAAGACCCATACCATGTCTTAGTGCCAAAGGAGCCGGAACTGCTACCGATGGGCGAACGCCCCGCCTTTGCCAAACTCTTGCACGAAATGCAAGACGCCGGCGTGGCGACGGTGGCCATGCACGGAGTGACTCACCAGAGTGACGATCAAAAAAACCCGGCCGGAGTCAGTGGCTTTGATTACGAGTTTTGGGACATCCTACTCAATAAGCCGATGCCCAATGACAACGCCGAAGCGGTGGTGAGGCGACTTGAAGAAGGGTACAAAGAGATGCAAAAGGTCGGGCTCACGCCTCACCTTTGGTTAACGCCGCATTACGCCGCCTCCACCCTAGATACTGCCGTATTCGGCCAGATGTTTGACTGGGTGGTAGGCCGCATCATTTACACTCCTTTCACCTTGAGCCAACGAGAAAAGTTGCCCGAGTCAATGCGCTTAAGCCGAGGAGCCGTTGGCGCCGACGGGCAACGGGCAAAGTATTTTGCGGACCTCGCGATTGATGTGGGCAAAGGCGGCCCTACCGAGCAGTACTTTCCCTACGAAATTTACGGCGATGTGCACGACCAGAAGGTGTTGCCGGAAAATGCCGGCTACCTGGTTCCCAAAAAGGGGGTCCCCCCCGCGGTGGCGATAGACAGAGTGCTGGCCGTGATGAAACGCAATCGCGTGTTGCGTGACTTTATGGGCTCGCTCTTCATCCACCCCTTTCTAATGGGAAGCATCGAGGGGGGAGGCTTCGGTAAAGTGGATGGCGACACCACTGAAATTGAACGCCTCTTCTCAGAAATGCGTAAAATGGGCTACCGCTTCTTGTCGACCAAAGAATGGGTGGCAAGTCATCGCGAACCCATTCGCCCCGCGCCCAAAGATCTTCACTAATTGCCAGCGTAAATCCCTGTCACCACGCGTCTACGCCGCAAATAAATGGTCATTGTTTTTTATCGTCTTTTCCCTTTAAATGACGGTGTCTTTCAGGAGCCATGGTGGTTCCTGCAGGTCGATCCGAAAAGGGTCCGTCAGAGCGGCCGCTACCGGCAAGTTCTACTGGCTGAAAGGAAAAGAGATGATCACCTCTACGACAAATGGTTCCCACTTATACAGAAACACGGGGTCACGCTGGCTGAATGGCCAGAACGCCTACGACTCCGTTACAAGCCCCAAAAAAGGAGCCGGAGTGGATTCACATCCTCTAGCTATTTCAGAATATTTCGGTGAGCTAACCTTGGGTCTGGGAAAGATGCGCGAAAAGCTTCCCCGCGATGCCTACAACAATCTTTTGAAGAGCCTCGATCACGGTAAAAAGCTTTCGAAAGAGACGGCTGACTCCATTGCGCAGGTGATTAAAGAGTGGGCAGTTTCAATGGGCGCCACGCACTTTTGCCATTGGTTTCAACCGATGACCGGATTAACTGCAGAAAAGCACGACGCCTTTATTTCAATTCAGACTTCGCATCATTCCGAACTGCGGGTGGTGGAGCGGTTTTCGGGTAGCCAGCTAATTCAGGGCGAACCCGACGCTTCCAGTTTTCCTAGCGGCGGCATGCGGTCCACTTTTGAAGCGCGTGGTTACACGGCGTGGGACCCCTCCTCTCCGCTTTTCATCATCGAAGGCGAGATGGGAAAAACGCTCTGCATCCCCACCATTTTCCTGGGTTACCACGGCGAAGCACTCGACAACAAAATCCCTCTGCTTCGCTCGGTGCAAGTGCTATCCTCATCAGCGTGTGAGTTCTTAAAACTCATTGGCGACGTAGACGCCAAATCGGTATCGGCCACGTTGGGCGTTGAGCAGGAGTATTTTCTTATCGATCGGCGCTTTGTCGCCGCCCGTCCCGACCTGTTGATGACCGGTCGCTCGGTGCTGGGGGCCTCTTCCCCCCGTGGACAGCAGCTCGAAGATCACTATTTCGGCGCGATTCCATCGCGGGTAAAGACCTTTATGGAAGACATGGAAACCGAACTGTATAAACTCGGGGTTCCGATTAAAACGCGGCACAACGAAGTGGCGCCTAGCCAATTCGAGCTGGCCCCCATTTTCGAATCGGTAAACATTGCCTGCGATCACAACACCCTCACCATGGAAGTGATGAAGCGTATTGCCAACCGTCACGGCTTCTTGTGCCTGCTGCACGAAAAACCGTTTGCGCGGATTAACGGCAACGGCAAGCATTGCAATTGGAGTATCGCCAACGACAAGAGCGAAAACCTGCTCGAGCCGGGCGTGACCCCGCACCAGAACTTGCGTTTTTTGGCGGTGACCTCGGTGGTGCTTAAAGCGGTGCACGAACACAGCGATATGCTGCGTGCGTCGATCGCCTCCCCCGGAAATGATCACCGTTTGGGCGGCAACGAAGCCCCGCCCGCGATTATCTCGGTGTTCTTAGGCAAACAGCTCGACGATATTTTTACCGCAATTGAAAAAGGGGAAGCTGGCCAAGGAACGGAAGCTCAGATCCTTAATCTGGGAATCAGCCACATTCCGGAAGTCTCTAAAGACTATACCGATCGCAACCGCACCAGCCCTTTTGCCTTCACCGGCAACAAGTTCGAGTTTCGCGCGGTGGGTGGATCGGCAAACGTCGCCGTGCCGTTAACGATCTTAAACGCAGCGGTGACGCAATCGTTCCGCAACGCCACGGAGCGCTTAAAGGCGCTGCTTGCGGCCGGAAAAAATCGTGATGAGGCGGTCATCGAATTGGTACGATCGCTTGTGAAAGAGAGTCGACCGATCCGCTTTGAAGGCAATAACTACTCGGAAGAGTGGCAAAAAGAGGCCAAAAAGCGTGGCCTTCCGGTGCTTAACACCACCGTTGAGGCGCTGCAGGTTTTTGAAGACAAGAAGGCGGTTGAGTTTTTGTCAAAAACCGGCGTTCTCACCGAAGCCGAAATTCATTCGCGCCACCACATCTACGTTGAGCGTTACAACAAAACGCTTGAGATCGAACTGCGCACTCTCGCCGAGATGGTGCAGAGCATGGTGGTTCCCGCCATTGAAAAACAGATGATGCTCTCGGCCGAAGCGTTGGCCAGCATCAAGTCAGATGGCGCAAAAAAGGCACAGAATGACCGTGTGGCGCGTTTAGAAAAGTCTTACGCCGACATTCTAAACAACCTCGACAAGCTGAATGCCGCTCTGGAAAAGCTAGGGGACGGCACGGACGAAGTGGCCCGCATGAAGAAGATTGCGTCAGAGCTTACGCCCATTGGCGTTAAGCTGCGCGACGCTTCGGATACCGCGGAAACGTTGGTTTGCGACTCGCTATGGCCGATTCCTAAATACCGGGAGATGCTGTTCGCGAACACAATTTCGTAGGGAATTAGATAATTGACTCATATGAAGGGTCAGGCCGTTGGCCTGGCCCTTTTTTATTTGGCGGTAACCATTTTTTAAGAAGTGACGATAAAACAGAAAACTACCGCAATGAAAAATAGCGATCGAAATGAAATCATGCTGCCCTACTCCCCATATCAAAAAAGGAATTCTTAATTAAGTTTGCCGACCATAAAGTCTAAACCAGTGAATTGCCCGCGATCCGCTTCGCCGGTGAAGTAGTATGAACTTCCATCCCAGAGTGACGCCCGTCCCGAAGCGGGTTTAACAACACCCGAAACAGTGTTGTCGAATCGCATCACGCCGGCGGTACCGAAAACGGAATCTACGGCGCCGTCGGAGTTAAATCGGACCAAGAGTTTTTGGTTAATGTTAACGCCCACTACCTTCGTCTCTCCTAAGGCAAGAATCTTGGAGCCCTGCAACGCCAGGGAATGAATACGACCGTCGGTAGGCAACTCGAGACGTTTTTTACCATCGAGATCAAATGACGTGTCCAGAGCGCCTGACTCTGGCAGCAGCCGAAGCAGCGCCAAATCTGACTTGGTCGCGCCCATCGCCACCCCGCCTACTAAAATTTTTCCGTCCGATTGAATGGCAATAGCGAGCCCCTCGTCATTCTTGCTCATTCCCATATCCAAATTCGGTGGATTAAAGTTGGTATCGAGCACCCCGTCGGCACTTAAACGGATGACAAAAATGTTGGTGTGAGTCGCCCCCGTCAACTTTGACGTTCCCACGATCAAGATTCGTCCCGTTGAATCTAAGGCCATGGCGCGCGGAGTGGCGTCACTGGCGCTCAATTCCGCCTCAATCACGGTGAACCCGGCCAGAGTCGCCTGTCGGCCCGAGGCGCCCGGTGCAAAGCTATAGTCTTGGGACCAATTGGTATTGAGCCGGCGCAACGCCACTTTTGTCCCGCCCCGCACGTCGGTAGAACCGAGCAAAAGAGGACGCCTCTGGCTATCCAAAATAATTGCCGTCAGCACTTCAGCAGAATTTTTTTCGATGGGGTCGCTATAGCTTGGGTACGCCGCAAAGTTAGGGGCTTTGTAACGAGTGGAAAGTCTCTGCAAGGTACCGTCTGAAGCAAACCCTACGAGGGCAAAATCGGTATCGGCCGGGTCGGCGGTTTTAGTTAACGTGTAGCCAGCCCAAACGCTGCCGTCCGGCAGAGTCACCGCACCGGCTACGTCAGCGTGACCCAAAGTGTCGCGAACCACAATGCGGCCATTCTGACTCGGATTTATTGCTGCTGAATAAGTGGCATCAAAGAGTCCGGTCGTCAGGTTCACCCTAACCGCCGAAATACCACGAAAGTCCCCGGCCGGGGCCGAAGGCCCGGCGGGGAAAGTCGCCAAACTGGTTCCCACAATAATTAAATTTCCACTGGTAGATTGTTTAACGATGGCGGCGGGAACATCGCTCTTTGCCACCGGAGTCGGAAAGGTGGTGGAATTAAAATCAAACTCAGCAAGCCCGTCTCCCGCGAAGGCGGTGGCTAAGGCCAACGGGCGCTCGATGGTCGAGGTGTCATCCTCTGGTCCTACCTGAACTTCCCAGGTGGGGCACACCGCTACGTTCATCATGGCCGTCGTGCCAGCCTCGGTTAGGCAGCTTCTTTCAAACTTGTTACAGCCCGCAAGAAACAGGAGCGAAAGGGTAAGCATGCTGAAAACAATTGTGGAAAGTCTCACGGTGTACTCCAAGGCGAAATTCTATTGCTATCGACTTACTATCCAATGTCCGTGCCAGCTAATTGCGCCTGAGAAATTGGTGGCCAGGGGAATGGGGAATGGACAAGTTTTAGGAGTGGCCGGCTAAGCCATTGAAAGCGCTGGTTTCTTCTGTGTTCCAGCGGTATACACCGTGCTGTATTCTGACGGTAGACTAAGTAAGGCTCTGCATTTATTGATATTTTAACTGTTGTATTCTGTGGGATGTTTTCAGAATACGCCGCCTTAAAAGGCTGCCGCCGAACCCGCGCAAAAAAAAAAGGGCCCGCCCCAGTGGGACAGACCCTTTTTGAAGATCAAAATCGGCGCTTACATATCGCCGTATTCGCCACCGGGCATCGGCGCGGCTTTTTCCGATTTCTTCGGTTTCTCGCAAATGAGCGTTTCCGTGGTCAACAGCAACGAGGCAACGCTCGCTGCGTTTTGAAGAGCACAACGCACCACTTTAGTCGGGTCGATGACGCCGGCTTCAATGAGGTTCTCGTACTTTTCGGTAAGAGCGTTAAAGCCCCAAGCCGCTTCCGAGTTGTTCTTCACTTTATCGATAACCACTGATCCTTCGCGTCCGGCGTTTTGCGCAATCTGACGAAGCGGCTCTTCAAGGGCACGACGGATAATGTCGACCCCGGCCTGCTGCTCAGCAGATAACTTCAACGAATCGAGACCAGAAAGAGCGCGGATGTAAGCTGTGCCGCCACCGGCGACAATGCCTTCTTCCACTGCGGCGCGGGTAGCATGCAAAGCATCTTCTACGCGGGCTTTCTTTTCCTTCATCTCAACTTCAGTCGGAGCGCCTACTTGAATAACGGCAACGCCACCGGCCAACTTCGCTAAACGCTCTTGCAGTTTTTCGCGATCGTAGTCCGATTTGGTTTCGTCAATCTGCGAACGGAGCTGCTTCACGCGGCCTTCGATCGTGGCTTTTTTGCCCGAACCATCAATGATAGTTGTGTTGTCTTTATCGATGGTAACGCGTTTGGCGCGTCCAAGAGCTTCCATCTTGGTGTTTTCAAGCTTGTGTCCAAGCTCTTCCGACACCACTTCGCCACCCGTGAGGATCGCGATGTCTTGCATCATCTCTTTGCGACGGTCGCCGAAGCCAGGAGCCTTAACGGCCGCAATCTTCAACGTGCCACGCAATTTGTTAACCACCAAAGTGGCAAGGGCTTCGCCCTCAACATCTTCAGCCAAGATCAACAACGGCTTGCCGGTCTGCACAACTTTTTCCAATACCGGAAGAAGGTCTTTCAAGTTGGTAAGCTTTTTGTCGAAGAGCAGAATGTACGGCTCTTCAAGAATGACTTCCATCGTGTCAGGGTTAGTCACGAAGTACGGCGACAAATAGCCGCGATCGAACTGCATGCCTTCCACAACTTCGAGAGTGGTTTCAGCGGTTTTGGATTCCTCAACCGTGATCACGCCTTCCTTACCAACTTTGTCCATCGCTTCAGCCAAAAGCTTGCCGATGGTGACGTCGTTGTTTCCGGAGATGCAACCCACTTGCTCGATCTCTTTTTTACCAGTGGTCGGACGGCTCATTTTTTGGAGCTCGCTAATCACTGACTCAACCGCACGATCAATGCCGCGTTTGACTTCAATCGGGTTCAATCCAGCGCTAACGATTTTAAGACCTTCGCGGTAAATCGCCTGAGCGAGAACCGTAGCCGTCGTCGTGCCATCACCGGCATCGTCGTTAGTTTTACTGGCAACTTCTTTTACCATCTGAGCGCCGAGGTTTTCGAAACGTCCTTCGAGCTCAATCTCTTTAGCCACGGTTACGCCGTCTTTAGTGACCAGCGGAGCGCCCCAGCTTTTTTCGATTACAACGTTACGTCCACGGGGTCCAAGGGTGACCTTTACGGCATCGGCGAGAATATTCACGCCTTTCAAAATTGCCGCGCGGGCCGGGTCATGAAACAGAATTTCTTTTGCAGCCATCTAATTCTCCTTAGGCTAAATTAACCGACGATTCCGAGGATCTCATCCTCGCGCATCATCAAATACTCATCACCATCCACCTTCACCTCAGTGCCGGAATACTTTCCGAAGAGGATTTTGTCCCCTTTTTTCACTTCGAGAGGCACGACTTTTCCATCGTCCAGAATCTTGCCGCTACCTACGGCAACAACTTCACCCTCTTGTGGTTTTTCCTTAGCGGTATCTGGAATAATGATTCCGCCCTTGGTGGTTTCTTCTTCATTCAAGCGACGCACGATTACTCGATCGCGCAATGGCTTTATCTTCATATTCACACTCCTAATTAAGTTACGTTAGACTAGCGCCGCCCCACCCCCCGAAGGACTGGTGAGCTATTCTCTTTAAGCTCTTCAGGGTGAAGACAACGTTATAGTTAAAACATTGAACGTTGTTTTAGGGATTCCCGCGCCAAGGTCAAGTAAATTTATTTATTTCCAAGCCATATCAAGGGTTTAAGGATTTCATGGCCAGCCCCAGTTTTGACTTCTTTTTCAGCGTTCCCAAATAAGAAAGCGTCGGAAGGCGCCTCCGACAAAAATCTTTGCGCAGCACGGCAATTAGGCCGTTCAGCGCCATTTAAATTTAGAGAGAAGGAGCCTTTTATGATGCTTTTTAAAAACGACCGAAACTGGGACCCCTTTAAAGAGTGGGAGCAATTTTTTACCAATACGGCTGCCCGTCAAGCGCGGCAGAGCCCGGCCTATGAGTCGCCACGCTACGCAGTTCAGGAGAAGGAAGATGGCTTTATTCTTAGCCTAGATGTGCCAGGAGTGCGTAAGGAAGACATTCAGATTGAGAGCAAAGGGCGCACCCTTTCGGTCACGGCCAAGCGTAAAGCGGCCCACACCGAGGGCGAAGCCTCCGAAGAGTCGACGTTTTCCTACCACGCCAGCTTCGAACTACCTGAAGCGGTGCAGATGGACGGGGCCGAGGCGTCTTACCAAGACGGAGTGCTGTGCCTGGCCCTGCCAAAAGTGAAAGAGGCCACTACGCGGGCCATTAAGGTAACGGACGGTCGTGGCGAGTTTTTCGGAAAACTCGTTCAAGGCTTTAAGAAAAAGATCCCAGAAGTAAAAACGGAAGCCAAAGCCTAATCCCCACTCGGCCTGTACGCTTTTCCCCCAATAGGGGGCCCGGAAACGGGCCCCCTTTTTTTTAGCCGGCGTCACCCCATTTGCCCTTTTTTAGGAAAACTAGCCGGAATCGTTGAAATCTCTGCCTTCCCCGTTTATCTTTTTCCCCAATTTCGAATTGTTTCTAGAGTAGGAGCCGCCGTGTTCAGGTCTTCATTTACTGTCTCAATAAAAGCTCAGGGCCTTACCCTTGGCGTTTGCCGGTCACGCGTGCCTGGCACCTTAGAAGTGTTTGTCGATGGTCCGGTGAAAAGGGCTGAACTGCTGCGCGTCACCGTAGAGGGAACTAACGCTACGGGGCAGCAGGCCTTTCCCCCGTTGAGCTACACTTTTACCCCCTCAATCGATGCCCCTGCCGCCGCTGCTCTCGAACTTTCATTGCCGTTCAAAGACTTTTTAGTTGGCAAAGAGAAGTCGACCCACGGGCTGCTAAGAATTCAGTTTTATGTAGATGGGGCCCAGCCGGTTTCGGCGCTGCTGCCGGTAGAAAGCTTTTTGCGTCTTTACCGCGCTAAAGGAAAAGCGGCAGCGGACTCATTGAGTTGGCATGGCTTGGCGTTGATCGACCACAAAGAAGTGGCCGCATTATCGCCGCTCAGTTTAAAAGCGCGCTCGGATCAAAGACGGGAAGAGATTGAGGCAGCTCGCCTTAAGGCCGTGGAAGAGGCCAAGGCAAAAGAGGCGGCTCGTTTGGCCGCCGCCAAAGCGGCGGAAGAGGCGCGCGCCAAGAGTGCGGTCGGAGCTTCGGCCGCCACTTCGGCCCCCGTCGACAAATCAAAACCCACCTTGGCCGGCGCTAAAACGCTGCTGATCTACGGATCTTCGACCGGCAACACCACGGATGTGGCGGAAATGATCAAAGCAGAATTGGGCGATAGCGTTGATGCGGTAAAAAACATTACCGACTTGAGCCTTTTAGATTTTGGCATTCCGGAAAGATTCATTCTCGGGGTGCCCACCTGGCACATTGGCGAGATGCAAGATGACTGGGCCTCGATATTGCCTGACTTTGATAAATCGACGATAAGCTTGGCGGGAAAAAAACTTGCGGTCTTTGGCTTGGGCGATGGCAAGGGCTACCCTGACTCGTACGTGGACGCGATGCAGGAGTTGGCCGAAAAATTCGAGAAAAAAGGGGCCAAGCTGGTGGGGTTGTGGCCAACCGAAGGTTATGAATTCAAAAAGTCAAAAGCCATTCGCGGCAATAAATTCGTAGGCCTGGTGATCGATGTAGAGAACCAAGACGAACTGAGCGAACGCCGAGTTAAAGAGTGGTGCGCGCAGCTTAAGAACGAACTATTCTAAAGCCGTCACGAACTCCACCCAGTTCGGAGTGGCGTTTTCGATCTTAAAACCAAAATTATTTTCTTCATCGGCCCACACGGGCTGCACGGTCATCTGCGCGCTGACCGTCTCACTTAGCTCCACACTCACAAACATACGACTGCCAAAAAAGATTCTTTCGGGAAGATTTGCCTTAAACCCGCCCTGAGAAATTTCGGAGGTCGAGATTGGGATTTTGATGTCGCTGGTGGGCATCATCAAATAGCCAGTGCGTTCACATTTAATGCGCGGATGACGTCGGCGATTAAGAGCGGTGTTGTCCATGGATCTAGAATAACTCGGAATCTATCGACGCATAACGGCGTATCGCAACACGTTGGGTCGAATTTGCCGTAGGACAACTTGAAAACTGGGTCGCCAAGCCTCTCATGACTACCAGCCCAGTTTCGGCTATCGTTGGGCCATGCCGATGACCAGCTTAGAGGCCATTCAACAGGCCCAGACCCGCATTGCCCCCTACATCGTCCAGACGCCACTCATTCTTTCCGAAGCCCTATCGCGCCACTGCCATAAAGAAGTCCTGATGAAGTGTGAAACTTTTCAGCGTACCGGTTCTTTTAAAATGCGCGGGGCAGCGCACTGCATCCTGCAAAATCTGGCCCAGGCCAAAAAGAATGGTGTGGTTGCGGCCTCGGCGGGAAACCACGCGCAAGCGGTTGCCTTGATGTGCAAGATAACCGGAATTCAAGCCACGATCGTGATGCCGGTAACAACGCCTCCGATTAAGATTCAACACACGGCGCGCTGGGGGGCCAAGATCGAGCTGGCCGGGGTTTTTTTAGATGAGGCATTTACCCACGCCTTAGCGCTATCACAAAAGCGCGGCTGCGTTTTCGTGCACGCCTTTAATGATGCCGATATCGTGGCGGGGCAAGGCACCGTTGCTTTAGAGATGTGTGCCGATGCCAAATTCAAAGGTACCGAAGCCTTTTTGATTCCAATTGGGGGCGGTGGCTTAGCGGTGGGAATGGCCACCGCGTTAAAGGCGCTGTCACCCGGGACCAAGATTTATGGCGTCGCGCCTAAAAATGCCGGCGCCATTTTAGAAAGCTTTCGCACCGGAAAAGTGATGCCGCTTGACGTGACTTTTACGTTGGCCGACGGCACCGCAAAAAAACGGCCCGATGAAGTGATGCTGGCCGAGCTCAGAAGCTTACTGACCGACGTAATTTTGATGAGCGAAGAGTCCATCGCGCACGGCATTTCACTCATCGCCGAAGAATCTAAAATGGTGGTTGAAGGCTCGGGCGCGCTGGGCGTGGCCGCTCTGCTCGAAGACAAGATTCCAGAAAAAAAGATTGGCATCATCCTTTCGGGTGGAAACATTGACCTTCCCGCTTTTTCTTCGGTGTTGCATCGTGGCTTGGTTGAGCAAGGGCGATTGATTCGCGTTGCCATTACCATCAGCGACCGGCCCGGAGGGTTGGCGGCAGTAACCCAAATTCTCGCCGATAAGAAAGCAAACATCTTGCAAGTCTTTCACCAGCGCTCCACCTTAAAGGCCGCCATCGGCGAAACCGAAATCGATGTCGACATGGAAACCAAAGGGCCCGAGCACACCCTGGAAATTTTGCAGGCGCTGAAAGAGCGAGGGTTTCAAGTTAGCCGTGTTTAAACGTTTGGTAATTGCGACCGCTATTTTTGCTTCGGGCCCAATACGCGCCGACGATTCGCTATCGGCCAGCGCCAACTACGTTCGGCAGAAAAATGGCCCCGATCGCGTTGAACTATCGGCGATTCGCAATTGGCAAGGGCCCGAGAACTTCCGGCTGGAGGCAAAACTGCGCTTGGGCACCAACGAAAAACAGCTGCAAACTTTTGATTGGGCCGGCGAAGCCACTTACCATCTCATCGAGTACGTGCAACCCGCTCTGCGTTTTTACAACGTTAGCCACCTCGCTAACGGCACTCACCACACCGGAATCTATCCGGCGATAAATTTCTATCTGCCGGTTTTTTCGCAGTTTAGACTGCACGCGAACTTCGGCTGGTTTTTGCGCTGGGTTTCGCTTTCGACAGCCGTACCGCTGCCCTACTGGGGGGGCACGTCTTACTTTGAACACGACATTGGATTTGCCCTGGGCGGAGAACTCAAGTTTCTACCGGCCTGGCGTTTTTCGGCCACGGCCACCACTTACGATGACTTTGACGTGCACAACTTCAATCACCCCATTCTCAAACTGACCGTTGCTCATGATCTGGCTGACCGCAATGAGGTAGCCCTCTTCTTTCGCAATGATTTTTTATTGGGCTTTGGCCGAACGCAGTCGTGGCGGATAGGTGCCACCTACGTCTGGAAATTTAGTAGTCCAGCCGCTTTCGCTCAAAACTTAACTGGTCGCCGTCTACCGAAACCTTGACGTAAAAGTTTTCTAACACGGGCTCCATACGTCGACCGCCGCCACCACCGGCCACGAGATAGCTCACCCCATCAATATTCTTCTGCACATAGCTGTGATAGTGCGCCGCCAACCAGGCCGATACATTCCGAGTGGTCGCCAATTTCATCAGGGCCTGAGCCTCTTGTGCGTCAGAGAAACGCAGATAGCTGCGCACTCCGGCAACGATGGGGGAGTAATGGCTGAGTAGAAAAATATTTGTCTCTGGGCGCCCACCCAATTGCTGATTCAGCCATTCGGTCTGCTCGCTGCCTAAAGTGGCGTCGGCGGTATCAAGCGCAACAAACCGCGAGTTGCCTACGGTGAAGGCGTAGTGGCTCGGCCCGACTTTGGCTTTAAAGAACTCCCAACCGTCGGCAAAGATATCGTGGTTACCGAGAATCGAAAAAACCTTTCCGGCCAAGGGCGACGCAAGAATTGCCGCGTGGTAAGCATTCACCTGCTCAGCGGTGCCCTGATCGGCCAAATCGCCAAGCATGATCGCAAAGGCATCGCCGTCAGCCGCCGACAGCGCCAGCATCTTTTCGAGCCAGGTCGTGGCCCCTAGGTGCAGATCGCCTACGGTGGAAAAGCTGAACTTGTTGGGATTGGTAAGCACAGGCGGAGTGACGACCAGCGCGAGCTTCTCGCTTTCAGCAAAACGGGTTTCGGGAAGAGTTCGGCTCACGCAACCTGGCCACAAGAGCGCGCCCAAAAGCGCTGACGAAATAATAGACACCCGAAAAAATAAAATCATGGTTACCCCTTGAAACTGCACCTATTTTCACTCAAAGCCCGGCGATTTCAAGCAAGTGTGTAAGAAGTAGGCAGCTTGCCCCCTAAGATTTCAACGGTTTACAAAAAGGTGTCAATAAACTGGAAATTGTTTGTCCGAGAGTTAGGCCACGAAACAGGTGGCGATTTGTTACGCACTGACAAGAATTAAAACTTAGAAAACAATGACTTACAAAGTATCCTTGAAGTGACCAAGAAGCTGGCACAACCCTCGCTTATATAGAAATCATGCGGGCCAATAAGAGAAGTGCGGCGACAAGCCCAAGCCGGCACTTCCGTCTCCAGGTAGTAGGTCTGATGAACTTCCCAGCGGCTCCCGCTGGAAAAAGTAGTCGCCTCGCCTGAAGGTTTTACCGGAACGGTGAGTGCAACCGCCCGGTCGAAACAGAAAATTGAACTCTTCGAATTCTAAGGTGGGGCCTTCCGCAATCCAAACGGAAGGCTCCATTTTTGGGCCTCTTCAAAAACCCTTCTCCCCCTTTAAAGAAACATCGCAAAAAAAAGAATCGCTTTAACCCCCCGCGGCTTTCCTCTTTCAATCCCTACGCTATCGTTTGCAAAATGAAAAAAGACGCCGTTGTTGCTTACCTAGTAGGTGAATACCGAAAAACCACCCACACTTTCATTCATCGTGAAGTGCGTGAGCTGCGCCGGCAGGGGGTTAAGCTTCATACCTTCACCATTCGCGACCGCTGTGATTTTCCGGATCCACTGTACCTGTCCGACGAGCCCCCGACCCGCCAGGTGCTGACCTACAACCCAATCAAAATACTTGCGGCGCAATTTTTTTGGATTCAGCGTTCGCCGGCAGCCTACCTCCAAGCGATGAAGGCCGCGTGGACTCTACGCGCCCCGGGCGCAAAGTCTTTACTCTACGCTGGGTTCTATTTTTTAGAGGCGACCGTATTTGCGCGGAGCGCCCTTGAATTGGGAGTAAGTCACTTCCACAATCATTTCGGTGATTCTAGCGGCAACGTGGTTTTCATAGCTTCACGACTGGCAAAGATTCCGTTCAGCATCACCTTTCACGGCCCAGATATTTTTAACGAAGCCAAGAAATGGCATCTGGGGCTGAAGCAAAAATTTGCAAAGTTCACCGTCGGCACCAGTTCTTACGCCAAATCGCAGGTGATGCTTTTTTCCGATGAGCTCGAACAGGACAATATGCACGTGATTCGAGCCGCCATCGACCTAGCTGATTTCATTAATGAGCCTCCCCACGTTCCCACGACCAAGTGGAAGCTACTCTTCATCGCCCGCACCGCTCCGGCCAAGGGGTGGCGCGTGCTATTAGAAGCGGCAGAGAAGCTAGAGAGAGCGGGAGTGGTAGATTTTTCATTGAGCATTGTCGCGGCCGGACCGCCCCATCACCTAAAAAAGTTAAAAGAATCAATCGCACGCCGCGGCCTGTCCTCGGTGCATGTTTCAGGCGCTTGCCCGCCGGCGACCATTACCGCGCTCATCGGATCTCACGATATTTTGCTCTCCACCAGTTTTGCCGAAGGGCTACCGGTAGTATTGATCGAGGCCATGGCAATGGGAAAAGCGGTTGTCGCCACGGCCGTGGGTGGAGTTGGGGATTTGGTTCGCCACGACGAAAATGGCATTTTAGTTCCCCCCGCCCGGCCCGATCTCGTGGCTCAGGCGATTACCGAACTTACCCAAGACCCCGAACGGTACACGCGAATCTGCAAGGCCGCTCGCCTGGAAATTCAACTTGGCTACCAAGCCGAAAGCGAATTTGGCAGACTCAAGGCACTTTTCAATGATCACTAGCCAACGCCGTTACCCCTTTCTGATTTGGCTCGCTGTTTTCTCACTCGCCCCGGCACTCTTTCTCACGCTGTGGTCGCAGCGATCACGCCGCCTATTCAATTTGCGCGAACCCCAGCTCGACATGTTTCTGTTTCACGACACCAAGGCCGTCTACGTAAATGTATTTCTGATTACAGCAGGTTTTATTCTGTTCGCTTGGCCGCAGCTTTTTGGGTGGCCAGCAAAAACGTTAAATGCCAATTGGGAAAAGTATCGCGCGCCCGCGATTAAATATTTTCCCGTGTTTTTTTTCATTCTTGCGGCGGCGTTGGCTTTGCCGGTTTACCAGAATACCGCGTTGACCCTCGATGAGTACGCCGCCTTCTTTCAAGCCGAAGCGTTTAGTCACGGAAGTCTTGGCGGAAAAATGCCAATTGGCCTCATACCGTGGGCGGTCCCACGCTGGCTAGGTAGCTATTTTTTTACGGTCTCGCCCGAGGGGTTGATCACCGAGACCTATCTGCCGGGTTACGCCTTGTTGCTGGCCCCTTTTGTAAAATTGAATCTGGGTTGGCTGTTTAACCCGACCTTGGGCGCACTCATTTTGGCGACCTTAGTTTCCTTGGCGCGAAGACTCTTTGACGATGAAACCGCTTTATGGGTGGCGGTGCTGGCGATATCTTCGCCGGTTTTTTGGGTTAACTCGGTCTCTTTTTATTCTCTAAACTGCCGTCTGCTTTTCAACTTGTTGTTTCTCTATTTTCTTTGGCCCTCAACCGCAATGACCGGGCGGCGCGCGCTGCTGGCTGGTCTGGCTGGCGGCATGGCGGCATTTACCCACAACCCCTATCCCCACGTCGTATTTGCCCTGCCGTGGCTCTTATATTTCTTTTACCGGAAAGAGAGCCGCCGTTTTATCTGGGCCCTGTGCTTAGGTTACCTACCCTTTGTTCTATTGACGTGCAGCTGGGGGCTGCTCCTGTACCGATCTCAGACGGTATCTACCGGCCCCACCGGCGGCGGCTTTACCTACGCTTGGGATATGGCCAGCGCCTTGGTACCGCCTCCGTGGAGCGAGCGGACCTTTGTGATGTGGAGCACTTCACTCTGCAAGTTGTTGCTATGGAGCACTCCCGGTATTTGGTTTTTCTTTCTTTCAACCAAGTCGATTAAAAGTCCGTTTTTGCGCCTTAGCCTTATCTCCTTTGTGCTCACTTTTTTTGCGTACGGTTTAGCCAAAAACAGAGTGGCGCAGGGTTTTGGCTGGGGACACCGTTATAGCTACGCGGCGATGGGCGCGGTGTGGTTGGCGGCGGCTTACTGGCTAGCGCGCCGGGAACAGCGCAGTGCCTTCCGCATCCCCGCCATGGGGATGGCGCTAGGCGGACTGCTGGTGATGACGCCCCTACAACTGATCCAAACGCATCGCTTCATTGCCAGCCAAAACAAGAAGTTGCCGTGTCTGGCCAAAGACGTTCGGCAGGTTTGTTTAGTGGTGGCAAAGAGCGACTATTATTTAGGTGACCGTTTACAAAACGATCCGTTTTTAAAAAGGCCTCGACTCCTTTTCCACAGTGCCGGGAAAGAGAGCGACGACAAAATGATGCAGGAGTTCTTTCCCAACTACGAGTTGAAAAAGAGGGACGACCGGCACGCGATTTGGTTGCCGAAAGAAAAACCGTAACCGGGTGATGCAGAAAGGCTAGACCAAGAGCCTGCGCCCCCCTAAAATCAGGCCAACGAATGCGCTACGAAAAAAGAATATTTGATCTCTTTTTCGCATCGGCACTGCTCTTAGCGGCTTTGCCCCTATTCTTGGTAATCGCGGCCCTGATCTACAGCACCAAGACTGGCCCCATCTTCTTTCGCCGACGGCGCTACGGCTTAAACGGCGCCACATTTGAGATTCTAAAATTTCGCACCCTATCTTCCTCAAAGGGTAAACCGGTAGCAATGGCCGACTTTCTGCGTCGCACTTGCTTAGATGAACTGCCGCAGCTTATCAATGTGCTTAAAGGTGAAATGAGTTTGGTAGGCCCGCGTCCGCTCGACGTCGAAGAGAGTGACGCGTTAGCGCTGATCTATCCGCGCCATCACCGTCGCCACACCGTACCTCCGGGACTGACGGGCAGCGGCCAGATTGAGGGAATGCGCGGCCTTTTGGACAGGACCCAAATCGAAAGACGGCTTCGCCTCGACATTGCCTATACCGAACGAAATTCGTTTCGCGGCGACCTTATGATTTTATGGTTAACTCCCTTTTCGATTTTGTGCGGGCCGAAAGCAGCTCCAAAACAAACGCCGCTAAAAACCCCCCATTCGCCAGGTAGCGCGGACCAAGCCGCTTTGGCTCTTGCCACATTCGATAGGCCCATTCCAAACCCAAGTTGCCTAACCAGCGCGGAGATCGGCGCTTAATTCCCGAGATGAGATCTAACGCATTTCCCACCTGAAAGATCACTCCCGCTTCAATTTTGGCCAAATGCTCATGAATCCAAAGTTCACCCTGCGGTTGCCCAAGCGCCAGAATCAAATAATTTGGTTTTGCTTTTGCGATCGCATTCAATACCCGGTTCGTTTCGCGATCGGTGATCGGTTTTCCAACGTGTTCGGTGCCCGCCACGATGAAGTCAGGGTGTTTTTCCTTCAACCGCCGAATCGCCAGTTGGGTCGCCTCCTCCCGTCGCCCCACGAAAAAGAAGGTATGTCCTTGCAGGGCGCCAACGCCGCACAGCTTTTCTAACAACTCAGAACCCGGGATCCGTTCCAAGAGCTTATGCTCGGCCCAGCGTGAGGCCAAAACGATTGGCATGCCGTCGGCTACGGTAAGCGCGCTCTGCCGATTACAATCCTGGAGCCGAGGGTCGCGACCAGCAAGCTCGGCAAAGTTAAGATTGCCCGAGACAATCACCGACTTTTCCATTCTTCGCGCCAGGTTGGATGCGTGCGCCACCGCTTCGCTCATGCCCACGGTGTCGATCCAGATTCCCAGTAATTTCTGGCGATGAAACGTCATGATTCGGTAATTAAAGCGCGAACCGCACCAATGCGCAAACCGCAGGAAGTGCCGAGTCATGAGCTTTGGTTTCAATCCTGTTACCGTTTAGCGAAATGCTGAACGCGGCGCTGCTCATTCTATGTTCCCTATTCCTGCTGGTGTTGCTTGCGTATCTCCTCTTGGCGCTCACTGAATTGGCCCTGAGCTTCTGGCCCAAGCCTGGTAAAGAAAATTATTCCACCGGAGTTTACGACGCCGTCCTATTTCTACCGGCCCACAACGAAGCCACCACGATTGCTGCGTCGCTCACTAGACTGCTTCGGCAACTGCCGCCATCGTTTACGCTGGTGGTACTGGCCGACAACTGTATAGATGACACGGCCGCGGTGGCCCGAAATTTTGCCGGCGTTACCGTTTGGGAGAGGAATTGCCAAGACCGTAAAGGAAAAGGGCATGCCTTGCGCCACGGTTTTCGCCGTTTGCGCCAAGAAGGCATTCAGGCCGAAGCGGTTCTGGTCTTCGATGTCGATACCTACGCCAGCGCCGCAACCCTGCTAGTCCTTGCCGCCGCCGCAGTGGAAACTCAGCGACCAGTTCAAGCCGCGCACCTCTATGCGGAGGCAAGCCAACGGGAGAATGCTCTTTCCACGATGGGAAGTTGGTGGAGCACGTTTGTGCGCGAACAAGGCCGTAGCCGTCTGTCACTTCCGCATTTTATGCACGGCACGGGCATGGCGATCCCCTTTTCTCTGCTCCCCTTTTTCGACGAACTCGATGGGTCGCCCGTTGAAGACAAACGGCTCACGGCAAATTTCGTGATCTCCCAACATCGACCTCTCTTTCTACCGAATTACCCAGTCGCATTTTATGAAAATGAGAGTGAGGGAGACTGGCGGCGGCGACGTCAGCGCTGGGAATTTGGTCACCTGGCCGAAATAAAAACCACCACTCCCCGGATTTTACTGGCGGCCGTCGAACAGAATCGATTTTCTCTTTTTTTCTTTGCCCTGGATTTCTCATTGCCGCCGCTTTCGCTGCTGTTTGCCTTGGGTTCCGGCCTTGCCGCAATCGGTTTTCTAATCAAATTTCCCGCGCCCTTTCTGCTGCTTAGCGGGATATGGAGCGGCTCGACCGTTCTGTTTATTGTACTGGGGGGCACTCGCGTTTGGTTTTCGCCGTGGCGAGCGCAATTTGGTCGTTGCGTTCACGACTTGCCGCGCTGGTGGGTTGGTAAGGCGAAAAACTACTCTCTTTTATTGACCCGGCGTTGGCAAAAACGATCAGTGCCGGGTTTGTGGCTAAAATAGTTTGGTCCACAGCGGTTTTCTTAACGCCGAATGATTGATAGAGTGCCGAGAAGCTCAATGAATAAATCTGCGTCCCTCATTTTTATTTCGGTGCTGGTACTTCAGTCTATTCTGATCGCCCTTTTCCACTTCTATTTTCATGAACCTTGGCGCGATGAAGTGCAGCATTTTTTAATTGCTACCTCGACCAAAGGATTAGGCGGCCTATTTTCGGCGCTTCGCTACGAGGGTCACCCCCCATTTTTGCATCTGCTCTATCGCGGGCTAGATCATTTTGTTGAGCCTCGCGTGGCGTTGGCCCTGGTCTCAGGCATCGGTTACTTCACGCTCTCCACCTCCGTTTTTGCGCTCCTGAGCACGGCTTCGACTGCGCCTTGGCTGGTGGTGTTGGCTTCATGGCTTCTCAGCCTATCTTACGTGTCGGTTTACGAATTCGGCGTGATTGCGCGCGGCTACGGCCTGGGCATGGGAATGGCAATCGCTGGACTGGTCTGTTTTATCCGCCTGCTCAAGTCGCCGGGTGACGCGAATTCGGGGGGCCGGCGATGCACTTTCGCCCTTGGTCTGGCCTTTTTCTGCGCCGCCATTTTAACTTCCGTACATTCCGCAATTTTAAGTGCCTGCTTTTTGGTGCCCTTCTTTTTGAACTGGTTCATCGAAAAAAAATGGCGCGCCCTAGTGCTCACCCTGGCAGCCCTGGCGCTACCGTTGGTGATTCTTTTTTCCCTGCTCAGGGATCACACCGACCGCATGCCTTCGCCCATGGCCGCCACGCCCCAGGATTTGGCCAGCAAACTTCTCTGGGTCGGTGAGCAAGTTCAAATGGGGCGGTACGCCGCCGAAATGATGAGTCGTCTTTACCAGCTTTTTTACGAATTCAGTTTTCCCACTCACTGGTGGAATTTTGCCTACTCCGAGGTGCCGCGTTGGTTTGGCCACAAAATGTTTTGGACGCTGCTCAGCCTCACTCTGATCAGCTTTTTTTTCCAGAAAGGAAAAGGGCGGCACCGCCTTCTCATTGTCATCTCGTTGATTTTCGGAGCCCTGGTTTTCGATTTCTTTTTTACTTTCTTGTACCCAGCCTCCTTCCGACACCGGGTTTTTTTTACCTTTCCCGTATTTTTACTGATCGCGCGCCATTGGCTTGAGTATTGGAGCCCGAATCTCCGCCAGGAACTGAAAGCCCAGCTCCCTCGGGTGCGACTGCGCAGCGGCACGACGCTCTTTGCCTTCCTTCTTTTGACCGGCCTTTCCCTATCGCAAATTGCCGCCAGCGCGCTGGCCCTGGGAGCAGACTATTTTTGGTATTTTTCGCAAACGGCAATGGCCCCCGCTTTCATTCCCAATTCGCCGAACGTAATGGTGGCGGTCGATTCTGATTTCACCGCTACGGCGATCGCGCTGTGGAACCCAAAGGTAAAACTCTATTCCCGAACGGGCGGCGGCCGCCCCTTCACTTACGCCAAATGGGATCGAGCCCGTGGCGAGAGAAAATTGAGGCGTAAAGTTCTGTTGGGCCGACTTTGCGATGAAGTAAATGAGCATCCGGAACGATCCCTTTACTACTTAAGTGTCCACCCATCGCAAGACGCTGAATACCCGTTCAAAGAAATTTTTGCCTCGTCGCCGTTGGTACCCACCGCGGTCCTGGATGAGCGCTTTCGCTTCTATTCAGTTGATTGCAAAACGCAGACACGCGAGGAACTCCAACACCATGCCGGCGGCTTTTATCAAAGGGGCACCGCCGCAAACTAAATTCGGTTGCCGGTCGAAACCCGGCCCCCTAGGGTGAAGCCGATGAGGAGCGCCGAACAGATTCGATTTTTAGAGGGGGAATACAGTCGGCTTTGGCAAGACTATGGACTGGACGCAATTTCAGCGCCACCTGCCGTAGACCAGGCCGTGCCTTCACCCCTTATTGAACCCCGGCCCACTCCCGAAGGCCCCTCCCCCTTTCTGGTGTGCGTTGAAACGCCACCAGAACCGAGCGTGGGCTTTGTGGTGCAGCTTTCTTTGGAATACCCTCGGTTAAAGAAAGACGAAGAGGCGCTGTGGGAGCGAATGCTTCAAGCCCTCTCCCTAAATCGGGATGCCGTCGCACTCATTAAAATTCTTGCCCTACCTGGCCAACCACAGACTGCCGCGACGAATCATTTCTTATGGGCGTTGCCCCCGTCGCTGCGCTGGATCATATTTTTCGGCAACCTACCTTTTCAAACCGTGACCCATGGGGCGGGAACGCAGGGGATCTGGGCGCCGCTGCCTGACTCGGCGGCCGGTCAATGGCTGCTTACTCACGACCTGGCGAAACTAACGCGTGACCCCAATTCGAAAAAAGAGACATGGAATCATTTGAAGGATCTCCCGCAGCGTCTAAAATAGAGGCGCCGCTATGAAAAAAATAATCGCCTTCAGCTTCGTCGTTTGCTCCCAACTCTTAATGGCCGGCCCGATTTCGGTGGCCCGAGTCAACTCCAGCATCAATCCTGGGACGGCCGATTACCTGATCACCGCCATCGAAAAGGCGGAGGCAAAGGGCTCGCCCTTTCTCTTGATCGAAATCGATACCCCCGGAGGGCTGCTCTCAAGCACCCGTACGATCGTGCAAAAAATTTTGAACAGTAAAATTCCTGTGGTGGTTTACGTCACCCCAAAAGGCGGCCACGCCACTTCTGCCGGTGCCATCATTGCTCTGGCTGCGGAGGTAACGGCCATGTCGCCCGGCACCCACATCGGGGCGGCTCATCCGGTTACCGGATCGGGAGAAAAATTAGATGACTCCGTACGAACTAAAATGGTGAACGACACGGTCGCTTTTACCGAAAGTTTGGCGCGCGCCACCGGACGCAATCCTGATTGGGCCGCAAAGATCGTAAGAGAAAGCCTGGCGATTACGGCTGAGGATGCCCTTAAAAGCGCGGCCATTGAGATCATCGCAGATAGCCGCGGCGACTTAATTTCGAAGCTCGTGCAGTGGAAATGGAAGAAAACGAATGCCGCTCAAGTTGAAATGAAAAAAGGGACGGCCGAGATTGAAATCATTGCCCCAAGCTTGAAACAAGATTTGGTCTCTTTTTTTTCCGATCCCACTCTCGCCTACTTAGTTTTGTCGTTGGCCGGGCTCTGTTTGTGGATCGAACTCACTCATCCGGGCCTAATCTTACCTGGGGTGATTGCGGTTTTCTGTGGGCTGTTAAGTCTAATTTCATTTCAGCTTCTACCCATCAGCTACGGGGCCGTGGGGCTAATGGTGCTGGGCATGGCGATGCTTTTCGCTGAACTTTTTCTACCCACGTTCGGCTTGCTTGGGATAGCGGGGGTAGCTTGCTTTATTTTTGGTTCGCTGTTTCTGGTCGACACCCAGACGGGCGCACTCGGGGTGCCACTATCGCTAGTGCTGACCACCGCTACCTGTCTTAGCGCAGCGGCGCTGGGCTTAGGCATGCTGGTATGGAGATCCCGGGGCGTAAAAAAATTGTCGGCCGACGACGCCATGGTTGGCGAAATTGGCGAGGTGGCTGACCGGGTCGATCACCAGCACGGCATGGTATTGGTCCGCGGCGAGCTCTGGAAAGCGCGCGGCTTTGGCGGAGCCGCGTTCGAAAAAGGGGCCCTTGTGGAAGTGGTTGCCATAAAAGATTTAACCATTACGGTGCGATCTCAAACGGTGACCTCGTAATTTGAAAATGGAGCCTTAAATGATTGCGCCCTATTTTATTGTCGGTTTTTTCATCCTCTTCTTTTTAAGCTCAGCCCTTAAGGTTCTGCAGGAGTACGAAAAAGGGGTGGTCTTTCGACTGGGCCGCTTAATCGGCGCCAAAGGGCCGGGCCTTATTATATTGATTCCGGGAATTGACCGCATGGTGAAGGTGTCGATGCGCATCGTAACCGCCGACATTCCCCCGCAGGACGTGGTGACCAAAGACAACGTGTCGATCAAGGTAAACGCCGTAGTCCTATTTCGCGTGGTCGATCCAATTCGCGCCATCAATAACGTAGAGAGCTATTTGGACAGTACCTATCAGTATGCGCAAACCACTCTGCGTTCCGTACTCGGTAGCGTTGAGCTCGATGACGTGCTGGCCGAAAGGGTTGAACTCAACAAACGCATTCAAGAGATTCTCGATCTACACACCGAGCCCTGGGGCATCAAAGTATCCGGGGTTGAGATCAAGCAAGTCGATTTACCCAAAGAAATGCAACGCGCAATGGCGGGGCAGGCCGAGGCCGAGCGTCAACGGCGGGCCAAAGTGATTAATGCCGAGGGCGAAGCCCAAGCCGCAAGCAAGCTGGTGGAAGCGGCAAAGAAAATTGAAGACTACCCGGCGGCGCTTCAGCTGCGCTATTTGCAGACGCTTCAGGAGATTGCGACGGAGAATAACTCCACGGTAATTTTCCCGCTGCCGATAGACCTATTAAAAGCTTTCATGGAAAAGATTCAAAACAAACCCACGCGTGAGGTTTAATTCTCAGCCGCCGAGCGTCTTTAACAACGGACCAACATCTTTCTGCATTTTCTCAACTAGCGTCGGGGGAATCAGAAACGTGCCCCCAAGAACGCGATTGCCCCCCTGTCGGACTCGCCAATGGAGTGGGTAGTACGTGCCGAAACTATTCCAATCAATTAGCAGAGGGAAAGTGGCTGAGCCTCTTCCCAAATTACCCATAACCTCGGTCACACGAACTTCTATCGTTTCAAGTTCATGAGTGCGAGAGTTTTCAATTTCGAGGCGATAGGCCTGGGTGTCTTCCTCGTCTACCGAAAAAGGGATCGCTCCAGCCCGCTCAAAAACTGCCGCAGCGTAAGCTCCAAAAGGGAAGGAGCCAGATAAAAGGCGATCAAGGCGCTGAAAATAGGGAAGCAAAAGGTTACGCGCTTTTTTATCGGCATCCCTCTTTAACTCGCCGTCTTCATCAAAAACGGCGTCATAAAATTCGCTAACCGAAGGCAGGGCATTGAGAATTTCGAACCGCGGATCCCCATTCTGATCGTGATGATTGGCTACAGAAAGAATGAACCGCTCGGCACTAAGAATCTGGTGTTCTTCGAACCATTTCCCCCATCGCAACAAGAGACCCTAGTAAGTTTTGCCCAAAGGCAATTGGTCCAGGGCATGCCACTGCGACTCAAACGCTTCAAACGAAAGGCGACCACGATAAAAACTAACTTCTGGAATGCGAACTCGATCGAAAGATTTACCGGCTTCCACGATCAACTCGATGCAGGGATCTTTGGAATGACTACCGACATCAAAAATGGCCCACGCGGCGGGAGCCGCAAGCAGAAAAGCCACGAAGGCGCCTAGAAAACCCCAATACCCATTGCCCATCCTTTATGGGTAGCGCATTGGATTATTTTCCACAATGGGTAATCAGCCAAATGGCGAAAAAAGAAGCTCTCCGCCTCACCGAACTCTAAATTTTATTCATGGCAAAATCAGCTCAGTTTGCCTTAGCAAGAGGCGTAAGAAACCGCCCCAGCGTCGGGCGCTCCGTACCGTTTTTCGACGCCGGTAAGAAATTCGTGCCAGGCTTCCAAAGAATCTTTGGCCGCCGTTAAAGCACGCTCTGCTTGAGCAGAATCCGTGCAGAGCTTTTCGAGGCCAAGCATCTCATGTTCGGAGTGAACCACATCGTAGTGTTGGTGCGCGGTAAAAAAGCCCACACTTCTTTCGTCCACCACTCCGTAAAAGGACTTTAATCCTTCTTTTTTCTGGCGAGCGACGTCTGGCTGCTGCCGCTCGTACGCATAAACCGCGGCCAGCCCATCCACCGGATTTTCCGAAGCGGAATGTTTACGAAAGACGCGGAGTAAGTTTTCGGTTTCATCAGAATGGAAATGCGTTTTGACGGCCTCACGATCAACGCCAACGCTCTCGGCAAAACGTAACCACAGTTCGGGATGATTTTCTGGACCCTGCTCTTCATGAGCTAGGTTCTCAGCAATAGTGACACGAATGTCGGGGTCAGCAATGTGGGAATGAATTGCACTAAGGAATCGAGGGAATTCTTTTTCAAAGGCAAAATACTCTTTAGCGTAGCCCTGAAGCTCAGCCGTGCTGAGCTGACCGGCAGACCAACGAGTGTAAAAAGAGTGGCTCAATAAATGACGTGCCTGAATGGCTTCTTCTAAACGAATTCGTAATGACATAACCTCTCCTACAAAATAGCGATGGCGCCACTATAGAAAAGGGCGGGACCAGGGTCAAACCCTGAGATAGGAAAGTTTAAGAATTGAAGGGCGCTTAGCGCCGATGACGGCGAGAACGTCGCGCTGCGCGACGGGCGTGGCGCTGGCGCTTGGCCTTGCCGCTGTAGCTAAAGCTCTTACGCGACGAGGAAGGCGCATAGCGAGAAAAACGCGACCCAAAGTACGGCACATGGCGAAGCGCATTGGTAACCACCGGGCCGAAGCCACGGCGAAACGCGCCCGCTTTATAGAGATTGTATCCACCGTATAAAAAGGCCCCAATCAAGGCGATTGGAAAAATCTGCCGAAACCACTGTTTTAACTTCCATCCTAAATCACGCATACGTTCCCCTATAGACAAGGGTGCCCGCAAAGACACCGCCTCGGATGTCTCAAAAAGCAACTCGTATGCCGTTGGTCTACGAACTCAGTATTTGCATGAATTTAGCTACTTACGATGGAGTACGCGGCTCAAAAAGGTGTCAGCGCGCTGGACAGTTCGCCGTTTTTGGTCGCCAGCACCGCTTCTTTATAATTTTTTAGGGTTCTTTATGATGAATAGCAGCGTGCGCCCTGGCCTAAGGTAGCGTTTCGATCGACCCATTGCCCGAGCCCGGGCGAAAATAGCTTACTTCCGCTTTTTCTCCTTCGCCTCCAGACGATAGATAATGCCGGCGTACGAAACCACCAAAAGCTCACCGTCGTTATCTTCGCCGAAGCTTGAGATAGGCTGTTGAGAGTTGAGCAGTAACTCGTTTTTTACGCCTGTCTTGGTCACCTCATCCCAAGTCAGACCCCAAACTTTTCCTGAGCCGAAGTCGCCGAAAATATACTTTCCGCTCAAAACCGGCAACTTCGTGCCACGGTAAACGTAGCCACCGGTAACCGAAATGCCCGCGGCGCGAGGGTACTCGTGAATAGGCATGGTCATGCCTTCCGCACGGCAGCCCACATCTGGCTTGTAGCAGTGATTGGCTTCCCACACGCCCCAGCCATAGTTCTTTCCTTTTTCAATGATGTTGATCTCTTCAAATCTATTTTGGCCAACGTCGGCTGCGAACAACAGGCCAGTTTTTCGATCGAAACTAAACCTCCACACATTACGCAAACCCCACGCGAAGATTTCGGGGCGGCCAGACTTACCCACCAATGGGTTATCGTTGGGGATTGAGTAAGGTGCTTTTCCGTTTACATCGATGCGAAGCATTTTACCCAAAAGCGTATCTAGCTTTTGGCCGTTGCCTTGCGGATCTCCGCCGCTGCCGCCGTCTCCCACGGTGATGAAGAGATGCCCCTGGTGGTCAAATTCAAGCATTCCCCCTTTATGGTTTGTGAACGGCTGCGCAAACTTCATGACCCGGGTTTCGACCAAGGTGTCGGCATTAAATTCGGCAATCACCGTACTCAATTCACCCGCCGGATTGTAATTTACGAAAAAGCGCCGATTGCGCGCAAACTGGGGGTGAAAGGCTAGACCGAGCAAACCCATTTCGCCACCCGAACGCACACGGCTCACAATATCGAGCACCGGGGTTGCCTCAAGCTGACCATTGCGAAAACGTCGAATACGACCGGCCTGTTCAAGAATCCAGTATGTGTTCACCTCGCCGGGAACCGGCGCAATGTACACCGGATCTTCGATGCCATCCTTTAAAATGGGGGTTAACTGATAAGCGGAAGCCGAAAAACCAGGCGACGCGATTGTCAAAGAGAGAAAAAGAAAACTAAATGCGATTTTCACGATGACTCCTTTGCCTCAACTCAAGACAAGAGTTAAAACCCGACCATTCCCCAAAAAAGGAATTCTGGTTAGCGAAAGTTCTTATTTAAAAGTATTTTCGTTAACCCCTAGTATTGGTACGGGTAAGAATCAGAGTTAGGGATCAGGGTCATATTTTATGAGCAGCGTCATGAGGCAACCACCGCACAACAACGAGGCAGAAACCTCGGTGCTCGGTGGCATCCTCCTCGACAATCAGATTTATCAGAAACTCGAAGACGTACTCGAGCCCGACGATTTTTACCGCCCGGCCAACGCCAAAATCTTTCACTCCATGCGCGAGCTATCCAGCCGCAACGAGCCAATCGACATCGTTACCCTTACGGTGAAGATGAAAGAGCTGGGCCTATTCGAAGAGTGTGGCGGCGCGGCTTACCTGGCCGACATTTTGGAGCGCGTGCCGACCGCCATCAACGCTGAGTACCACGCTAAACTGGTGGCCGATCAAGCGATAAAACGGCGGCTGGTCAGTGCCTGTACCGATCTCGGTCAGCGCGGCATGGATCAAAGCGAACAGACCGAAGAGCTTTTGGATCACGCCGAAAAGACCATTTTTGGCCTGACCTCATCGCGCAAAACCAAATCGGTGGTGCACCTGCGCGACATCATTAAGCCCGCGTTTCATGAGCTAGAATACCGCTTCGCGCACCGTGGAGAACTCACCGGTGTGCCCACCGGTTTCGATGCCCTAGATAAACAGACGTACGGGTTTCAAAAATCAGACCTCATCATCGTGGCCTGCCGCCCCAGCGTTGGTAAAACCAGCTTTGCGCTAGGCGTATCGCGACATGCGGCCACCCGAAAAAAGCTGCCCGTGCTTTTCTTTTCATTAGAAATGTCGAAAGAGCAGATCGTCACCCGCCTGTTAGCCGCCGAAGCCAAAGTTGACTCCACTAAAATCAGGAGTGGGGAGCTCGCTGATCAAGACTGGCAAAAGCTCACTCGCGCCGCCGGAGTACTTACCGACGCACCGCTTTTTATCGATGATACTCCCTCGCTTTCAGTGCTAGAAATGCGCGCCAAAGCCCGGCGTCTCAAATCACAGCATGGTGATCTTGGGCTCATTATTGTGGACTACCTGCAAATTATGGGAACCCCAAAAGGTTCGGAGAGTCGTGAAAAAGCGATCTCTGAAATTTCGCGGTCGCTAAAATCGCTGGCCAAAGAGCTGCAAGTGCCGGTGTTGGCGCTGTCGCAGCTGAACCGCAGTATTGAGTCACGCACAGAAAAAAGGCCGATGATGTCAGACATTCGAGAATCGGGTGCCATTGAACAAGACGCCGACGTTATCATCTTCATCCACCGTGAAAATACGGAGGCTTCAACCAAAGAGGCCTCGCCCGCCACTTTAATTGTGGGCAAAAACCGAAACGGCCCGCGCGAAGATGTGCCGGTGGTCTGGTTGGGTCAGTACACCTCGTTCGAAAATCTGGCGGCGCCACCGTCCGGGTAATTAAATTTTAACGCGTTTAAAAAAAAGACTGTGCTAGAGTTTACGAAACTAAAGACTCCACAAATGGAAACCAAAACAGGGCGAACACCTACTCACTCTTTGCAAAAAAAGAGAGTCAAAAAGAAGGCGCCGGCGTCTTCTCCTGCGCCCGACTGTGTTTCGTCGAAAGGGCAGGATCTCCTCAATCAGGTAATTCAGTTAACCGGAATTCCGGCCGATTCGATCCGCCGCGAGCTGAAAGTGATTCTGGATAAAAAGAATCTAGCGCTTGAGCAATTAACGCTTGAGCAATTGCGCGCCGTGACAGCAAGCTATCTGCGCGAAATTATAGGTTCAATATTGGACCGTGGGCGCCCTCCAAAAGAGCCTACCAACTAAGCTCGTCATCAATTGCCCGGAAGCGACGAAATTTGTCATTCTATTTTGTAACAAGTTGACGCGTAATATCGTCCAACATTGAAAATAAGCTTTATAATGTGGTACAAGCTTTCGGTTCCCAATCAATTCAAATCACCATAAAAGACAGTCTGGTACCGACCATCCAGGAGGCCCCTATTTTGACGCGTAACGCAAATCATTGGCTTTTGTCCGTAGCCTTTTTGGCGGTCTCCTTAATTCTTTCGTCGTGCGCAACCACGACGGTCGATAAAACCGCGGACGGGCCCCCAAACGATCCGGTGGTCTCCACCGCCGATGAACCCGAAACAGAACATTCTAGAAATTCGGCGAAAATCGAAAATCAAACGATCGATGACATTATTCGCATCGAAGAGCCCAACACCCTCACTCTGTACGACAACTCGCGCTACGATTTTCCAATCACCGTGAACTCACGGGTCGAAGGCTGGATTGACTATTTTACCGGCCGCGGCCGCGGGCACATGGAACGCTACTTGGCCCGTTCCGCTCGCTACATCCCCCGAATGAAAGAAACCTTGAAGAGTTTGGGCATGCCGCAAGACTTAGTTTACCTGGCCCTCATCGAAAGCGGATTTAACGTCCGCGCCAAATCTCACGCCCGAGCGGTTGGGCCCTGGCAGTTCATTAAGCCTACCGGCAAACGCTATGGCCTTCGTGTCGACGCCTGGCTCGACGAACGGCGCGATCCGATTAAGAGCACCGTGGCGGCCGCCAAATATTTAAAAGACCTCTACCTGATGTTTGAGTCGTGGTATCTCGCCGCTTCGGCCTATAACGCCGGTGAATACAAAGTGCTGCGCGCCATCGAAGAACAAAAAACGAATAACTACTGGCGCATTTGTGAAACCCGCTCACTTAAACGCGAAACCAAAGATTACGTGCCAAAACTCATTGCCGCCGCGGTGATCGCCAAGAACCCCAATCGCTACGGGTTCGATGGAATCGTCTATCAGGATGCTTTAGAGTTTGAAACAGTGAGTATCGACTTTCCGCTGCACTTAAAGGAAGTGGCGAAACTTATCGACGTGCCGATGGACGACTTAGAAGAGCTGAACCCCCATCTCGTACGCAACATGATCCCGCCCAATTCACCTAACTTCGAGCTGCGCGTGCCCACCGGCACTCGCGCGTTAGTCGAACGGGCGATTGCGCAGATGCGGCCCGCATTAGAAGAAAATAAATTGCCCAGACAACACCTGGTCGCCAACGGGGAAACGCTAAATTCAATTGCCCGCCGATACCGCATTTCCAGCCGTGCGCTGGCTAACGCCAATAACGTGGTGCCAAAAGAAAAACTGACCCCGGGTCTATCGCTGGTCATTCCCGGAGCCGAAGAGCGACGGGCTGAACCAGTTCGGCGCGAAAATGCGGCCAACCGCCGCGGACGTAATAACGCCGCCCTGGTTGCCGATGAATCTGGTTTTGTTACGCACGTGGTCCGGCGAGGAGAATCGCTATGGTCCATCTCTGAAAAGTATGACGTCACCGTTCATGACATCTTCAAGTGGAACAGTTTGCGCAAGTCACGCATCTTTCCCGGTAAGCGGCTTCGCATCAAGGGCGCGGCGGGTGGAGAGCAGTCCCTTAACGGTCACAATAGCCGCGCCACTCAAACCGGAATGAGATTTGCCAGCCTGAAAGCACCGGCCAAAAAGAAGGCTACAAAGTTCCAACCGTAAAGTAAAAGCGGGCGCCCCCGGCCCCCGTATTGAGCCCCTGGGCCACATCTATGACCACTGGGCCCACCGGGGTCTTGTAGCGAAATCCGGCACCTAAGGAAGTCTTCTGCACGCCGGCGATGAGCTCCGGAAAGATTTGCCCGCTGTCCATAAAAAGCGCCACACTAAAGTTTCCGAAGATAACGCAATTCACTTCGCCGCGAAGGTTCCAAAAGGCGCTTTTAGACGGTGACGCATCATTTGCGGCCGGTGACAGGCCGCGCAAATCAAACCCTCGTATCGAGGGTTGACCGCCCAGGGCCAGTTCATTCACCAAACGAGTACGCGGGATGCCCTGTCCAAAGATACCTTGGGCATAGCCTAGACCACCAAATACTGTGAAGCTCAATGGTCCGACCAACGGAAAGTAAAAAGAATTGCGCGCCACCGACAAAATGAAACCAACCCCGTTCGAAGACAGTAGCGCCGGGTGTGAGAACTCCAAATCAATTGTATGGAAACTGCCCGTGGTGGGATTAAAGGGATCATCACGCCGGTCCAAGATCAGGCCCGGTCCGGTAGAACCGATCGAATCAATGCGCGTGCTGGTGCTACCGTCTAATGTTTCATTCTTGGTTCGCTCAAAGCGATAGAGTCTATAAAATAACGTCAGGCGGTCATTGAGCTTTTTCTCAATCTTACCTTCGATACGGGCCCGAGTTTGAATGCCTGGCCCCACCGCGCTAATTTGAAAACTGTCGAGCCCCACCTGAGAACTGAATATAAATGGCAGTCCCAAAAAGTAAGGGGCCCGGTAGCCTAACAGGGCTCCATACTCAACGAAGGGAATGAAGTTATCTCGGCTGATCGGCAAGGCAATTTCAGAGCGCGCCGAAACCGTGTGATTGAGGCCGGCTACATTTCGGTAGGCAATGCCGCCGAACGCGCGAAGCCTAAATAACGGGTCTTCGTAAAGCCCGCCGAGACCAAACTCACCGAGGCCCGGTTCGCTTTCTCTCACCGCCACAACGAGATTCTTGCGGGCGCCGTCAGCATTTTCGACGCGCACTTCGACACGACTAAAAATGCCTAACACCGAAATTTCTTCTTCGCTCTGGCGAACCTTAACCGGGTCGAGCAGATCGCCCTCGTGAATGCGCAGTTCGCGGAGAATAACCTCCGGTCGGGTTCTGCGATTTCCAGCGATCGAAATCTTTCCAACCCGGTACTGTGCCCCTTCTTCAACCTTCATCGAAACGTTGGCGACGCTCTTATTGGCCGGAAACTGAATCCAGTCGTCTTCGCTGGTCGTAACCGCCGCATCAACGTACCCCAGCGTTTTAAGTCTCTCTATAAAGGCCTTCCGCCCCCGCAATAACGCCTCTTTGTCGAAAGGGGCTCCGGCTTTAAACTGAAGAAGGGTTGCCGCCTCATCGATCGACATCGATTTCAAACCCAGAATTTCCAAACTTCCCATGGAGGTTTGCCGTCCCAAATCCAGGTCAAACAGAATGCGTACCCCTTTGTGATCATCAGAAAAAAACCATTTAGGGTCAGAAACGATGGGATTTAAGAACCCCCGCCGCAAAATTTCAGCTTTAAAATCGATGATTGAATCGCGCAGCCCCTCTTCCCAAAAAAAGCCCTGCCGGAGCACTCCGCGCTCTACGGATTCAAAAACCGCGATCGGCGTTTCGCTACCGATCAGATCGCGACTGGTAATTTTAATTGAATCAATGCGAACGCGCGGTCCTTCGCTGATTCGAAATTCGGTAAGCTTAGCCGCTTGGGCGCCCACTTCGCGCTGAATCACCTCAACCTTGGCAAAGGCGTACCCGACTTCGCGGTACTTCTTCTCGATGAGCAGACGAATGCGGCCCATCGAATCGGCCCCGGCCGCTTCGGTCCGTATCCAGCTTCGCAGCGTGAACTCGTCGTAAACTTCGTTCCCGAAAAAGGCGATAAGGTAACGGCCGCCCAGGGTAAAGCGGATCAAAATCTTACGGGTATTTTCTTGCTCCGGAGTGCGTGAAACTTCAATTACCACCTTTGCTTCCGGATATTGGTTTTCACGAAGGTAGTTTTCTAAATCCCCTACTGACTCATCAAGATCGGAACGGCGTAAAATTCCCGATTCGCGGAATCGCAACCGCGACATTAGGTTTGCTTTTAGCTCCAGCGGAACACCGTGCCACTCAATAGTCCCCACTCTCGAAGCTTCGCCCAAGGCCGCACGAACACGAATTAAGGTTGGCGTCGGCTCTCCCTCGTCGTCCTCCAAAGTGAATTGAATCTCGGCGTTTTCGTAGCCCAAGGCGGCCAATGCCGCTAGTGATTCAGACCGCCAGGTTTCAAGGTGGCGCGAGTCAAAAGCCATCCCCTCATCCCATTTGAGGCGCTGACGAATGGCGCGGGCCATGCGCTCATCGGCCAGATCATAGCTCCACCCTTTGAGCACCCGGATACGGTTTCCCCTAACGATGAGGCGCAGGCCAGCCCCCTCGGGCTCGGCTTCTACAAACAAACTCTGCATCCGGCCACGTTGAATCAACGCGCGAATGCCCGACTCCATTCGCGCAAAATCAACCGGTGAGCCCACCGTCAATCCTAAGTCAGAGATCAAAACTTTGCGTTCTTCGGCGGTGAAGGCCGGAGCGGTGATCGATACAGCGCTCTTTTGGGCAAGATCGTGAAAGTTTTCGGCGAGGCTACTCGAAGGTAAAACGGTAGCGCACATCCAGACCATAAGACTGAGAAGAGGTCGAAGAAGTCGTGGCCGAGCTGCTCTTCGTTCGGTCGGTAGTAGTGGCATTGATCGATAAGTTATCATTCAGCAATTGCTCAACGCGAAACTCTTTAACGGACGCTGTGTCTAAAGTACTAGAATATGACAGCCGCGTCTTTCTGGTAATGTCTTTTTGAATTACGACGCTAGGTACCGTAGGATTGGCATTGTCGTTGCTGCCGGCCGCCGAAGAGATGCTGGTGGACTGGGCCTGATTTTTGGATTTAATTTTGATATCAAAGCCCAAATTACCCTGGATTTTAGACTGCAACGGAATCTGGCCCATCACCGCCGACCCCAAATCCATAAAATTTCCTTCCGAACCACGTCCCGTAAAGCCCAAGAGGAGCAACGAAATAATTTCGGGCTCACTGAGTGCGGGTGAAGAGGTAAGGCGGATGCGGTAATCTTCGGGAATGCCGTAGGCCAAAAGGGTGACTTCATACTCCGCCGGATTTTGCCCCTTCTCTTCTTTCTTGCGGGTGGTGCCCGACAGATTAAAGCGCGGAAGAATGCGGGATTCGCTTTCAAATTTCACAACGCCAGAATTCAGAGTGAAAGGGGTTTCGCGGAACAGCAATTTACCATCGATTAACTCGGCCTGCCCGAGCAAGCCCATCGCGGTGTCCTTACCGACCAGGTGGAAATTCCCCTTAAACTGCGCGTTTAGCAAATCTGTTTTTACGTGGGCCGCTCCGCGGCTGTTGCAATCGACGTCCAAGGTGAAGGTGGGCGTGAGGTTGCGCGGCTGGGCAAGGGGAGCCGCGGATTCGAGCTTAAGCAAATTGGCTTCGATGAGCTGACACTTTCCTGCAATGTGGTACGGCAATCCCTTTCCGGCGAAGGTAAAATCACCGCTCACCAGAGTTTCTAAATTATTGTCCATGAAGTGGAGCATGACCCGGTCGGTATTGATCGTAAGCCGAGGAACAAACTTAGTGAAGAGATCCATCCCGATCTCGCCGCCCGCCTTTAAAACGCCCCCATTTACATTCGCGTCAAATTTATCGAAGCGGATTGCGTTGCTACTCAGCGTTAGCTGGGCGTCGATGCCCTTGATCTCATCGGTCATCCCCTTGAAACGCAGTGCCCCTTGTTCAATGCGGGCGTTGCCCAAAAAATCTCGTCTAGCGGACGACCCCGTTGCCCGCACCCCAAACGCTAACCGCCCCGAGGCCGATTCCACGAAAGGAAGAAACGGCCGCAACGCCCCGACGTCGGAACGGCCATCGAGACGACCTTGCCATTTCCCGCCGGTACTCCAATGCCAATCACCGCTGAATTGGCTATCGCCGCCTTCAAGTAAAAAGGGAGCGATTTTGAATTCACCCGGCTCCATTGAAATTTCAATCGGCTTACGGCTTTCCAGAACGGCGTTACGAAGGCCCAATCGAAGGGTATCGAGCTTGGCGCGGCCGCGCAGCGAATTCCACCGCTCTAAACTGCCAACCAGATCGATGCGCCCCCCTAGCCGCACTTCCTGAAACGTATCCAGATCCATACCCAGTAGGGCGGAAAGCCATGGCAAGCCATCAAATCGCACCAGGCTCATCGAAAGTTCGCCTTCTCCTTTTTTGATGGGATGGCGGTAGGTTCCGGCAAAGCTGCCATCGTTAGCCGCAAAGGTAGAACGCACTTGCGTTTCATCGCTCTGCATATTCAAGCTCCACTCAGGAATTTCAGCCGACCGAAAAGTGAATTTTTTTGCCTGAATTTTTCCGAGAGCCTGCGTTAACTTTCCTTCCTTCAACTTAAATTCAACATCGCCCAGTAGTTCGCCCGACAATGAGGTGCCCTTGAACTTCGCAAACTCTTCCAATCGCAGCGAATGGCTTTTGAAATGGAGTTCAGTTTCACCATCATCCAGACTCCCCGAGACTTGCAGTGCGCCCGTACGTTTAAAGAGCAGGATACGCCGCAACGAAGTGTGCTTGGGCCGAAAGTTGGTCGAAAAGCTCCCCCCCTGCCAGTGCTCTCCGTACCAATCAAAGTCTTTAGCCTGTCCCGTCGCTTCAATCTCTAACCCTTCGTTGTCACGCCCCCCCTCGATAAATACACGGCCACTCAACTCACCGCCGGTTGGTTCGGGAAAGGGCAGCACGCCTTCAGGAAACACCTGAAAGACCCGCGCCAATTCCGTTCGTTTCACGTCCGCCTGAAACTTGTAGTGAGTCTTTTCTGGTGAAAAATCGACGTACCCACGGCCAAGAATAGGCTCGTCCGACGCCAGTACCAGATCCTCGAAAGTCAAAAGACCGCTCTCGAAGTGGGCGCGCCCTTGAATCTCTCCCAAACGAACGCCCTCAATCTCGGAATCGTTCGTTGTAAACGCTCCGTTGATCTTGCCACCCAGGGCCTTCGAAGCCGAAATCTCCGCCTCCAGTTGAGCCACCGTGCCCTTCAAATTTAAATTGGAAATGTGCTTTAGCTCAGTAAGCGAAATGTTTTTCGCTTTCACCGAAAGCTCAGCCGAACTGTTGAATCCCAAGTGCCCCTTCACATCGGCACGACCACCCAAAACGTCCACGGCAGTATCAAATGTCATTCGATCTAAGAAAAAAGTGATCTGCCCCTGAACCTTGCCCGCTCCGGCTTCGATAATGGGCTCTTTGGGGTCGTTACTTTCAACCACTAAGCCCGTAAACGGATTCTGCACATCGACGGCAATTTGAAACGGCCCGCTGAAGGCGCCGGTTACGTTGAGCTCCCCGTCAAAGTTCATATTCACCGGGGCATCGGCCGTACGCACATCGCTCAACAAATTTTTAAGGCTAAGTCCTTTAGCCTTCATTTTCCCCTGAATCGGGTAAGGTGGGGATAGGGAAACCGCCAAATCGCGTGAGCTCAACTCACCACCGGCCCATAAAAAGGAAAGATCCTTTAGATGAAGCCAATTTTTGGGATCGCTCTCGAATAAAAAGTCACCGCTGCCGATGCGATAACCGTCGACGTAAACGTTTTTGTACTTCAGGGCGCCCGTGGTCGAAATGGTCTTTTCGTTAGTTTTAGCTTTTAAGTGTAGACCAACGTTACCGGCCAGTTCAGGAATCTCCCCCAGAATGCCGAGGCGATTTAACCACGAAATGTCGCCATCGTAGTCAATGGCCAGGGCGCTCGAGGAGGGAATTTTTTGTTTGGTGATTGCATCCAAAGAGCTCACTCCGGTGGTGGTGAGCGAAAACTTTTCGCCGTCTAATTGCAATCGATTGAGCCGTACGCTCTTTTCGGACCAGTCGGCGTCCAAATCAAAGCGTTTAATATCAATCTCGGTAGTTTCGTAACGCCCTTTACCGTTTCTGATCTCAGCCTGCACCGTCATTTGGCTCTTTGAGCCATTCTGAATAAAAAAGGTTAAACTCGGAGAGGTAAACGTCCACAGAGGAGCCGTCGATTTCAAATCCATCAGCGCGTCGACAAAACCCACTTTTTTAAAATTGATACGAAACGGGATAGGGGTGGTGACCGTCTTTTTTTTTGAGCCACCAAACTCTTTTTGAAACAGAGGAATCCAACGTTCGACGTTGTGGGCCACGAATACCGGATGAAAAAAAGAAAGCTCCGTCACCTGAATTTCGCGCACCAAAAGCGCCAACGGCTGGAACTCGAACTTTATCTTATCGATGGTGATCTGCGGCAGCCCTTGAAATTTGCCCTTATCGTCGGCCAAAACCGTAACGCGGTTTAAATATATACGCGGGAAAAGCGCCGAAAACTCGATGCTTTCGATCTTAAGATCGAGGCCCAAGGCCTTCAATTGCATCTGCATTTCGCTAATAATTCGCCGCTGCACGGGCGTGCTTCCCAGCACCACGTGCAATAGCACGTAGGCCGAGACCAAGGCCACAATAAGTCCGACGAAAAAACGACGCATAAATTAGATTATTATCTCTTCTTTTCCTTGCGAGGAGGGGCATCCCCCTCAAGCTCTCGTGTGATCTCAGTCTTTAAAAAACGGAGGTCCCGATAGTTAGGATCCCTTTTTTCTAAGGCTTCAATTTCAACCATTGCCCGCGGCCAGTCTCCCAATCGAACGTAGGTCTTGGCAAGGTGGTAGCGCACACTGTTGGCTTCATCGGCGGATATCCGCACATCGTGCAAGCATTCTTGCAAGGCCGGTAGCGCTTTTAGCGGTTCATCGACTCGTAGCAGAAACTCACCCAGTAAACAGCGTGCACGCAGAAACAAATCGTGCGAGGCCGGAACGGCGCGCAGCTCCTCGAAGGCCACTTCGGTTAAGCCCATTTCGAAATAGCCGATTGCGAGATCGATGCGTGATTTCGGATCGCTCTGTAAAGTGGCCTCGGCCCGTTTACGAAACTTGGCAAAATCCTGCGGCGCGGCGGCTTCAGGGGGAGGCGCGGCGTTTACGTCAGCATCCAGTTCGCGCTCAATTTCGGCAACCAGATCGCCCAACGTTAACTCACGCGGTGAGTCGACGCCCAATTCTTCTGGTTGGCGAACCTCGGTGGCGCGGAGCAACTCACCTTCGTCGGGAGCCAACAATGTAATGAGATCTTTTCGAGAAAGCTGACCAGCCCGAAAACTATCGAAATAGCGGCGCCCTTTCTCATTTTGAGTCTCGTGCAAAATCTTTTCTGCCCCCGCCAATGCCGGCCCATCTTGCGTGCGACTGGCTAGCGCCCGCAAAAAAGCGCGCATGGCACCCGACAGATCTCCGTCACCCTTTAGGCGCCGTGCAAGTTCAATGTCTTTTTCAGCCGCCTGGCGCTCGATCTCTTTCGAACGTTCGAAAAACGCCTCTTTGACTTGCGGAAAATCGAGGAGCTCGCGTTCTAAGTACGTACGATACTCGTGGTAGCGATCGGGCTTGCGATTGACCCAATCAAACGCCAAACGGGCCGCCGCTTTGGCTTCGTCGGGCAATTGCATTTCCGCCAGCACCCGCGCGTGAAACACGTAGAGACGGGGAGAGTCAGCGACCAGCGATAGTGCGTCTTCGACCAGTTTGCGAGCCTCGGCAAACTTTCCGTCTTTCAAACAAAGCCGGGCCGCATCGGCAAAGCGGGCTGCCGCCTCGCGCGCCCGATTGGAATTTTCGGTTTTGGCGGCCCCTTTTTTGGAAGGCATGCTTCGACCTCATTTTCAGAAAGTGTCCAGATGGAAACCTACCACCGGGAGCGTCAGTACTTCTGGGGAGAGACGGAACAGAATAAGAACTGTGAGACGAGCACCAATAAGGCGCTATTTAACCTTTTCAACGTATTCGGAAGTGCGGGTATCGATTTTTAAAATATCGCCAATCTTTACGTGCAGCGGAACGTTGGTAACCAGGCCAGTGTGCATGGTGGCCGGCTTTCCGCCGCCTCCACTCACCGTGTCGCCCTTTATGGCGGGTTCGGTGTAAGTCACCGTCAAATTGATAAACGTCGGTAAGTCGATGGCGATCGGACGCTCGTTAAAGTACAGAACTTCAATTTCAAGATTCTCGATTAGAAAACCCTTTTTATCACCTACGGCTTCGGGGCTCAAAAGCACTTGGTCAAAAGAGCCCATGTCCATAAACTGATAGCCATCTTGGTCTTTGTACAAAAACTGCATCGTGCGCTTATCGAGGGCCGGTTCGCCCACTCGTTCACCCGACTTGAAGGTCTTTTCTTGCAAGTTTTGGTTGATGAGATTCTTCATCTTGGTACGAGTAAAAGCGTTACCCTTGCCTGGCTTGACGTGCTGAAACTCAACAATTTGAAATGGAGTTCCTTCAAATTCAATGTATAGGCCGCGTTTGAAGTCTGACGTTTCGTACATAGGCCTTGGGTTTTCGCCGAAATGCGAAGGAATTTCAAGACTCTTTTACTTTATGAAGCATGTCTTTCAGGGCTTTGATTTGGCGCATGCGCACCAAGGCCTCTTGATCGACCCCCAATTTTACCCGACAGGCCTGAATCTTTTTTTCAATTTCAGGCCCTGGTTTGACGACCGCGATTTTCTCAAAGATCTGCAAAGCCTTATCGTATTGCTGTTGCCCAAAGTACAGATCGCCCAAGGTCGCCGTAGTGATTTCGTGACCCGACTCTGGTTCGGCAAACACTTGGCTGATGTGCGAGATCTGAAAGCTCTCGCTTTCAGTCTTGGCATCGACGCCCAGCAGCCCTTCAATCTGGCCATGCCCTTCGCCATCATCGTCCCAACCATCCATTGCGGCATCGGCCGCCACCGGATCTAACGCCGGAAGCGGTGGCCACACTTCGGCGGCCGAATTGGCCTTGGCGTCGCTCTCTGTTGGAGTGAAAGGGGCCATCGTACCCAGGGGCATTCTCTCCGCCGCCTCTTTTTGAATGCGGGCATTCCACTCGGCCACCAGCTCTTCAGCCGTAGGGATAGCGGGCAAAGGCTCAATGGCTGCTTCGGCGGGCGGCACGGGTGCCGATGCTACAGCGGGCGCCGGATCGGGCTCCGGCGGCAAGCCTTCCAATCCAGGTGCCTCTTCAAAAAAATCGTTTTCAAGAACTCGTTCGGAACTCTCCACAAATGGGGGCTGAACTTGGGATGGAAGCTCAGGCAGAGTGAGCAAAGCTTCCGGAGGTCGTCCAAAAAAGAGTTGCGGATCGTCGTCGGCAGACTCTTGCTCCCCCTCTTCCATCGCCAGTTGCTCAAGCAGTTCGCTAGTGGTGGGCCGGCGTCTCACTTCGGACGCGGAGGCAAGGGCCTCCGACGCCTCCTTGGCGTCTTTCGCCGTGCTCTTTTCCAAATCGTAAATTTTTTGCGAGAGATGGGGATCGCTGGGAGACAACAACTCCGCCATGCGAAACGCCCGGAGCGCCTGGCCTTTTTCTTTGAGCGCAAGGCACGCTTCACCCAAAAGCTTTTGGGCGAGTAAATTCTCGGGAACGACGTGAACCACTTTTTCTAATTCGTATTTTGCCAATACAAATTCTCGTTTGTCCAAAAAGCAGCGGGCAAGCGCCACCCGACCGCCGTAAAAATCGGGATGATGACTTAAGCCCTCTTGGCAAATCGCAATGGCGTCATCGAGACGGCCCATTCGGCGGTACGCCTCAGAAAGGGGAGCAAAAATTCGGCTCGTGGGGTCTTCGCGAAAACGCCGCAGGTACTCCTGAAAGTACGGGCCCTCTTCTTGATACAGCCGTCCGAGTGCCTCGCGAATCCGAGGTGATCCTTTGTGTCCCTTGTTTGATTCCATCGTCTTTAATTATCTGCTCTTTTGGCCGGGAAACCAATGTTTGGCCGCCAGAAAACGCACGGACGTGACCGCTAGCGTTATTAATAAGACTTCCGCCGCAAGACATTCCCCTAGTGTGGGGCGAAGCGTCGAAAATGAGAGCGCCTTCACGTGAGGCAGGTAACCCTCAAGCCCACGCTCAAAAAAACCAAGTCCCCGCTCTATCCACGTCGCCAAGGAAAAAACCCAAGCCTGAGGGAGGCCATGAGCCACGACGGGGGCCAAAAATCCCAGGGGTAGAAAAACCGCCGCCCACAACGCTCCCCCCACCCCCCCAAGTAAAATGCCGAGCACGGCCACTTTAGAAAACAGATGCGCGGTCCACGGCAGAATTAACATCGGCACGAAGAGAGAAAGCAATATGGCGGTGGCCCATGTCTTTTTGCCGGGTTGATTTTCGGAAACATGAAACAAGGCGAAGGTGCCCCAAGCGCTCAGTAAAAAGCCTGGAGACAAGGCCACGCCAGGGTCCCACGCCAAGGCAAAAGCAAATGAGGAAGCCAGCCACTGCAATGAGTTGGTGCGCATCGATCGGCATTTGAGACAGCACCAAAACAGCGCCATCCACCAAGTGCGCTTCATGGAGGGCAGCCCGCCACTCGTCCACAACAGTAAACTGGCCCCGGCCAGCAGCCGAAAACGGCGCCAACCCAAGGCCAACGCCCGTAAGGCGCTGGCCGGCGTTCCGACGATTAAAAGGGGAAACAGAGCGCCAAAGAAAAGGCCGGCGGCAGCTTCGGCCCCGATCAAAAAGATCGCCACGTGTTCGCCGCTCAAAGCCAAAATCGCCAAGAGCCCCCCCTCGCGAAAAATTTGAATCACCGCAGGAGATTGAAAAATGGTCTCTCCAGTCCAGGTCGACTGCGCCAAGGCATGCAGTCGGGGAAAGCCATTGAGTGGCGAAAAAAAGGCATTCAACAAAGAGGCACGTAGGGTCACTTTGCTGGTGACTTCGGTGAGTGACGCCAACCGAAAGTGCCAACTGGGCGAATCTTGAAAATTGGTGCTTGGAAAAAGTGAGGGGTTGCGATGGGGCGGCCGACAAAAGAGGCGACCCGAAACACGATACTGTCGTCCGATTTGCGGAGCCATGACGGCGGGCCTTCCTAAAGGCGAAACGGTGAGGACTTCGGGTAAAAACGGCAGTTGGGAATTGGGTTCGGGGCTAAACCGGTAACGCCCCCCTTCCCCCTCAACCAGAGCCAAAAAGACCACCGGCTGACTGGATGGGTGTTGATAGCAATCGGTCCAGCGCTGCTCTCGGCCTTGGCGGTGGAAGGCCAGGCGAACCCCGATCAATAAGAAAACTACGGACAGAGCGAAAATTTTCATGCAAAAGCGGACAGAGCAATTTTCTCGCCAAGGCTTGATAACCCTTTAACAATAAGGGGAGCCCGGCATAAGGGCGGCAAAAATTGCCGGTAAGTCTAAGGGAATTGCTGTGTTGCGCTGACTGTGCTTGACGTGCCCCTAACCTATCCGCTACAAACCCATGCTTTGACTAATATCTATTGAGGTTTGCGTATGTACGCGGTGATTCGTTCGGGCAGCAAGCAATACAGAGTGGAACCAGGCCAAGAACTCTTGGTGGAACTTCTTACCGCTGAACCCGGCACATCTTTAAAGATTGACGACGTTTTATTGGTTTCCAACGGCAGCTCGGTTGCCGTGGGAACTCCGAAAGTGGCGGCTACCGTTCATTGCACCGTGTTGGGCGATGAAAAAGGGCCAAAGCTGCGCACGATTAAATACCGTCGCCGGAAGCATTACATGCGCAAATACGGACATCGTCAGGGCTATACCCGGTTGCAGATCGACAAGATCGAAAGCCTCGGTAACTAAGCTGAACAACAAGTAGGGGAGAGACTTCCATGGCACATAAGAAAGCAGGCGGCAGCTCTAGAAACGGCCGCGATAGTCAGGGTCAGCGCCTCGGCGTAAAAGTTTTTGGTGGCCAAGTGGCTAAAGCCGGAAACATCATCGTTCGTCAGCGCGGCAGTAAATTTCACGCCGGGCTTAACGTAGCGTACGGCCGTGACTGGACGCTTTACGCCTTGATTGAAGGCACCGTTACTTTTGAACGCTTAGATAAAACGCGTAAGCGCGTTGCCGTATACCCTTTGGTCGAACGAGCGCCTTTGGCAGTGGCGAAAGCCTAATCCGATTCAAGGCTTAAGTGCCTTGATCGCAATTTTCTTTTTTTTAAGGGTGCGACTTAGGTCGTGCCCTTTTTATTTTCCGCCACTGGATTGCTTACCCACCTTTGTGGCATAAGAGGCCAAAGCGGTAGAGACCTAAATAGTCTTGAATCAAGTATCTGGCCGAATTATTGGGGGCCTTCCCCCGTAGGATTTTAGTATGGCGCTCATCGACGAAGTGACGATCAAGGTAATTTCTGGTGCCGGGGGCAACGGTTGCCGCAGCTTTCGCCGTGAAAAATACGTACCATTCGGTGGCCCTAACGGGGGCGACGGGGGACGGGGCGGCCACGTTCACCTTCACGCCACGCGCGATAAAACCAGCCTTTTAGATTTTAAGTTTCGCCCCAAATACGAAGGCGAACGCGGTGAGCACGGCATGGGTTCGGATATGTACGGCAAAGCCGGTAACGATCTTCACCTTTCGGTTCCGGTGGGCACCTTGGTGTACGATTTGAACTCGGGCGAATTGGTGGCAGATCTGGTGGAACACGAACAGACTTTGGTCATCGCTAAGGGCGGCCGTGGCGGCTTGGGTAATATTCACTTTAAGACGTCGACCAATCGCGCGCCACGCACCAGCACTCCGGGCGAAGCCGGCGAAGAGCGTGAACTTCGATTAGAATTGCGCCTATTAGCCGACGTTGGGTTGTTGGGTTTGCCAAACGCCGGAAAGTCCTCATTTTTGACGGCGGTATCGCGGGCGCGGCCTAAGATTGCCGACTACCCGTTCACCACCCTTGAACCGCACTTAGGAGTGGTGAGCCACAAAGATCAAGGTTTCGTAGTGGGCGATCTGCCCGGCCTCATTGAAGGCGCTTCGGATGGCGTGGGATTAGGAATTAAGTTTTTAAAACATGTGTCGCGTAACCGCGTACTACTGCACTTGGTAGAGGCCACGTCGGATGCGGAAAGCATTCAAAAGCAGGTGGAAATTATCGAAACAGAGCTCGAAGCCTTTGACCCTGAGCTGCTGAAACGAAAGCGAATTTTAGTTTTCACAAAGATCGATCTGTTTCCACCCGAAGAGCTTGAAGCACGAAAGGCCGCGTTAGCAGAAAAAGGGCTGACCGGATTTTGGATCAGCAGCCACGCTCGCCACGGCATTGCTGAACTGCTCGACTGCTTGATTGAAGAGATCAAAGTTGCGGCCGAAGCGGAAAAAGCCGCTAAGCTAATTATCGATGCCGAAAATGCGGCGGCGGCCATTGTCTTGGCGGCCAAAAAGGCTGATGAGATCGCGGGCACCGAAATACCCACGGCTCGCCGTCCATCACGCAGCCCGAGAGAAGAAGCCGCCCATTGAAAGCATTATTTGGCGGCTCGTTCGATCCCATTCATTTGGGCCACCTCAACATTGCGCGCCAGTTACTCATCCAATTTTCTTTTTCTGAACTCTACTTCGTTCCCGCCTTTCAAAATCCCTTGAAGGGCGCCACGAACGCCAATGCCGATCAGCGACGTCAGATGGTCGAGTTGGCAATTGCAGAGGCCAACGAGCCACGATTTCATGTTCTGGATTGGGAATTGAAACGAGAGTTTCGCAGCTACACCGTAGACACCTTAGACCTGTTTGTGAAAATGAATGGCGATACGGCGCTACTGATCGGCGATGAAGTGTTTCGCGAATTTTTAAGCTGGAAAGAGCCCCAAAAAATTTTGCAACTGGCGCACGTCATTGTGTTTTCTCGACTGAACCAAACCGACCCGCGCGGCGAAGTCTTAAGCGCTCTGGGCGCGCCCTCGCCGCTGCAAAAGCCGGTGGCTTGGGTACCCCTCGAGGTGCTGCCGGTCTCTTCGACCGAAATCCGTCGGCAACTATTCGAAAAGACTGAACCCCAGGGGCTGTCCCCCTTGGTACGCCGCTTCATCAAGGACCACGCCCTTTACACCGAATAGGTAAGGGCGAGGGAATCTTAATGTGCGCTGAGAATGCAAAGTCAAAACTGAACAAGACTCTGGACAGCTTCGTGGACTTTGGCCCCGACGCCTCACTTTACGACATCGGCATGGCCGCCCCCTCCGAGCAAGAAGCCCAACGCCGAATCCGCAATATCGTCAAACAGATGGAAGAATTGAACCGCCGCATCGATAACCTGCTTAACTCCCGCTAAGATTTGTCAAGAAACAATGGCTATCGTTTCTACCGGGCCTGTGCCATATCAGGGCCAATGGCTTTGGGACATCCACGACAAGCAATTGCCTGCCTCTCTGGCGGCTTAGACTCCTCCGTAGCGATGGCGATGGCCATCTCCACCGGCTGGTCGGTGCTGCGCGCGGTAACGTTTAACTACGGGCAGCGGGCGCACGATCGCGAAAAAACCGCCGCCCAGAAAATTTCGGCCCATTACGGCGTTCCCCATCAGGTGATCCCCCTCCCCTGGTTTACCGAAATGAACAAGGGCGGAGGGCTTTTAAACCCTCATAAAGAGCTGCCCCACCCGAAGAGCTCAGATCTTTCGGAAGCCAAGTTTTCGCAAAATAGCGCCAAGGCCGTTTGGGTACCCAATCGCAATGGCGTGATGATTGAAATCACGGCCGGCATTGCCGAAGATCTTGGAGCCGAGGTGGTTTTAATGGGGTTTAACCGCGAAGAAGCGGCGACCTTTCCGGATAACTCGAAGGCTTACCTTGAAGCGGTAAACCGGGCCCTCTCTTTTTCAACCGCTAACGGCGTTACGGTTCTTTCTCCCACCGTGCCATTAGACAAAATAGAAATCGTAAGCGAGGCCAAGCGTCTTGGCCTGCCTCTAAATTTGCTTTGGAGCTGCTACGAAGGCGAACGGCAAATGTGCGGCGTATGCGAATCGTGCATGCGCTTAAAACGCGCGCTGCACGCGCATGGAGCTCTCTCCGATGCCCCCTTTTCAAACTCTCGTTTTTGATCAATCCGAAATCACTTACGACGGCACCCAGTTGGCCCCGCATTGGATTTATCGGAAATTCGACTTACTGGGTAACGCCGTGGTGGCCTTTGTCGGCCCGGCGACGGTAACGCTTGAACACATGGTAGATCTCGCCGACGTAAAAAAGCAGGCGCCAATCTACAGCCCAAAAATGCTACATTTTCTGGCCGAGTTTTTTATCGATTCGTTCGATCAAGGAATTTTGCTGCAGCATCTTTTTGTCGCCAACGTCTACGAATGGCTTTGGGAAAAATCCATCAAGGGCTTATCCCGTAAAGGAAATGACATCTACGTTGATGGCAAAAAACTGAGCGTCAGCGTTTGCACCAAGTCTACGGTTTCGATCTTGATTCATTACGCGGCCAACATTGAAACCGAAGGCACGCCGGTACCCACTAAAGGATTGCGCGAACTCGATATCGATCCCCTAATCATGGCCCACGCGGTGATTCGGCGGTTTAGGGATGAACTGCTCGTCGTGCAAGCGGCCCGCGCCAAAGCGCTTCCGCGTCTGTAAAATAGCCTTCGCCCCGCTCCCACACTCTTTTTGAAAACAGATTGGTTAGTGGGTAGCCGAAAGCGCCGATCAATTCGCTTGTGGTTTGCAGCGCCCCTTCCACCAGTTTAGGGTAGGCGCGACCCGTGGCCGCGTACGCCCGCGAGTAGTGTAGCGCCTTGCCGGTTTTAAAAAAACTGACGTAACGAATCCACAGGGTATCCACTACGGTCTGCCGTAGCGAAAACTCTCCCGCTCGCCATTGATCAAAAAGCGACGCCCCTAAACTAATGGCGGTCATGGCGTTGCGGCCGGCATTTTTATCGCCCATACAAGAGAGGGCGCCGAGACTGGTCATGAGAATCGAATTCCACGTCATTAGGTGAGTGAACTCCGGATCGGCCCAGGCTTTTTTCCACACCGCTTTGGTGAAGAGATCTTTCTTGAGAAAGGTCCAAAAGCTCTTGTTTCCAACCGGTGAAAATTTTTCCCAGTTTACCACTACGGCGCCGAGTGCCGAGACGAGAGAGCTAATTCCCAAGAGCAATGCGGTTTCGCCAGCGCAAGTTTGAAAGGAGGGGCGTTCGAAGTAGGCATCAATCTCGGCGATGATCCGCGGGTCGGGCTTTGGCAGTTCGTCAGAAAAAGAATTGAGGGGTGGCTCCTCGCCACCGCCGCCACCCTGCCCACCACCATGGCCAAAGTTTGCAACATCCGGCACGTCGCCTTGAAAGGCCCTTATGGCCTGATCGAGACTCTCGAGCAGCTCGCTTTTTTTGTCCGCCGAAAGAAATTTTGCGGCTTCCACTCTTTCGCCAAGCACTTTTCGCAGCACTCGCCCCAACCCATGGCGAAGCCCACTGCCCGGAATTCCGATTTGGCCGGGAAATTTTTTCTCGAGCGTTTCGATAAGCAGCAGAGGATCGCGTGGCGCTACCGCACTTTTGTTCCACAGCTCTGAGAGTGCGCCCATGGCCTCTAGTTTGTAATCACAAGCCGGCGGCTCTGCCGCCACGGAGGCGCTAGCCATCATAAAAAATATGCCAAAGCAGAATAATTGAAACAAGCACCCCCCCATTCCCCACTGTTCGCTGTTTCGTTTTAGTGTTTTGAGTTAACGAGGATGGCGCGATTTCGGCAAAACTTTTTTGGCTAACACCAGCGGATAAATCTCTTGCCATTTCAGGGGCTTGCGGCGGTTTTGCTAACGCGGTTTGTCAAACTGATTTTGTAGTTTCGCCGCTTAAAAACTTTTGTGGAGTCAGCGCAACACTACGGAATTGAAGTATAAAACTGTTGCCAAGTTATTGCTTCACAACCATAACTGACCGTTCCAATCACTTGGTCCCCATCGTCTAGAGGCCTAGGACGACGCCCTTTCACGGCGTAGACACGAGTTCGAATCTCGTTGGGGACGCCAATTCATTCCGCGAGTTTTAACCCGTTAAACTTCAATAGTTTGAAAAAATTAAACGACACGAGTTCGAGTCCTGCTTCGGGACTTTAAGTCGTGTCGTAAGGACCGCGCTACCTAGACTCAGTAGCTCCACGGGAGTTCAATAAAGTTTGGCCCTGGCCTCAGGCTAGCTATCGAAATAGCTCACGACAAAGGCTTGTTCCCGATCGCAACCCTTTTGGGGGAAGGGAGCAACTACTTGCGCGGAAAGTACAGCACGGCGTCGAAGTCGTTCCAATGCGACGCCCGATTTTGTTTGGCGGCCCGCTCGGGAAGACCTCGCAAATCCCACGATGAGGGGGGATAGGAGACCAAAAACTTGCTATCCGCCCCGGGCAAAAAGCCGAAGGCCGCCATCTCGGGCTTGTAGATGGCCCAGGTGCAATCGGGAGGAGTCAATTCGTTCAGGACATGCTCGACCGGCGGCCGGAGGATCTGCACGGTCTTCGTTTTGATTTTCTTCTCCGCGACCAGCACCTGGACGGGAACGGGCATTCGGGTACCCGGAATTCTCGACGGCGCCACGTGGTTCTGCCCGACAATGAAGAGGCCCTTCGCCTTCGGATCCTTTTCCAGCACCCCTACCATATTGTCGGCCATGGTTTCGTTTCGGTGCGCCATCCCGGTAAATTCGTTGCCCTCGTTGCGCCAGTCCCCCACCTCCCGGTCTACACACACGATCTTAAGCCCCAGCTCCTTGGCCGCCCGGTACATCGGCTCCGACGCTTTTCCTGCGGAAGAGAACTGGCTCTTGGCTAACTCGTCGAAGGTCATTTTGCCGACGAGATAATTATCAATCGCCGCCTGCATCCCCTTTCCGGCCGACATTTCAAGAAAGAGGTACTTCAACCCTCCCTTGGTTTTCTCCTTCAAGGTCTTCATGATGTCGCCGTAGAGGTCCTTGCCGTTCATATCCGGATGCTTTTCTCCGAGAACAAAGAGCTGGGTCTCGTCGTTGGACAGCTTATCCAATACCGCGTCTGGCGTCATTCCCGCTTCAATCTGTTTACGCAGATAGCGCTCGCGAATCTTGCAATAGGAGGCGACGAACCCCGGCTTGGCGTAGTTCTTTTGCAGGAAGGTGTTCCAAAACACGTCCTTCAGCTCGAACTCTTCCATCGTGGAGCGAATCTCCTTGCGCCAATCGCTCTCCGGGAGGTCCGCCCGAAGCTTGGCCATCCATTTGTCGGTCTCACAAATCTTCTGAAAAAACTGCGGCATTTTCTCTTCGGGGATTACCGGAAAGAACCGGGGCGTTTGGCCGTGGTCCTCGGCACTGGCCAGAGGACCGAATGCAAAGCCAATCAACAAGAGAAGTGACGAAAAATGTCCGATTGCTAGTCTGGTAAACAGTCGCGAATTCCACATTGGTTAGTTACCTACTTCAACTAAAGAGCTGCATAAAATCCGAAGATGGATAATGCAAAGGGACGGCCATGTCCGAGCTGTGGATATTGAAGAAACATTCGGTAACCAAAAAAATCACCAGGCGAGAAGTCTTTAGGGCAAACGCCTTGAGCTATGCGTTACTCTTTCTCATTCTTGCCGTGACCTTACTCAGAGAGTTGCGTCACTGACGGGGATGCCTATTTCCAGTCCTGGATGAGCTTCATTAGCGAGACACTAACCCTTTTACAACGGCTCGCTCGACCGCTTCCGTCTCAGTGCAGCCGAGCCTCTTTGCGAACTCCTTAAGTTTTCGGGCCACCTCCGGTTTCAAACGGAAAGTCTTCGTGATCTTTTTCTTTCCGAATTCCTTTACCCGTCCGTCAGGTAGGGGCAGTTTTACCCACACTTTGATTTTCTCGTAGGGCACACCCCATAGGGGTTCCCCCTTCTCCTCCGCATTTTTGAGTCTTTCGACAGTTGCATAAAGCTCTTCGTGTCTAGTTGCATCGAGATCGAAGTGCCTTGGCAAACGCAAGACAGCAGCAGGAAGAACTTCCAGTATGCGCGGTTCGACATTCATTCCGGCCCAAATGGCATCCAGAATCGTTAATCGCTTATTTGGCAAAAGAAGTAGGTCCTGATTCGACCGGAGAAATCCCTTAGCCACGAGAAACCCCATCGTCTCAAGATATCGGCGATCGTGCCGACGCTTTCGGTCTCTCTTAGCCGCTTGAGTGATTCTTCTAACTAAATTTTTGTTATTCATAAATGATTTTCTGTTTAAAAAAAGAAAAACTGCTTATAGCACTCGCGTTGCTAATGCTCTCTCAACCTGTCGTTGCGGTGGGTTGGGGGGATTGTGTAAATTGGCTTCGTAGGGTGAGGGCAGACCGGGGAATACACAGATTATGATACCAATGAACGGCGATGTCGTTATCGAGGAGCCGATGGGACTATAAGCGACGCTCCAAAGTATTATAGACCCGAGGGCGGATACATTCTCGATCGTGATGCTGATGGAGCCGACTGCTATCTCCCTCTCCCCGTCGCTCCCGATGAGAAGTGAGTTTCTCTTAACGCTGCTTTTCCTTAGTTTGTAACGGATACCTTTTTCCTCTTTTTCCGTTTTAGAAAGACGCAAAGGCTTCTAGCAGCTTGGCACACGTAACAATTACCCCTGCGCGAACAGCACCGCTCGTAGCCCCTTCTCGGAGTGGCCGTAAAACCGGGGGGTTTTTCTCACTTTTAACGCTAAAAAGTGCAACTGCCGTGTTTAACCCCCAAAAAAAAGGTGATGGGCTCTCCAAAATACCCACGCCGGGAATCAACCGATCAACGGCGCCCGCGGCCCCCATAAGAGCGCATTGAGTGGCAAACCGTGTGGTCAGCCGACCCAGTCTTCTCAGACCCCGCTCTCCAAGCTCCCGCTGATGGCGTGATTCCATGACGAACTCTTGCCTCTGCCTTTCTAGCTCTTCTTGATAGCGTCGGTGCTGGTACTTATCGGGGTTTAGGAGATCGTCTTTTGCCTGGACCAATTGTTTAAATTCTTTTGGTCGTGCGGAGGGGCCATCCGCTGGAAACTGGCTAACCCAATGGTGAAAGGCGGTTTTGATCTCTTTCTCCGTCAATTCGCCAGGGCCCGCGATGCCCAGGATCTTACGCGGTTCTTTAGATGAAAAAATGGGCGGTAACAAAAAGATCTCTCTTTGGTTGAGCTCACTCACCTTTTTGAACCACGGATTTACTTCGTAAAACTCAGCCAATCGTTTAGCCGCTCTTTTCTTTTCGGTGGCATAGGCCTCAGCAAAAAGTGCACCTATCTGAGGAGCCTCTAATCTTTCGTAGGTGGCTTTTAAACCTTGAGCTGGTTCATCAAGGTAGTGTTCGGGATCAGCGCTCATCCGGTGCAAAAACCCCTGAACTTCGATAATGGAAAGGGCAAAGTCCCTGCGGTTAGCCAATAGGTACGTGTTAATTAGCATCTCTTCGGCAAGGGCATTGGACTCTAAGGCTACCACGGCTTCGACTCTCTCCTTTAACTCGCTGGTGGTAAGGGGTCGATCCAAATGGAGATCCGTCTGGAGGAAATTCAATGGGGACACTTTTCTCTCCGCGCTGGCTCTGGCGGAGTCGCCTGACACCTCTCGTCTTCTCTTCTCAATGAGATAGTGAGCAAACTCATGAAGTAGCACGCCACGGGTCGAATCTTCCCTGAAAACAATCAAATCTTTATCAGCCATAGGTCGCTGGGTTTGACCCCATCGACCCTGATCGTCCAACGTTACGGCAAAACTCTGAGCCGCCACATACATCCCTTCGGCCCCTCCGGTATCAAGAATATTTCCAAAATACAGTGCATCAGCTGAATCCTTTTGTGTGTTTTTTTTCGAGGTGCCCGGACGGCGCGTGGCCAAGGTCGCCACTCCGTATTCTTCTTGAATTATCCTGCGCATTTCGTCTGTGCTCTTGGCTTGCGCCACTCTCACCATTGCCTGGCCATCGAACGATGGGGAGTCGGTTTTGACAGTGGGGGGCGCTGCGTGAGCCTTGAGGGTTAGGCTAAGACCCAGATAAACAGAGAGAAAACAAATTGTCCAACTGGCTCTGTGCATGACCTAGCTACTGCCTGCAAGACAAAGGCCGGAAAGACCCAAAGTGTTGCTGCAGAAACCGTAGTTTTTTTTCGGCCTTTGGGGTCACATTCGGTAAGCTGTTTTCGCTGTCCTGTTTTCCCAAAGCGAGACGAAGAAGCAGCGAAGTATCCAAGGGGGGAAAGCCAATTTCTGCGACAACAATTTTCCCTTTCCAATCGGCGCGGCCAAAGAGGCAATCGGGCGCCGCGTATACCAACGGGGCTGCGACCCCTCCGTCCGGAGAAAAGGCGGTGTAGGGAATGCCGAACACCGAAAAAGAGTTTGCCCCTAAGTGAAGGGCAGCCTCTTCCGCTTGCCAGTGGGTAACCGGTACCGATTCACGCCGTACGTTGGATAAACCAAAGTCCTCAAGCTGGGAAAAGATAAAATCTTCATTGGCTTTGCCCGCCGGACTGCCCGGACGGCGCGAGCCAAGTTTCGCTTGAAACTCAATCCAACGAAATAACTCCTCATTACAAAATGGATCGGTGTTGGACATAGCCCTGCCTAATACGATTAACGGGTCGGTAAGCACAGAAAAAGGCCTCTCCTCGATAGACGCATCGGCACAGTTGGTCTACTTATGAAAAATGAGCACATTAAAGGTGGCCAGTTTAGTTCTGTTCGTCTGTTTTACTCTTCGCGGGGAAGATGAGGCTCCGTTTTGTTATCGGCTGCTCGGTGAAAAGGGGGAGGCTTTGGACTATTCCACGGTTGTCTCCCGCTTGTCGCCGGACTGGCTTGACCATCACCTTGTGGGCAGCAAGGAAAAGGCGTTGGCGGTTTACCCCGCGGCGGCCTACCTCGACGGAATTTTGGCGGCTATGATGAACCAGCCCGAGCGCGCCCGGCATGACACTATCGTATTGGAAAATGTGGAGATCCCCTCGGCGCTTCCCTTGCTTCCCGCGCGCAAGGAAAAACCACCGGCCGAGGCCACGATCAAAACCACCCTTGTCGCCGATGCCACGGGCTACCGCTTTTCCATCGCGAGCCGCGGCGAGCATATGAAGGGGCAAGCCTCCTTTTCCGGCGCCTTCGCTGCGTTTCCTGCGCTTCACTTAAAGGACGGGGTCTGGACGGAACTTCCCCCGGGTGTTTTGTACGCTGATCTAGAAAAACGAGGCCTACCGTACGGAGAAACGTTTCGTCTGGTTGGCAAGGTGGTGGTGACCGGAGTGACTTCGGCAGGACAAATCGAGCCGCACCAATCGCTCAATTTTTCTCAGCACTTTATTCACCCGACAATTACCGACAGCGCTCTGCACACGGTGGCCGCCATTCTCGTGGCCAACCCGCGGGAGTGGGAAATTCCGGAACAGTTTCGAAACTCCATTGCCTTGCCGGTGGGCTTCGATCGCGTTCAGGCCCCAACCAAAAAAGCGCACCAGCTTCGGGGCGTGTTTACCACCGAGGCTAAAATCACCGAGGTAAAAACCCATACTGAGGGGGACATGAGGGTGACCGTAAAATACGATCTGCTTTTGCGCGATGCCGATGGCACGGTGGTACTTCAAATCACCGGGGGCCGGCTCCTGTTTCGGGGATAGGTTTAGGCCGGCCCTAGCCGCTGGCACGCCGCTGCGCATGGGGCACATCGGCGACTCCATCACTAACGCGGCCAATGCTGTTCAGTTTGCCTTTAGCGCCGCTGATTACATTTCAATATGTTGCAGAAGAAAAATGACAGGGTTGCGAATCCTGTAACGGACGCGGGTACCCAGATAAAACCCGAACTCAATAGACTTCTTTAAGAAGGTCATGGGCCGCGACAAAGATAAGATGGCAGTTCGTGAATTGTCCCTCATCAAAGCGAAGAGCCTAAAACATGACTGATACCATGCTCATTGCTCGCTTCGCGTTGTCGCTAAGGTTGCGATTGGTTTCGTGTTTCCTGTGGAAACTTTCTAGGGGCTAAGGCAACTTTACCACCGGGGCATTGCTCACCACTCGACCGCCACCGGTGTAGGCGATCCATTGGTGGGCCGAATCAAAGGTGGCGGTTAAAGTGTCGCCTTTGGGACCTTTTGAATAAATTATAAAATACGGTCCAAAAGTGGAGTCATCGCCCGTCGCATAGCCATAGGTCTGATTTACCAAATCCGTATTAAAAGGGTCCGGCATCACTTGTGAAATCATCTGCGGGGTGGCGTTGACCAGGGCAGAGTGAATATTGGGAGGGTAAACATTTGTATTGTTGCGCCAATATGACGTAACGGCGGTCTTAATGGACGATAGCTCTCCGTCCACTTTGGTGAGCTGGCCCTCGGCAATCATGGCCCGTATATTCGGCAGCACTACGCTTAAAAGGGCGGCGATCATCCCCATGGTCAGCAACAACTCAATGAGGGTGAAGCCGGCCCGGCCTATCCCTAGCCTTTTTTTGCAGATCTTTCCCATAGTGGTGTTCTTGATTCGGCTTCTCCCGGTAAAAACTTTAGTCACTCAAGTTCGACGCGCGGCAAACCGATAAGAAGGGAAAGTGGGCGAAAACATGGCCAAACGAACGAACGCAAAACGAAAAAAAACGGTAGCAAAGTCCAGCCCGCAAAGGGCCAACACCAGGAATGAGGTGGCTCTTTCGCTTGTGAATACCTCCGATTCGATTGCACGACCAAATACAAAACCGCGTTTCACCGATACCGCGGTCTCGATGGCCGACGATCCGAATCGGCCCGCCCATTTTCCAGAATTGATTTCATGGCCCGGCTTAGCCCTCGTCTGCTGGGTTTTTACAGCGCTAGTGGGGACCCTGGGAATTACGGGACTCTTTGGCGGGCCGAAAGCCTATTCGGGCATGGGCACTGGCTTAGTTCCCATCGCCCATAGTGAAGCCGTGCTGTTTATTATTTTAGGCTTAAGCCTCGTGCTCTTCGTTTACGGCGTCACTCGAAAATTTGCCAGATCAGCCGTGGTTACCGCTACGCTGCTCTGTTCTGTTTTTTCGATTTTGAAATTGGTTGAGCACTTTGGTCACGCGTGGTTCGGAATTGAAAACCTCTTCAACCTACGCATAACCTATTTTAAAAACTTTCTTGTCGGAGCCATGTCGCCGGTTTCTGCAGCGTTGTTCATCGCAATTAGCGTTTCCGTTATTCTATTAGTGATCGTCGAAGATCAACGCAAAACTGCCATTCGGTGGGCCATGCGCCTAACCAGCGCTTGCGCCATTGCCACCGTGCTTATCGTGCTCAGCTACTGTTTTGGAAATCCACTGTTGTACGCAGGTAAAATAACCCCGGTTTCACTCACGGCCGGCATCGCTTTTTTGTTTCTGGAGGCCGGCATCTTCATCGCTATCGGCCCGACTCAATACCCTATCCAGTTCTCAATTAGAAAATAACAAACCAAAACGCATTCAGTTTTCAAACTCTTCGAGCGCGGTTTCTAGCTCTTCGTTGCCGACCAGCTGAACGGTGGTCACGCCCTTGAACGGCAAGATTCTAAACCCATCGAATACTAGGTGTTCGCCGTTTTCCACCTCACTGTCGTCCTCAATCGCTTCAACTTCGATCGAAGCCAGCGGCAGCAAGGCTTCGCGCGACTCAAACACCACCGCCTCTTCCCGGCTCTGGGTGTAGCCATTAAAACCGGCCACGGCCTCGGGATCGAACGACGAAATGTAACAGGGCTGGCTATCCCCATTGCGATAGAGTTCTAAGATAAAGCCTTCAATTTCAGTCTGCGTCTCTTGTTCCATAGGGGCTGGATCTAAACCATTTCCCGTTTTAAGTGAAGCGTCCGTTCAAACTCCCCCACGAATACCGGCCTAGTCGCCTGATTATTAAGCCAAAACCCGAATCCCCCCCAACTTGGGGCCCAGACGTGCTAATTTCGCCGCATGAACTTTGACTCCGAATCCGAAGCTGAAATCGTCTTTGATTCCACCCGAAACGAATTTACGGGCTCATTGCGCGAATCCATCGCCCCGCCGGAGCCAACTGAGCCACTTTGCCTCATTAGCTACGAAGTGACGTTTATTTTGCTGGGAGATGGCCCCCATTGCCGCCCCAGCTTCTGGAAAAGCTACCGCCGAGAATTGGCACTCAATCAAAAGACCAATTACAACAACTACCACGTCAGCGTTTGCCGCCACCAATTGGTCTCATTACGCATGCGCCTAGATCAACCCGTGTACTTTAAAAACAATCGCATCACCACCGAGAATCAGCTCGACCCCTACACTATTAAGGCGCTTAACGACCCGCATTTCGCCCATCAGACGGCCCTTTAAGACCAAACCCTAAAGCAAAGCCATCGCGCTTACACCTCGCAGACCGCAATTTTTAGGGGCGGGCGGCCATCGAACGACGGAAAGTCAGCCTCCGGCTCTATGATTTGCAGATCACGAATCGGCCGACCCGCCTTTTCGGCGCAACGCCTTAGCGTATTAATCCAGCTCTCAAGATCCACCACGGCCGCGTGGTTGGTGGCCAAAATCCGTCCGCCATTAGGGCGAGTAGCCAGCAAGGCTGGTTTAAACAAACTGGCGTAGTCACCCACAACATCGACTGCGCCGAAGGCACTTTTTGACCAAGCCGGCGGATCAAGAAAGACGAGATCAAACTCACGAGGCTCAAACTTGGTCACCCGGTTTCCCCGCCCCCCGCGCCCACCGATCGGTAAACCGGCGATCTGGCGCACGAAGGGCAAACAATCTTCGTTGATGGTGCGGACTTGACGGTCGGTAAGCTGATTAAGAAGCGCGTTGCGCCGGCCCACTTCAAGACTCGAAGCCGCAAAATCCACATTCCACACTTCGCTGGCGCCCACCACCGCCGCGCAAATACCGGCGCTGCACGTATAGGAAAACAAATTGAGCATGGACAAGCCCTTACCAACCTGACGAAGAAACCGACGCCCGGCGCGTAAGTCGAGAAACAGCCAAGGGTCAAGGCCGCGGTGCCGCGAGCTAATCAGGTAGCGAACGCCAAACTCTTTGCACTCGGTTTCAGCCAACGCTTCGGCAATGGGTTTGTGCCATTCGTCAAACGCTTGGGCCGCGTTTTTATTGCGGTGGTTGTAGGCCAACGTAAAGTCATCAGGCACTATTTTGTGTAGGGCTTCTTCAACCTGACTCAGCTCGACGCTGGTGAGCGGATCGCGAAACGTTTGCACGAGAATCAAGGTGCCGTAGCGGTCAACGGTAAGCCCGGCGACGCCTTCGGTTATGCCGTGAAAAAGGCGGTAACAATCAGTGTCCTCGGCACGTAAGGCAGCTATTAGGGGCTCCCGCCGCCCGATCGCCGCTTCGAAATGGGATGAGAATGAATTCATGGCCACTAAAGACAATAAATTCGTTACCGGCGTCCAGAGAATTCGTATGAAAGGCAATGACACGTTTTCACAGACTGGCCTAAAGTCAGCATGGGAGGCCCTATGAAACTTGGCGGAAACACGATTCTTATCACCGGCGGCGGCAGCGGCATTGGGTTGGCTTTGGCAAAACGATTCTTGGCGGCAGAGAGTGAAGTCATTTTGTGCGGGCGGCGCCAACAGACACTCGAGACCGCTAAGCGTGAGTGCCCTAAGTTTCACACTTTCGTTTGCGACGTTAGCCAAGCCTCAGAGCGCGTGCGTCTCGCCCAAAGACTGACCAGCGACTTCCCCCGATTAAATGTGATTATCAACAATGCCGGCGTGCAGAACCGCCCCCCCTCGGTGCTGCAATCGCAAGAATGGAGCGATACCGAAAGGGAGATTGCCACCAATCTTTCGGCGCCCATCCACCTGGCCATGCTGTTCGCCCCCCACCTGGCGAAGCAGAAGGCGGCGGCCATCATTAACGTGACGTCGGGGTTGTCTTTTAGCCCGCTTGCTTTCATGCCGGTCTACTGCGCAACCAAAGCGGCGCTTCACTCTTTCACGCTGAGCCTGCGCCACCAACTGGTGAACACTTCGGTAAGCGTAATCGAAGTGGTGCCACCGGCCGTGCAGACCGACCTGGGAGGTAAAGGGCTACATGACTTTGGGGTGCCGCTTGAGGCCTTTGCCGATCACGCCGTGAAGGGGATTGCCAGCGGCGAGTTGGAGTTTGGCTATCAGCTTTCGGAAAAGGCGCGCCTAGCCTCACGCCAAGAGCTCGACGCCATATTCAAGGGCATGAATGCGGCCAATCAGCCGTAGTAATCATTAGTCTGCCGCCGACGCTAAAGTACGGCTAACTCTCAACGATCTGTTAGGATCAGTCTATGACCTCCATCCACCACAGTTTCCATTTCGCGGTGCAACCCGCGGCCATTCGCTCGGCGCTTACCGAAGAAGCTCACCTGCGCAAGTGGTGGACCAAACACGCCTCGGTACAAAATGGCAAAGGCGTCTTTCGTTGGCCGGAGAATGATTGGTCAGTAGAGTTCACGATTGAACCGCCGGATGGCGGTCGAGAAGTCGTTTGGAGCTGCACCAAATCAAATATGCAGAACACTCACGCCTGGGAAGGTAGCCAGATTTCATTTCGCCTAACCTCCGACGCCACCGGCACCAAGGTGGAATTCACGCAGTCTGAGTATCAAGATTCTGCCTGCCTCGAGGCCTGCGCCAACGACTGGAACTATTTTCTGGGGACAAGCCTCAAAAATTATCTTGAGTCGGGTAAAGGCACTCCGTATCCGGAGGCGCACGACACCACTAAGCCAAGCTCAAGCCGTGAAGTGGTCACCACCCGAGTTTTTAATGTGTCACGCGAAGTTCTTTTCACCGCGTGGAGTGACCCCACCCATCTCATTGAATGGTGGGGGCCTAAAGGGTGCACCAGCACTTTTCAGGAGTTTGATTTTAGGGCTCGGGGGTTGTGGCATTTCACGATTCAAACACCGAACGGCATCAACGTTGAAAACAAGTGCGTGTTCGTAGAAATTGCGCGACCCGAACGAATTGTATTTGAACATTTACAACCCGCCCCCAAATTTCAGGCCACTTGGACCCTTGAGCTGCACGGCAGTAAGACCAAACTCACGTTTCGCATGAGATTTGAAACGCAGGAAGAGTGCGACAAAGTGAAAGTTTTGGTTAGTGACGCCAATGAGCAGATCTTCGATCGTTTAGAGGCTGAAGTGGTCAAGATGATGTAATGAGCCGGCGGCTCATTTATTACTGGCGCCAAGTTGCAATGCGACCCGCCAGATCAGGATCGGCAATCTCTTCACAAATCTGTTCGACCGCCTGCCTACCTGCGCCCCGCCACTCGATATCGCGCAATGACTCTTCAAGCGGTACATCAAAACGTAACCTTGCGAGTTGCTTATAAAGCGCCGCCTCTTTACGGCCCGCATTGAGACTATCGGCCAATGCTTCGGCCCCGCGAACGGCAACTTTCCAGTCGGCGGCTCGCTTCGGGATTTTTTCAATCGAGCCATAGGCGGCGAGAATGGTCGAGGCCGATTTCATTCCCCAACGCGTAATCCCCGGAATGCCGTCGGCTGAGTCACCCACCAAGGCCAGTAAATCGGCAATGGCCGACGGCGGCACACCAAATTTTTTTATCACCCCCGCCTCGTCCAAAATAATTTTCTTCGAACGATCGTAGGCAACGATGGCTTTACCACTCACGCATTGCGCCAAATCCTTATCGGGCGAACAGATAAGCACTTGCTCAACCTTTTTTAATGCCGAAAAGCGGGCGGCCCCGGTCGCCAGCGCATCGTCGGCTTCAAACTCCACCATCGACCACACCACGATGCCCAGTGCCGCCACGGCACGTTCTATCAGCTCAAATTGGCCGTAAAGCTCAGGGTCGATCCCGGCGCCGGTTTTGTAGCCACTAAAAAGTTTATTACGAAACGATTCAATCACGTGATCGAAAGCGCAGGCGACGTGAGTGACTTCACCGGTGCCGAGCCACGCGGCAAAACTTCGCACCATTGCTCGGGTGGCCCCCACTTCCCTGCCCGCCGCATTTTTTTTTGAGGGCGCGCCGAAATAGCAACGAAACAGTTCGTATGTACCGTCGATAAGATGAACTTGCATACTAGGTTTGGCTCTTTTTTTCAGCCAGGTAATTGAGATAGAGATCTTCCACTTTTTTTCTGGCCCAAGGGGTTCGGCGTAAAAATTTTAAGCTAGAGCTGATGCTGGGGTCACTGTGGAAACAATTGATCTTCACCGCTTCACCCATGGTCTTCCAACCGAGTTGATCAACGAGTATTTTTAAAATGGCTTCTAACGTCATTCCATCAAGCGGGTCTTTGGCGGTCTTTGGGCTCATAGTGATCTGGTGAGTTAGCTTTAGACCAATCACCCCCTAAACTAAACCACTAAAAAGGGGCTACGAAGAGCGGTAAGCAAATTTACAATCGGCAAACGCACGTACTGTGCTGACGCATTTCGGCGTGATTTTTTTTGAAGCGAACGGTACCAAAAGGGCATGAAAAAATTAATCTTCTCGCTCGTGACCCTCATTTTGGTTAACGCATCGGCGGCGCAAGCCAACGATAATTCGTCGCACGTTTGGACAGAACAGGAGGTCGCAAATCTATATCAGACGAATAAGAGCTCAATCGACCAGGACGACGCCAACAACGCGCTTGATTGGGGCTACGTTTTCTACTGCCAATCGCAGTCGTATGTGACCGGCGCGTGGTACTACTGGTACTCGTATAACCTCGGCGTCGCTCGCTACAACGCGCTAGCGCTTTGCGTACAAAACAATGGCTACACTTGCACCGTGGGCTGTCGGTAAACGGCGGTAGCTACCTCGAAACTCATTAGTCGCCTCCCCTGCCGGCGAAAAGATTTGTTAGGCGGGGGACGGCGAAGGCTAAACCTTAGCGTTCAATAGTATTGCGCGCGGCCCACGGTCATATAGCCAAATGGTTTGGGAATTGCTTCGACGTAAAAACGCCGGCATTCGGTAACATCCCAGCAAGCATCGGCCAAAAATCCCAACACATTTCTATTTAAATGGCAGCCTCCGCCAAAGCGCTTTTGCAGCGGCGTTAGCCGGTGTTGCCATTTTTGTACCGCGGCATCGGGAGCCAAGCCATGCTCTAAAAACAGAAACTCGCCGCCGGGTTTTAAAATTCTTCGGGCCTCCTGTAACACGCCCATGGTGCTGGCCACACTGCAAAGCGTAAAGGAGCAGACCACAAAATCGACGGAATGCTTTGCTAGCGGCACGCGATCGGCCGAAAGAAGGTGGTGCTCAAACTCAGGTTTAAAGCCGCTAAGCCGCGCTTTGGCCCGAGTCAACAGTTCTGGGGAGGGGTCCACGGCAATCAGCTTTTCAACGGTTGGGGGATAAAATGGCAGGTTCGTGCCGCTACCAAATCCAAACTCGGCAACGGTACCGCGGGCTGGAGCCAATTGCGTTAAGCGCAATGGTGCCAGTTTTTTATCATCCATCGCCCAATCAATCAGGCGAGGCAAAACGAAGGCCGAGTAAAAAGACATAGGGAGAATCTACTATTTCAAACTGGTTCAAAAACGTACCCGAGGCGCATCGGTATTAAGGCAATGGGTTAGCTCCAGCCCTCTTCCCCCTTAAGCATTCCCACCGCTTCGTCTGGAGTCATGGCGAGCACGCCGAAGGCCGAACGAAGCGATTCTCTTCGCCCTCCCGCAATAAAAATCTCTTTGTTGCTGGTAACAAAAATTTTATTGCCACTCACCTGATGCACGACGAGATGGCTCACGTCGTTGATCTCCAATCGATTTAAACGGTGGGTATCGCGAAAGGGAAAGAGGATGGCGGCCATTTGTTCAAACCGGGCCTTGGCCGAGGGCGAGCTCTTAGTAGTTTTGTGAAACTTACCCCTACCGAATCGATTGGCCACCGGCTCAACCACTACCGGCGCTTCGCGAATCGGATTTTTAGGTTCGGCTTCAACCAGCTCGAGTTTCCCTTCGGACGCCCAGCGCTTTAATACTTCCATGGCGGCAATGGCTGGAGTTTGGTTTAACAAATTTCTATCGATAGTAAATTTATAGCTCATGGAATTTCCTAAGGTCTCGTTGATTCGTCCCTCTTTTGACCGGACGTCAGCCGTTTTAGAAGTTGTCATTTCGGATGCCTCCGCCGGGACGCATAGGCCTCCAGCTTTTGGTTGTGAGCACTGATCTCATTCTGAATAGCCTGTATCACCGAAATGGGAGCCGATCGGCGCGTAGCCTCCTGCAGCTTACTCTGAAGTTGAACTCGCTTATCTAGATCATCTATCTCGTCTTGGGTGGTCTTGTCATTTGTCATGCCAGAATTATAACACCGACACGAATTACATGGTGAACCCTTACTATCTGTGTCAGTATGCCCCCGAGTATTTACGCTGATTTTACGCAGTGCGCGTGATTTAGTTTGCCCCTTTTTAGGGCTCCCGTGGCGCACCAACGAAAGCAGGATTGATTTTGAAAAGCCGTCTCTTTGTAGACCACCTACCTTCGAACGCCACCGTTGAGTCCCTGACGCAGCACTTCTCAAGCGCTGGAAAAGTAAGCCGAGTCACCTTGGTTCTGAATAAAGTCTCTGGAAAGCCAGAGAGCCACTGTTTTATTCAGATGGGCAGCGAAGCCGATGCCAGTAAGGCAATCCAGCAGTTCAATAAGACACTCTTCGAAAAGAGCACGCTAACCGTGACCCACGCCGGTCCGATTAATCAGCGTGATGGCTTTAGCGGAGTGGGAACCACCGAAGAGCGAAAAAATCGCTAAGAAAAGAGTAAACCCTAGTGAGTAGAGAAGATTTATTAAAAGTAGACGGGGTGGTAACGCAGTCCGTTTCTTCAGGCCAATTTAGCGTAAAGCTTGCCGATGGTCGCGAAGTGCTCGCGAAGTTGTCGGGCCGCATTCGCCGCTTTCACATTAAAGTGCTGGTGGGCGACAAGGTCACGCTGGGCATCTCCCCTTACGACTTAACTCACGGAATCATTCTGACCCGCGAACGGCTCAATCGTTAGTCTTTAAAAAACGGGCGCTACCTCCTAAAGAGGTCGTGCGCCCGTTTCTGTTTAACTCTCCTTAAAATCAGGTTTAGGGCATCATAGCGGTGGTGGGCGTGGCTTTTTCCCAGCGGTTAAAGCGGAGACTAAATCTCCCATCCGGCGGAATGACCAGAGGGATCGGTGCTTTGTGGTTTTCGGCCATCATTTGATGGAACTCTTCGCGCGTATAAAATCTGCCACCAAAGTCTCTCGCCGCCTGGTTAACCGTTACGGAATCTATCCATTTCACGCCAAGCCCTTCCAAAAAATCTAGTTCGGCGAAAAAAGCCAGCCTGCCGGCGCCATCGTAAAACATGTCATTCTTTTTGTCGGGCGCATGACTGCGATCCATGAATAGAGAAATTCCGGTATAAACGCCGTCGACGACAATGCCGATGGCTCCGGCCACCAGTTTGCCCCCACGACCATTTAATGCAATTTCATGCGGATGGTGCTCGGTGGTGTAAACCCCCAGACTGTAACCCGCCCCCCGTCTTACCATGTCTCCAAGCGCGCTCTGCACTTCGAGAGAAAGCCAGGTGGCGGTGGTAAGTACCGTATGGTTATTGAGATCGCGAATTTTTTCTTTGGTGGTGGTGTTCTGCAAAAGACGTTCGGACTTAGCGCATTGGCTTATGAAATGATCGACGTCGTGGTTGATGCGAATCGAGTAGGCAGGCTTTGCCTCATCCGTAATCACCGTGCGTTTCTGCGTGGGGTGCGGCAGCCGATGCGGATAGAGTGTACGGCGCATTTTAGAAATTAAACTGGATTTTTCGAGCGTGGCTTTCACCTCCGCCATCCCATTCACCCCGCGAAAGGCGGGAAACTCCCAGCGGTGAGTTTCTAATTGACCGGTTTCCAGATCGAGACGATCGAAATGCTGGTAGAGTTTTCCTCCGCGACGATAAACACTGAACATATTATCGGCGCTGATTGGGAGGTCACGGGTATCAACGTAAAAATTATTCGCCAGCGCAACTTTTGCCGCCACTTCATCCACAGATTTAAGCCGAACCCATGGGAGAAAAGGGAGTTTAAGCGGATCATTGATCGGCTCGCCAGCACCAACCACGGCCAAATGACAATGGTTTATCGCGGCGGGGACGAGGCTCTCACTGCCGTAAACGGAAAAGCCGAGACAAAATAGAATTAAAATTGAGCGTCGAGCTAATACTGAATCGAAAAGATAAGAAATGCGACCACTACTGCACGCCGTAACCCATAACGGTGTTTTCAATAGACCCTCCAAAAATGTAACCTGTGGAGGGAGCTTGCACCGCAAAGCGTCAGGTTTTCAACAAAAAATTTATCTCGGCTTAACAAGCCGGTACGCGCGGTGCTGGGAGAATCTGATTTGGCCAAACCGATTATGCCTTTAGACTGATTCAATAATGGCGGCCACGCCCATGCCACCGGCGGTACAAATTGAAATTAAGCCGCGTTTCTGACCCGAGGTTTTAATGAGCTTCGCTAACGTGCCAGTAATACGCGCACCGGTAGCGGCAAACGGGTGGCCGAGCGCCAAGCTGCTGCCCACGGTGTTTAGTTTTTTTCTATCGATTGAACCGATCGGGGCCTTAAGCCCCAAGACCTCGCGGCAATACCGGGCGTCTTCCCAAGCCTTCATGTTGCAAAGCACTTGGCCGGCAAAGGCCTCGTGCAGCTCGAACAGATCGAAATCAGCAAAGGTCAGATTATTGCGAATCAGAAGCTGCGACACCGCTTTGGTGGGCGCCATGAGTAGGCCCGCGCCACGAACAAAATCGACCGCCGCCACTTGCACATCAACAATCCGCGCCAAAGGGTTCGCCCCGCATTTTTCAGCACCAACCTCATTGCCGATCAACACGCAGGCCGAGCCGTCGGTAAGCGGTGAGCTATTGCCCGCCGTCAAGGTTCCGTTCGCCGTATCAAATACGGGTTTTAATTTCGCCAGCCGTTCTAAAGAGGTGTCACCGCGCAAGGTGCCGTCTTTCTTTAGTCCACCAAACTCGTGAACCAGACCTGAGTAAAATCCAGCGGCGTAAGCCTTTTCACCATTTTGGTGACTGGCCAAGGCGATTTCATCTTGTTCGGCGCGCGAGATTTTCCACTCTTTGACCATCAACTCACAATGCTGCCCCATCGACTTTAAGGTACGGGGCTCGTTCACATTAGGAATGCGCGGTTTTAACGCTTGTACCGACGTGCGGCTAAGCGCTTTGATTTTCTCCATCAACGTTTTAGATTTATTGATATCGAGAAGCATGCGCTGAAGTTCGGCCGATACCTCAATGGGCACGTCGCTATTGGTATCCACCCCGCCCGCAATCCCAAGGCTAATGGCGCCGGTGTGTGCCTTGAGGGCGATGTGCCACGCCGTTTCAAGCCCGGTGCCGCACGCGCGCTGCACATTGTAGC